>CASDQW010000018.1 GCA_949282965.1 uncultured Lentisphaeria bacterium
GGATGTATTTGAGGAACGGTGATGTTTTCCCTTGGAGGTAATCAGCGCATCTATTATTGTGCGCATCCTGTGAATCTTCGTAAGTCGTTTGATGGTTTGGCGGGAGCGGTGCAGGAATATATCGGTCGCGATCCGGCGTCCGGACATCTGTTCGTGTTTTTCAGCCGGAACAAAAAGTTGGTGCAAATGCTTTTCTATCAGGATGGAGGCATGTGCATTTTTGCGAAGCGGCTTGAACGCGGTCAGTTCAATCTCCCGGTATCAGCGGAAGGTAAAATCGAGTTGGAATCGCGGGAACTTTATGCGATATTGTCGGGGATCAAGCCGCAGCGGTATTACAAACGGTATTCGAATGAGACACAGTCGTAATAATATGATAATTTTTTTGAAAATAAGCCGGATCTGGATTTGAAAAATCCGCTTGAATAGTCTATGCTATTGGCATGGGACGGGAACTATCCTGTGCTGAAATATAAGTTGCATCCAGAACCATCATCTTTCAACTTTTTCTTTTCCTATGGGATGGCTGTGAAATTTTTTCCTCTTCTTGCCTTTGCCGTTCTTTCCGCGCTTCCGCTTTGTGCGGCGGACGGACTCCGGATCACGTTCTCTCCGGAAACGTATTCCAAAAAAACGAAGCTGCCGGAGAAATGGCATCTTTAGGGAAAGCTGTTCACCGCCAAACCGGACTATGAAATCGTTTTCGACAAGGCCCTGAACACGAATGTCCTGCGCGTCACCACTGCAACATTCTCGGCTGGAGCAATCCCAACCGGGAACTGGCAAAACACACCGAAAACGTTCCGCTTTATGAACGGATCCGGACACCCGGCGGACTGCAGGTCGTCCGGCTTGTTCCGCGCGCGGACGTCGAGAAACTGCTTGCCGCCAACTCGGGACACAAGGCTCTGCTTCTGGAACGCTACCTGAGAAACGAAGTGTTTCCCAAGCTGGACGCGGAGGAGAAGGCAGCGGCGCAGGTCAGATGTGAATTTTTACAACTCCAGGCGGATTCACTCGGCACTCCAATACCAGACACCGGATGAAGTCTATTTCGGAACTTGCAATCGGCAAACAATGGGATATAGTAAACCAAGGGTCTTTACACCAATCTTTTGATAAAAGTTGTCCAACCTAGGGGAGAGGCGCAAAATGATTTTTTGCACCCTCCTGGGAAATTTCAAAAATTCACAAAGAGGATCGTTCGGCGAAGAAAAACTTTTCTTTGAAGATGAAATTTTTGTGTTATATTATTGACCGCAGAAAGATAGAAATGATTGCTGTGGAGCAATGAGATGAAAAAAATATTTCTTTGTATAATTATTTTAAGTATGGCTTGTGCTGATTTATTCAGCGCAGAAAATACTGTAGGTGACGGTGAAATTCCGGTTATTACCATTGAACCGATGCTCGACCGTATTGGTTGGTATATGTCACATAAAGCATACACATTTCAGACCCGTCTTTCAGCGGAGTTGTTTACCCGTTGGAAATGCCATATCTCAGCCCGCAACATCGGCTTGCTGCTCCATCAGGAGCGCTCTTTGTCATCGCTTGAAAAACAACTCGCTGCCATGCCGTCTCCGCAATGGATTGTCGGTGGTTCTTATCAAAAAGGGCGCAGGATGAATGGTAAATGGAGTGAAACAGATATTGAACTTTTGCTGATAAATGCTGCTGATGGAGCATTGCAGCGTGATGTTTTCCGTGAAAAAGCCGGACGTTACAAGGAGGCAAGATTTATTTCAGACCATATTGCCAAAAAATTGAAACTTTCTCCCCGCAAAGTTGCCACATCCGCAAGCGTTGACCGTAAAAATGAAACATGGGCAATTCTGCCGTTTTTTGATATTATGACGATCAAAGATTTTGATAAGTCAAAAAAGTTTTCAGGAACAGATTTTTTTGTATATCAAATCCAGCAAAGCGGAAAATTGAAAAATATTGTTTCCCGGGAAAATATAGATAAAATTCTTGCTGAACATAAGCTGCAGATGTTCAATAATATAGATGCCGGAAGTGCCGCCGGAATCGGCAGATTACTTTCCGCTGACCGGATCATTTACGGAATGGTCACTAATGGCGAGAAAAAAGGAATCCGCAGGCTGGATATCCTGGCTGTTGATTGCAATTCCGGTGTGGTGGTCAACGCTTTTACCGGCTCTTTTACAAATGAAACACAGGAATCTGAACTTGCCAAAGCCGCTGTAACTATTTTGAACGCTCCCGATTTATTGCCGCCGACCGGCAGTGGGAAATTCAACGCTGAGGCAATCGATATTGAATCAAAGCGGCTGCTTGATGTTATCCGCAAATCCCGTTTTCAGTATCGAAGTACTTCCGTTTTAAGCGGACAGATCCTTTCGCTTGCAGAAAGCTATTTTTTGCTCAATTCCAAAGACCACTTCCGTTGTCTGGTTCTTGCTCATGAACTGGTGTGGAATCTTTATTTCCGGTATTGTCCGGAGCATTGGTATCATATCTACTCCGATAAATCCAAGCCAAACCGTTCGGATCTGACCACTACAGAAGAACAAAGTAAAATGGCAGCCAACTTCCTGTTGCCGATACTTGACAGGTTGCGCTATCGTTCGATTGCAGAATATAATGATTCTATCGGACGGTTAAAGTTTCGATTGTTGGTAAATGCCGGCAGGTGTGATGAAGCCGAAGCTATCTGGCGCAATCGGGCAGACGGTGGTTTGGATATAACCGATTATGATATGGGAATGTTGGAAATGCGGCGTAAAAATTTCCGCAAAGGCGGCGATTATTTCCTTAAATCCCAGCGTCCCGGACATGCGTTGTACGCATATTATTTGAGCGGAGACCATAAACTCGCGTATAAAACCGGAGTGGAAGCAAAGCCGCTATTTACCCCTCGTTACAGCGAAGAATTTCTGATTTGGATCGAATTGGTTGAAAAATACGGTACACCTGGCGATGCTTTAAAGTGGCTTGAGGCTTTTGAAGAGTACGGCAAAAAAGAATCCACATACTACAAAAATTGTTTCTTTAATATCGGACTGAACAAAATTGCCGCAGAAAAAATCAAGCAACTGCGTGCCAGCAGTAACCAGATTAAATTTTATCCTGCCAAAGAGCTGTTTGCCCAATGGACAAAATATCCAGTCTATTTTCAGGGATTGGGAAATATGCCGCCCAAAGAAGTTGAGTCTGCAGCCGCAATGCTTGAAAAAGAACTCGGTCTGACAGTAAAAATTCTGCCGGTGCGTCCTTTGCCGGTCAAGGGAGCGTATGATGCCGGACACCATGCATTTGCTGCCGGCAAATTGGAATTGGCGGTGCGTTACGCATACGGAGACGCGTTTCCGACCGATGGTATGTTATTTCATATTCTGCTGTCAGATGCAATAAATGATGATGGTATAAATGTGCTTTTTAACAATTTGCCGGATTTCGGTATAGCCTCTTTTTCAAGAATGCCGATTGCTGCAACGACGGTTGATTCAGTTAAACTGATTGCAGTTTCGACGACCCGCCAGATTTTGAACAACACTATGCGTGAAAATAAGTATTGCAACAATTATCCCTGTATGATGGCGGCGATTTCAAGTTTCATCCGGTGTAACGAATTGGATTTCAAAATCTGTTCCGAATGTATGCCAGTTATTAAGAAGGGCAATATCCGGCGGGCGTTGCGCCGTATGGCAAACCGGAATGTTGAAAGACATTGTTCACAAGCAGAAATTAAAAAATTTGAAGAATATAAAAAGGAGTGGAAATGAAAAAAATTCTGATTGCAGTTTTTTTGAGTTTAAGCGTTTTTTCTCTCATGGGAAATACCTATGAAAAGCAGATGCAGCAGGCTGAACAACTTTTCAAGTCAAAGAAATTCAAAGATGCCGCTGTCGCTTTTGATGATGCTTCTCTGGAAACCGAAGATGCTCAAAAACGTATCAATGCAAGATTCCGCAGTTGGGATTGTTTGCAAAAGATACGAAGCCGTGATGCTGTTTCTACCGCAGAATCTCTGCTTTATGATGAACCGGAGTTGAGTTTCGAGCGCAAAATCAAACTCATGTCATATATCGCCCGGCAGGGCAAAAAAGAAAACCGTGAAAAAGTTTTGAGTTTCGGACTCAATTTGAAAGGTCTCTCTGAAAGAGAGCGTAGTCAGATTCTGCTTGTAGCCTTGAAAAATCAGGGTACCTGGCAGAGCGAAGCCTGGGTCAAAGAAATCCTTGCCATGAAAGATCCTGATCCGGCAGCGAAGGCAAATGCACTCGGAGATTTGGCAAATGTTTATCTGTGGAGCAAACGCGATCCTGTCAATGCGCTGAAATATGTCAATGAAGCACTGGCAATAAAAGAACTTCAGGGACAGGAACGGCAATTTTATCTGCTGGTTCAGGCTCGTTCATATATCGGAGTCAAGCGTTTTGACATGGCAGAGAGAAGCTATCGTGCCGCTATAAAGATCGGTAAACAGCACAATTTTCAGGAAGCGGCATACAATGAACTTATCCGGGTTTATGTTATGACCAAACAGGGAATGAAAATTGAGCCGCTTGTAAAGCAGGCAATAACTGATAAACGGTTGGTAAAACGCCAACGGCAGGTTTTTTCCAATCTGCTGGCTCAAATTGAAAAAGCAAAACAACAACAAAACGGGAGATAAAAAATGTTACGTTCCCCAAAAATCTTTTCAGTGATGGCAGTTTTTCTTATTTCTTCAATTGCGCTTGCTGATTCAGTGATAATTTTCAATCCGATGTTGATTGACGGCAAAGGAGTTGATGCCGGACTGTTCAATGATATTGTTTCAGCAGAGCTGTCTTGCTCTGAGCAGATAAAATTGGTCGATCGTGAACAGCTTGATAAATTGCTTCGTGAAAGATCTCTCAAACCTAACGGAATGCTCAATGCTGATGATGTCAGTAATATAGGTTCTCTGCTCGGTGCGGACAGTTTTGTTTCGGGTTCGGTTCGGGAAAAAGGTGATAAGCTTATGATTTTTGTGAAAACCATCTCCGTTAAAACCGGTGTGGTTAAAATGAAATATATTAATGTTGCCAATAATCTTGAAAGTGCAGCCGGAAAGACTGCCCAGACTGCGATTGATTTGATCAAAAGTCAGAAAGCTGCAGTAAATTCCGTATCAACAAAAATAGAAATTCTTGTACCGGACAAAAAGAGACCGGTTGTAGCAATATTTATTCCGGAAATCCATATTGCAAGTCAGCGTTTGATTGATCCGGCAGCAGAAAATGAATTGACCAAATTTTTCCTGACACAAAAGTTTCCGGTGAAACAGCTTGCGCCTTTAGCTGTCGGACAGAATGGTTTACTTGATAATTTGATTGGAAATCGTACAAAATTGGTGGAAGCGGCGGAGAAAGCCGGAGCTGATTATCTTATTTTCGGAGAAGCCATTTCTGAATCTTCGGATACCTTTGGCAATTATCGTACTTCCAGAGCTCGTGTTGAACTTAAAATAATATCTACGGCAAATAATAACATAGTTTGGGCAGACAGTGCGTATGCCGGTGCCGCAGATACAGCAGAAATCATTTCCGGCAAAAAGGCGATACAGAAAGCTGCAGTAAAACTTGCACTCAAAGCCGCAGATGTATTGTTGAAGTAAGGATGGTACCGGCGTTTCAACATATAAGCAAAACACACATAAAGGTTTCCCGGAACGATGATAGCGGGAAATAGCTTCGGCGGCAGGAGAAATCTTGCCGCCTTTTTTGCGTTTTTGGGGGCGTGTCGCGGCGGTTGCGGCAAAGGTCGGGTAAGTGGCAAAGGGCAGCACAAAAGCCCTTGTGAAGCGGTTTTGTGAAAAAAACTTCACAGAATTTTTATTAGACTTGAAAAAATGGTCAGCGTTTTTTTATCTTCCCCCATTACCTCGGTAAGAATTGATGATTTTTGAGGGTAAAATGTCGGTAAAAATCCAAATAGACTGTTGGGTGAAGATAAAAACTTGCCAGCGTTTTCATTTCTTCCCCGCAAGGTAAGAATTTTGAGGGTAAATTTTCCAGACAAAAATGGGGGCTGATAAAAACACGCTCCGTTTTCATAACTTCCCTCATGCTCGGTAAGGTACAAAAACAAGACTTTGTTAATAATCAAGCACTTATAAAAAGAACCTTGATTTTTACACTTTTCAGAAAAACTCAGAATTCAGACAGATTTCAGACAAACCCCGGGGCAAAACGGTCTGATTTCAGAGTCTGAGTGTGTTTCTTACACACTGGCAGAAATGTTGTAAAAGCCTTTGAGTCAACGAGTTTTACAAATAACATCAAGGATGATTTTGTCAGCAAGATTAAAAGGGGGATAAAAAAAATGGCGGAGAGAGTGGGATTCGAACCCACGGTGAAGTTACCCCCACACAACATTTCCAATGTTGCGCCTTCGTCCACTCGGCCATCTCTCCCGCAATGGTCAGATTGGCTTTAATGTAGCATGATTTCCGGCTTTCGCAAGCGCAGCAAGAGGGTTTTTCCGGAAATTCCGGAGAGTTTTGAGAGACACCGCCTCCGGCAAGGTTTCGCGACGAAACGGCCGACCGGCACAACGCACCCTCTCCCGCCACCGGAATGGCGACCGGAAAAATCCCTCTCCTCCCCTTGATTTTTTCCGTTCACGCTCCATATTTCCCTAAAAATCCAGTTTCCACCCGAAAGAGCCGACTGCAATACTACTCCCATGAAAAGAAAACTCGAACTCATGGCGGCCCCCCTGGGAATCACCCCCATCCCCGCGTCCATGACCGAATACGGACATTGCGTATTCGCCGCCGCCACTCTTTCCGATTCGGATGTCTGGGTCGCCGCCGCCGCCATGCGCCGGTACTTCCCGGACGGACTTACCGGAGACCTGCACAGCTCGCGACTCGGTTTTCTTCTCGTCATGCCGTACTCTCCGGAAAATACCGCCGCCATGCGCCGGATCTTCCCCTGGGCCGCCCCCGTATCGCTCCGGGAGGAACCGGTGGTAGGGAGCATTTCCCCGGAATCCCCGGAATGTACCACCTTGCCCTTCTCTCCGGTGTTGCGCCTTCCCGCCCCCCCCGGGGAAGCCGTCGCGGTCTTGAACCGGTGGAATCAAGAGCAATTCCGCCACGGTCGGCACATCCGGTTCGCCACGGAATGCCGCGGCCCCGATCCCGATACGGCTCTCGCCTGCTGCGCCTCCCGTTTCCTCTGGGAAATCCCGTCGGAGCAACCGGCGGCGCTCCCGTCGGAGCCTGCCCCGGATACCGGAATGGAATATGCCGGTCGGAGGTTCATTCTGGAAGGCGCGGTCCTGCATTTTTCCAATGAAACGGCAATGTGCTGCGCCGCCAGTTATGCGGCAACGCTGAATCGCGCCCGGCGGTTCCGAAATCAAATCCGGCGACTGCGCGGAGATGATTTTCTGCTTTCGCTCCGTCTGCCGCCGCTGCCGCCGGAACAGGAAGCGCTCCATTTTTTCTATTTATTGCGGGAACTGCGGAAGCGCGGCTGGCACGCACCGGGGCTGGCGCCGCGCCGGCAACTGCTGACACCGGAACTGCTCGCCGTCGCCCGCCTGGACCAATGCCCTCTGATCTGGGATCTTCCGGAACCGCCGCCGCAAATGCCGTCAGACCTGCCTTGCCAGGTATATCGCTCCTGAGACGGCGAAAAAATTTGCACTCTTGCCGCGCCGCATATTGCAAATCCGCGAAAGTCTGCCTATATTACCGCAATGGAATCATTGCGTCGAATCATTACGAAATCCATCGGTCTGCCGGCGTTGCTGCTGTTGCTGGTGCTCGGCGGGCTGGTTGTTCTTGCTCTTCCGGCCGGGGCGCCGGCCCATATCTCCTGCGACCGTTCCGGCACCGCTGTCGTCCCGGACCGGACCGGACTTAACGCCACCGCCCCCGAAGAAACACCGCAGGCCGCGGAAACTTTTGCCGGCCGCGCCCGACTGGAACGCGGGACACTACGGCAAAATACCGCTTGGGAGCAGCGCTCCTCCGGCACGACCGGAAAATGTCCGCGCCCCCTCCCCCGCATACCGGTCGCCGCGGTACCGGATACTCCGCAGTTGCGGTACCAATGGCAATGTTTCCGCCGCTATGCTTTGCATTGCGGTATTCCGACTTATCTGCAGGAATTTCTGGCCGACCACCAGGTGGTGCGCGCCGGACCGGGCACCCCCCGCGCCTGACGCCGCACCCCGAACGGGAAACATTCTTTTTCTTGTTCCTTCCTGATCGCCATGTGCCGGATGACCGTCTTCCGGCGGGCGAATCGCGCGGCGTCAATCGGCATGATTCTGTGCCGCCGCCGATTGCTGCGACGGCAAATCCCATCATGTGCAAAACCAAGCAGGAGTGTTCCCATGCAGGAGCCTGGAGCATTGATTGATTGTTTCCTGTCGTTCGCCCCGCTTGCCGCCGCCGTTTGGGCGGCTGCGGGAGCGTTTTTCGCCGCGTCTGCGCAGTTGCGCCGCCTGAATCCGGTACCGGTCCCGATTGACTGTGCCGAAAATAGAATCACCATTGCCGCCGCCGTGGCACTGATCCATCCGGGAGGGTTGAAATGAATATTGTTGACGACCGCGGCATCCGTCCGGCGCTGCGCTACGCCGTGTTCGGCTTTCTGATGGGCACGGCCAACGTGATTCCCGGCGTGTCCGGGGGCACGGTGGCCTTCGTGCTGGGTTTCTATCAGAAGCTGATCGAAGCCCTTAAAACACTGGCGGAGAAAAAAACCTGGATGCTGTTCTGCACCGGTAGATTCCGGGAATTCTTCGATCTGGTGCCATGGCGTTTTCTGGCGGCGCTGGGCGGCGGCATGGCGCTGGCGGTGCTGACGTTGGCCAAGGTGATGGAAAAACTGCTCACCACCTACGAAAGCTATACCTTCTCCTTTTTCATCGGCCTGATTCTCGCCTCGGTCCTGCTGTGCATCCGGATGGTGTCGCGCTGGCACGCCGACGCGGTCGTCGGATTGCTGCTCGGTACCGGCGTCGGGTATCTGGTCATCCGGCTGGTGCCGACTTCGACACCGGACAGCTGGTGGTGTCTGATGCTGTGCGGAGCCATCGCCATTTCCGCCATGATTCTGCCGGGAATTTCCGGCTCCTTCGTGCTGCTTTTGCTCGGCCAGTACTACACGGTGCTGCGGGCGATCACCTGGGAGGGATTTGAACTGCGGGTGATCTTCTGGTTCGGCCTGGGATGCCTGGCCGGGCTCGGCTCCATCGCTCATCTGCTCAGCTGGCTCTTCCGCCGCTTCCGGGATATGACGACGGCGGTGATGATCGGCTTCATGCTCGGATCGCTGATCCGGCTGTGGCCGTGGCAGCAGGTCGTCGACTCAGTCACGGTCGGCGAGGAACTCCGGGTGCTGGCCAGCCGGATGGTCTTTCCGGATCAGTACGGGATGGAATTCTGGTGCTGTTTGCTGCTGATGGCAGCGGGAGCCGGAATCACCGCCGGAATCGAACTGCTGGCACGCCGACACGGCGGGACCGCGTCCTGAATCTCAAGGACAGCGCGGCGTTCTCTCAGACGGAACGCCGTGCCGAATCGTATGTTTAAGGAATTTTCATCATGAATCAGCAATATTTGAAACTGCGCACCGCGATCGTGGTCGTGGTGATCGCGATTTTCGGACTTTCCATTCACCCGCTGACCCCGCGCGACTTCTACCAGACGTTCCGGGAGACGCTTAAAAACGCCGACGACCCGACCGCCGCCGCATTGATTGAAGACGCCCGGGAGCGTCAGGCCGAACGTCCCGACAGCTATCCCTCGGTGGCCCTGCTGGAAGCCGCGGACAGCGCCGGGGTCGAATTGAAAAATCTGGTGGACGGCACGGATCTTGCCGACAACAGCGACGTCATCGCCCTGATCCGGAAAAAAGCCGCCAGCTCCATCCGGTTGGGACTCGACCTCAACGGCGGCGTGGAATTCCTGCTGGAGCTGGAGCCGGACGAAGAATTTCTGGCCCGCTTTGCGCCCGGAGCCAGCCGGACCGATCGCGAAGAACTGGAACAACGCATGTCCACCGACTTCGCCCGTTACCGCGATCTGGCCATGGAAAGTTTGCGCAAGCGCCTCGAAACCCAGAACATCTTCGAATCCGAAATCACCCCGTTCGGCGCCCGGGGACTCGCCCTCCGCGCCCCCATCGTCTCCAAGGATGAAAAGGACAAACTCCAGAAACTGATCCGGATGAGCTGCAAACTGCAGTTCCGTCTGGTTCATCCGGACAATCAGGCGCTGCAGCTCCGTGCCGCCGCCGATCCGGCCGGCTTCGTGCCTCCCGCCGGTTACGACCTGATGCGCGAAGTTTCCCGGGACGGCAAAGACCGCACCGACCGGAATTTCAATCTGGTTTCCCGCAAGGTGGAGATGGACGGCCGCGACATTGCCGAAGCCATGGTCGTCCGGGATGAATTCGGACAGACCAAAATCGCACTGCGTTTCAACAGCACCGGCGGCGAACGCTTCGCCAAAGTCACCGCCGACAACGTCGGACGCCAGCTGGCGATCGTGCTGGACGGAAAACTCTATTGCGCACCGGTCATTCAGGGGGCCATCGGCGGCGGCCGGGCGGAAATCTCCGGAGACTTCTCCCGTGAAGAGGCCCAGAACATTGCCGACGCGCTGAGCAGCGGCAGTTTCCCCTTCCGGATCAACATCACCGCCGTCTACGACACCGCCCCGACGCTGGGCGCGGACAATGTCAGCAACGGCATCTGGGCCGGACTGCTGGCCTTGGCGCTGCTGGCGGCGTTCATGTGCATTTATTACTTCCGCGCGGGGCTGATCGCGATGATCGCACTGGGCGTCAACGTGGTGCTGATCCTCGGCGCCATGGCGGCCACCGGGGCGACGCTGACCATGCCGGGGATTGCCGGGATCATCCTGACCATGGGGATGGCGGTGGATGCCAACGTGCTGATCTTCGAACGCATCCGGGAAGAGCTTACTGCGGGCAAGAATCTGCGCACGGCGGTGTCGCTGGGATACGACAAAGCCTTTTCCGCGGTTTTTGACGGCAACATCACCACCCTGCTGATCGGTTTGATCCTGATGTACTTCGGCACCGGACCGGTCAAGGGATTCGCGGTCAGTTTGTCGATCGGGATTCTGAGCAGTCTGTTCACGGCGCTGTTCATGACCCGGCTGATTTTCGACTATGCGCTGCGCTACCGGAACTGGCAGACGCTGAAAATGTGCCGCTTCTTCCAGAATCCCCAGATCAACTTCCTGAAACAGGCGCCCAGGGCATTTCTGCTTTCCGGAGTGATGCTGCTGGCCAGCTTCGCCGTCTTCTTCGTCAAAGGCGAGAACATGCTGGGCGTGGAATTCACCGGCGGTACGCTGCTCTCCTATCACTACCAGGAAAACGCCCCCGTCGCCACACTGGAAAAAGCCTTGAACGACGCCGGCATCCACGGACGCATCAGCTATAAAAGCAATGCTTCCGTCGCCGACAACCGCAAACTCGAAGTTCTCATCCGCCGCGGCGGACAGGGTTCCCTTGCCGCAGAAAACCTCAATGCCGGCGTTGCCGAAATTCTCAATCGCGCCGCTCCGGAACTGCAGCTCGCCGACGGCCAATCCACCGTGGTCGGCGGCATGGTCGGGCGGGAGATGAGCCGGTCGGCGGCGGTGGCCATTCTGCTGGCATTCGCGGGCATCTGCGTCTACGTCTCGCTACGCTATGAATTTTCCTATGCGGTGGCGGGCGTCCTGGCACTGCTCCACGACGTCATCATTTCGCTGGGAATCTTCATCCTGATGGGGCGGGAGCTGTCGCTGTCGGTTGTGGCGGCGCTGCTGACCATCATCGGGTACTCGATCAACGACACCATCGTGATCTTCGACCGGATCCGTGAGGATCGCCGACTGATGCCGGGACGCGATTACCGGGAAATCATCAATCTGAGCATCAACCGGACCTTGAGCCGGACAATCCTGACCAGTCTGACCACCTTCCTGGTGGTGGTTACGATGTTCTTCTTCGGAGGCATCGCGATCAACGACTTCGTCCTGGTCATGATGCTGGGAATCATCATCGGTACTTACTCGTCGATTTTCATCGCCAGCCCGATCGTGCTGGCCTGGCATCGCAAGTAAGCAATCTCCATGAAAAACGCCCCCGTGGACGAAACGATCCGCGGGGGCGTTTTCAAATCCGTTCCAGACCGCTACGGCGCCGGATCACCGGAAACAGGACGACATTCGTACCACTGCGCCAGTTCCGTCGGCGCAAGTCGCACCACTTCGGCCTGCCGCAGCACCGCCGGCGTCGCGTCTTCGAAATTTCCGGAGTCGGACATCACCAGCCGGGCCCCGTCATGAAGTTCCGGCGCTTCAGCCAGGACGTATTCACGCATTTCGCCGGTCAGCGCCACCGGCACCGGAGTCAAGGCGTCACCCTTCCAGAGCAACACTTCAAACATCCCGGTCCGCACATTTCTCTTCAAGGCCGTGCGCGGCACCGGAAACAGATGCCGGTCAAAACTGCGGGACAACACCACATTCACCTGCTCCCCGCGCCGGAACAGCCTCCGGAAAGCCCGGAATACCACCCGGTCCCCCGATTTAACCGTATCCGGCACCTGCGCCGCCAGCAGGTCATAGGGCGCCAGTTCCCCGACCGCCTCAATGCCGCGCAACCGGTAAATGCCTTCATGAAATTCCAGATCCAGCCCCTTGACCCGCACCTTTTCCAGCACCGCCTCCCGGGGAATCGGCCGCCCTGCCGTAAAGGCGTTCGCGCCCCGGAGCCGCCAGACGAAATCCCCCTCCGCATCGTGCCGCACAGCCTCCGGTTTCACCCATAGTGGAGCCAGGGACTGATTTGACGGCACCGCCTCAAAAACAAAACTGAGCTCGTCCACTTCCGGCAAATTTTTCTGCTCCGCACTCAGTTCGCCCACCGGAATCCGCGGATTGTCCACATAACAGGTTAAAGTTCCGGTCCCGACGTTCGAACTCTCAAACCAGGCGACCACCGGACGGACCGCGCCTTCCGGATACACCAGAACCTGTGTGGTCGGATCCAGCTGCCGCGTCACGTATTCCGGCAGCTTCACCGTGATTTTCATCGCCTCCACGAGAGCGATTTTCATCACCGCCTGCGCCACGTCGGCGACTGTGCCCGCGGACAGATACACCTCCTCGACCACACACGGAAACGGCGCGCGGCTGAAGCACCCTTCATACACCCGCCGGGCCCGCGCCAGTTCGGATTCCGCCGCAAGCCGGCTGTAGCCGGCACTTTCATAAGCGGTTTTGGATTCGAGAAACTGCCGGGAACTGACTGCGCCGCGTTCATGCAGTTTCCGATCCCGCTCGTAATTCTCGGTCTTCTCCTGCATCTGCAGGGTGATTTCGTTCAATTTAGCCTCGGCGATCCGCAATTCGCTCAGCGGAATTTCCGTATCCTGCCGCGCCAGCAGTTCGCCCTTGCGGACCACTTCTCCGTTCAGCTTGAAAATTTCGCTTTTCGCCGGCATGCCGACCCCCCGGACGTAGGCGAGGCGACCGGCCGCTTCAAAAGCGATCGTTGTCGTTTTCGCATACTCCACCATGCCGTCATACACCGCCGCGTCCGGCCGCTGTCCGGTCAATTCAAACACCCGGAACGGCACCGCAGCCGGCGCAGAGCTTGAACCGTCACGCCCTCCCGCCTCCCCGCCGGAAGCCACCTCCGGGGGCGCCCCCCACACCGCGGCACTCATCCCCGCCCACAACCACACCGTCGCCAGCAATGCCGGCGCCATCCGTCTTCTTCCCCGTCTCCGATTGAACTTCCGGTCCATCTCAGCACACCTCCATAAGAAAACCGCGGCATTTTTCCGCATTGCTCCGGCTCCCCCATCCCCTGCTCGCGGCAGGCGGGCGGGGGAAAGCGACTATTTATTGCACCAGATACCGTTCCGCGTCGATGGCGGCGCGGCATCCCATTCCGGCGGCGGTAATCGCCTGCCGGTACACGTGATCCGCACAATCCCCGGCCGCGAAAACCCCCCGGAGACTGGTCCGGGAAGATTGCTCGAACAACCGGATGAATCCCTGCTCATCCAGGTCCAGCACGCCTTTGAACAAGGTCGTGTTCGGCACATGGCCGAGTGCCGCGAAATAGCCGCGGCAGTCAATCCGGCTCTCCGCTCCGGTTACCACATTGCGCACCCGCACGCCGTCCAGTTCCTTGTCGCCGGTAATTTCCTCGACCACGCTGTCCCAGACCACTTCGATCTTCGGATTGGCCAGAACCCGCTCGGCCATGATTTTCGAGGCCCGCAGCTCATGCCGCCGGTGAATCAAATATACTTTGCTCGCAAAACGGGTGAGAAACGTCGCCTCCTCCGCCGCCGAGTCCCCCCCTCCTACCACCACCACCGGTACGTCCCGGAAAAAGGCGCCGTCGCAGGTCGCACAGGCGGAAACCCCGCGATTCCGGAATTTCTCCTCGGACGGCAACCCCAGATAACGCGGCGCGGCGCCGGTGCTGACAATCAGGGCCTCCGCTTCAAATTCGCGGCCGTCCGCCAACCGGATCCGCTGCGGACCGCCGTCGGAAAGCGCCACCGAATCCACCTTGTCATACTCCACCCGGGCGCCGAAGCGTTCCGCCTGCTGCTGCATCCGGCTCATCAGCTCAAACCCGTTAATACCGTCCGGAAATCCGGGAAAGTTCTCCACCTCGCTGGTCTGAGTCAACAGTCCGCCCGGCATTTCGCCGGCAAACAGCAGCGGTTTCAATTCCGCCCGCGCGGCGTAAACCGCCGCGGTCAGTCCCGCCGGACCACTGCCGATGATGGTCAATCGTTCCTTTTCCATGCAATTCATCCTGTCTCTTTATGGTTGCCGCCGCAACGCCTCTTCCCGCGCCGCGGCACTGCGTTGATAGTAATCGTCCCACCGCTCGATGGAAAACTCCCGGAGCACATCCTCCACCTTCAAGCCCGGCCGTTCCGCCGTCAGCAGCACCGCGCCGAGATTGCCGGGATCGGAAACGGTGATGTCCGTTCCGTAACGGTCGACCGCCGCCTGCAGCTTCGCCCAGTTGCCGTCCAGATGCACCACCGCGCAGTTGGTGTTGATCGAGGTGGTGAACTTGCGAAAGTAGCAGGTGGACTTCTTGAGCACCTCTCCCACCGGAGACACCACCGTCGACTCCAGCACACCGATCGCGGCCCCGAGGAAATGCGCCCGGCAGCGATACGCCCAGTACCCCTGCATCAAACCGCCGTGGTAATAGGAGGAGAACGCCAGAATGTCCGGCTTCTTCGCGGCATAACGCTCCAGAAGTTCATCAAAATTGAGGTCGAAGCAGATGATCATCCCGATCGTGCCGAAGTCGGTTTCAAACACCGGTGCCTCCGCTCCGGGCCTGGTACCGAACGCCATGTCGCCGATGGTCGGATAATTCTTGTCGTAAATCCCGACCACCTCTCCGTCCCGACCGATCAGGTACGAACAGTTCGCGTACCCCCCTCCGGGCAGATCCCGGTAGGCGCCGTAGATCAGGTAGCAGCGGTGTTTTTTCGCAGTCGCGCGGAAAAAATCCAGCACCCGGTCGCCGCGCGTTTTCAGGTAATCGCGCATCTGCTCCTGGGACATCCCCCGGAAGACGTCGCAGAGTTCCGGCAGCACCACCAGGTCCGGCCGGTTGCCCCATTCCGAGGCCATCTCCTTTTCCCAATAGGCGATGACCCGCTCCGCCGTCGGCGTTTCGCCTGGCGGCAGCTCCGGCAGCTCCGAACCGATGACACTGACGGTAATACGACGACGTTCCATCTTCACCTCCGCCTTCTCCGGTTTATCCGGCGCCTTCTCCGCGCCCGGCGCTCCGGCGCCGATCAACAGAGACAGTGCGGCGATTCCTCCCATTGCGATACGACCCGGTCGGTTCATGTTGCGTGGACTCCTTTGGGGTTTCAGGCCTTATGTGTTCCCGCAGCCGTCTGCTCCGCCGCCATCTTCTTCATCTGCCGCACGGAGGTCAGCAGACAGCGGGGCAGATGGAAAAACGTCTTCCATTTGCCGCCCTTGAGCATGTGCGTCGGTTCCCCGCGGCGATTGAGATAGGCGAACCATTCGCCGTATTCCGGATCGCGGAAATGCGCAAAACTGTATTGGTCAATCTCTTCAAAATACTTCAAAAACTTCTCTTCCCCGGTCAGCCGGTAGGCATACAGCGCCGCGATGGTCGCCTCGTTGTGCGGCCACCACAGCTTCATGTCGTGCTGCAGCTCCAGGTGGGGCTTGCCCAGCGCGTCCATGAAATAAAAGATCCCGCCGTATTCCCGGTCGGTCCCGAACTGAAACAGTGCGTCCACATAATCCGCCGCACGCCGGATCAGCTCCTGATCCCCGTGCGCTTCGGCGTAATTCATCATGAACCACATCGATTCCAGCCCGTGTCCCGGATTCACGAAACGGCCTTCACACGTTTCCAGATCGAAACTCCCGTCGGGGCGCACGTTTTCAAAAATCACCCGCAGTTCCGGATGAAAAAACTTGTTCATCACCGTATCGATTGCGCGACGACATTCCGCATCGTAACGGTCGGTGCCGAGGCATTCGGCCATCACGCAGCCGAGATTGGCCAGAATCATATAGGAGCCGTGCGACAGATACTGTTCCTTGCCCGGCAGATTCTTTTCATAAACGCCCTTGGGGTTCGGAATGCGCCGGATGTAACTGGCCATGGCGGATTCGGCCTCCGCCCGGTAACGGTCCTCTCCGGTCGCCTGATACATCGCCGCCGCCCCCATCGCCGCAAAACAGTCGGTGAAAATGCTGAACGGCCCCATCGCCGGTTCCCCGCGGCGGTTCAGTTCAAAATAATAACTGCCGTCCGCCAGCCGTCCGTGCTTCGTCAGAAAATCATACCCGTCCGCGGCGATCTTCAGCCAGTCTTCCCGCCCCGCGCCGTATTCGCTCCGGTACAAAGTCGCGAACATGTACACGATCCGCCACTGCATCCACATGTATTTATTGGGATCATACACCGAGCCGTCCCGGTCGAGGAAGGTGAAATACCCCCCGTATTCCCGGTCCACACAATGCTTTTCCCAGAAAGGA
The DNA here is from genome assembly GCA_949282965.1 of uncultured Lentisphaeria bacterium. GTDB lineage: Bacteria > Verrucomicrobiota > Lentisphaeria > Victivallales > Victivallaceae > CALXOD01. Next base: position 17,060 of record CASDQW010000018.1, read on the forward strand.
ATGACCGATTCCAGCAATTCCCGTTCATACCTTTCGATAATCGGCTGCCAGTTCATATTGTTCAAACTCCCAGGTTGATGGTTAAAGATCCAGCAAACTGCGTCCGTCCACCGCCAGCAGAAGACCGATGGCGATCGGCGCATTGGTCCAGCCCGTGTAAATGCTTCCCGCCCCCCCCTCATACCGGTCGCCGCCGCCCCAGCCGCCCGCGGTCAGATCGTACATGCCGCGCCAGCATCCCGCAAACTGCGGCGCCGGCGTCGTGTCCTGAATCTCCAGCAGCAGCGTCATCAGCCGGTCCCGGGCGGCGGTGGTCGCTTTGTTCCCGGTTATGGCCGCCGCGCATTCCAGCGCCAGCAATGCCCAGTTGACGGTATAAATCGTATCGACCTTGTCCGGTCCGACCGGCGCCTCACTCTCGTGTTCGGAGGGGAAATTGCCGGTCTCCGGATCCTGCCGGTGCAGCAATGCCGTCTCCAGGCGCCCGGTGTACTCTGCGAAAACGCAATCCCCCATGCATCCGGCGGCAAACGCCGCTCCGATCAGACCGTAGCAGAGTTCACTGACATCCCAGCTTGCCAGCTGTTCATCGACAAAGCGACAGTAGCGCCGGACCTCTTCCCGCCATTCCTCCCGGGGCTCCTCCCGGTACGCCGCCGCCAGTGCCATGCACCCCAGCGAACCCCAATGCGGCTGCCGCAAATCACCCAGCCAGACCGCCTCGGGATCGCTCCAGCGTTCCGGAAATTCCGGATGGGGATGCCCGAAACTCCGGTACATGGCCGTACACAGCGCCCCGGCGAGTTGCAACGCCCGTTCGCGACAATGAAATTCCGCCGCCCATTCCGGCGCCAATCGGGTCAGCGCCAGCTGAATCAACACACACCACGCCTCGTCGTCAAAATAAACAACCGGAGTCTGCTTGATATGCGACCACTGCCACGCCCCCGCGGGCACCTTGCCGGCGTCTTTGCTGAAGAGCAGTCCGCTGCGACAGTACAAATACTCCAGAATCCGCCGGGCGGTTTCCCGCTCCGCCACGCCACCGACGCTCCGCGACGCCAGGAGAAACAACAGCAGCGTCTGAAAATTACAGTCCGCCCGCCGCTGCTCGATGATGCAGTAGCCATCCTTCATACTCCAGGCGGGAAAACTCGACAGCATCTCTTCGATCGCACTGTTGCCGCCGGTGACGGCCACGCGTTCCCCCACTCCCCAGGACCCGTCCGCCGGATCCATGACGCCGGAATGCCGGAACCACGCAAGATTCGCGAGCACGGCGCGTTTGATTTCCTGTTTCATTCTCTCATGCTTCCTTCAGACTGTTATACTGCGAATCGTCTTTCACGCAGCGGCAATACTCTAATTCAAGGACTGAAAAAAACAAGGGCGCCCCCTCTCCCGCCGGCGATTTTCAGCCGTGGGCAGCGCATTCTCAGGACAACTCCGTGATCTTCGCGCCGATCGCGGTCAGTTTGCCGACCAGATTTTCATAGCCGCGGTAAATCACGTCGGCGGAGTTGATCGTACTGACGCCTCCGGCGCACAGCGCGGCAATCACCATCGCCATGCCCGCCCGAATGTCCGGGCTGGACACCGTCATGCCGTGCAGCCGGCTCCTCCCGGTAATCAGCACCCGGTGCGGGTCGCAGACAATGGCGTTCGCTCCCATGCTGATCAGCCGGTCCACAAAATAAATCCGGCTTTCAAACATCTTTTCGAAAAACAACACGGATCCCCGCGACTGGGTCGCCGCCACAATCGTGCAGCTCATCATGTCGGACGGAAACTGCGGCCAGGGCCCGTCCGAAAGCACCGGCGTATATCCTCCGAAATCCGACTCCACCTGCGGTTCCTGGCCGCCGGGCAGGAAAATGTGATCGCGCCGCAGTTCCATTTTTACGCCGATGCGCTCGAACACCCGCCGGATCATCCAGTAATGGCGCGGCGTCGTTCCCCGCACCACCAGTTCTCCGCCGCAGGCCGCTCCGAGCGCCAGGAAGCTGCCCGCCTCGATGTGATCGCCGACCACGGAATAATCCGTTCCGTGCAGCTCGCTTACGCCTTCGATGGTGATGGTGTTGCTCCCGTGCCCGGAAATTCGGCCCCCCATGGCGTTCAGCAAATCGGCGAGATCGGCCACATGCGGCTCGCAGGCGGCGTTGTAAAGCGTCGTGGTTCCCTCCGCCGTCACCGCCGCCAGCAGGATCTGCTCGGTCGCGGTCACGCTGGCCTCGTCCAGAAACAACTCCCGCCCGCGGAAGCCTTTCGGCAGCCGGAACTGATACACCCGCCCGAAATTCAACATGGCGCCGAGTTTCTTCAAGCCGTAGAAATGACCGTCCAGCCGCCGCCTTCCGATCACATCGCCGCCCGGCGGATACAGCGTCGCCGCCCTGCCCCGCGCCAGCAGCGGCGCGGCAAACAGAATCGACGTGCGGTTGCGCGCACACAATTCCTCCGGCACCTGCGTTGTGCGCAGCTGCGGACAGCAAATATGCAGCACGTGATCCGAAAATTCCGCCTCCGCCCCCAGCGCCCGGGCAATGTCCAGCATCGAACGAACATCCAGGATGTCCGGTACATTGCGCAGCGTCATCTCCTCCCGGGTCAGCAGACAGGCGGCGATCATCGGCAGTGCCGCATTTTTGTTGCCTCCGATCGTCACCTCGCCGAGGATCGGCGCACCGCCTTCGATTTTCAAACTTCTCATAGCTTCGTCTTTCCGGCGCTTCGGTTTCTGCCGCTCCGCCTTTATCGAGGGAAAATTATACCGCAGCAGCAAAAATACAAGTCTTCCGGTTGCCAAATCCGGAAAAAGGAAGTATTGTAATGCGTTTTTTCAAATAGCACAGGAATCCCGATGCCGCCCCGAAGAAAGGATTACACCGGGAATCATGAAATCATACTGGAAGTATTTTCCGCCGGCCATGCTGGCGTTGCTGTACATCGGCGCTCTGAACCAGCGCGGACTCTGGACTCCGGACGAATTATGGAGCGCCGCCGCCGCCGCGGGTTACCCTGCCGCGGGACCGGAACCGATCACCACCCTGAACCGGCTGCTGACCGGAATTCTGGGCGTCTCGCCATGGAGCTTGCGCCTGGTGCCTCTGACCGCTACGCTGTTGACCGGGACGATGCTGATGATCCTGGCCCGTCAGGCCATGCCGCGGGTCATGAAAACGGTCGGCGCCGTTTATTTTTCCACCGCACTGGTTTTCTTTGCCGGCACTTCGGCGCTGCCGCTGGCCCCGGCGATACTGGCGCTGGCCCTGCTGGTCTGCGGCGCCGCCGGGGTATTGCTGCAACAGCGTCCGCCGCTGGTCCGGCTGGGCTTCTTTATCGCCATGCTTGCGGGAGCCTCGCTGCTGCTGCGTCTGGCTCCGTATCTGCGCCCGGTGACGTTCGGTCCGGGGAATCCGGCTCCGCTTCTGATTCTCGGCCTGCTGCCCTGGCTGTTGCTGCTGCCGCTGATTCTCTCCGGACTGCGGCGCGCCCCCTGGCACAATCCTATGCTGTGGGGCGCGGGAGCCGGTATCGCAGGGGCGCTGTTTCTGGCGCTGGCCAACGGCGATTCCGGGCCGGCGGCCCTGCCGGGGATGACACCGTTTCTGGCCATTTTCACCGGTTGTGGTCTGGAGCATTATTTTGAGCGGGAAGCGGATGGATCCCGCTTCAACCGTCTGTTGCGCACCTACAGCATCATGGCGGGGACTGCGGCGGTGGGATTACTCGTGTTGCAGACGCTGGGACGGTTCGGCCGCCTGCCGGCGGACCGCGTCCCGTACGGGAACGGGGGGACGTGGATGGTGGCCGTCATCGCTCTGATCGTGTTGATCTGCTGGTGGCAGTTCGCCATGCGGGAAGCCGCCCCCCGGATTAAAATCGACGCCTTCGCCATCGGTGCGGCTTTCGTACTGCTCAGTTCCCAATTGCTGATTCCGCCTCAGGTCCGGTTCCTGCTGGATTATGAAACCCCGACGCGCCGTTACGTCACGCCGCTGCTTCAGCCCGATACGTTGGTGGTGGCGGAACGGAGCTGGGCCCCCGCCGCCTGGCTGTTGCGGGGTGAACGGGATTTCCGGGTGCTCCGTCCGGACGGGGCGGCCGCCGCGCCGGGACTCCCGGAAATCACCGCTGCGGAACTGGCCACGGCCATCGTCCGCGACGGGCGCCGGGTGGTACTGCTCCGCCGGGCGGGACCGGTGCCGCCGGAATTGCCGCCGCCGCGGCAGCGCATGTATTTTCGTCCTGTTGATTTGAGTATCATGGAGTTTGGAAATTGATGAAACTTTACTGGGCCCCGTTGCTGTTTTTCCTATTCGCCTATCTGGCGCCGCTGAACTTCCGTCCGATGGTGACGCCGGATGAATTCCGTTACGCCGAAATTCCGCGGGAAATGCTCGAAAGCGGCAACTGGACCTCGCCGACCCTGCTCCACATGCGGTATTTCGAAAAACCGGTTCTGGGCTATCAGTTGACCGCCGCATCGTTCACCCTCTTCGGGGAAAACGCGTTCGCCCTGCGACTGCCGGCGGCGCTGGCGGCAGGACTGACCGCGCTGCTGATCGCCCTGTTCCTGCGCCGTTTCACCGGCGAAGACAAAATCGCCGCCGTGGGGGCGCTGCTCTATCTCGCCGGCGGGATGGTGTACGGGATCGGCACCTTCGCGGTGCTGGACAGTCAAACGACCTGCTTCATTGCAGGCACTCTGATCTGCTTTCTGCCGGCCTGCCTGGAGCCGAAGTTCAACCGGGTCAAAATCGTGCTGCTGCTGTTGACCGGCGTTTTCGCCGGACTGGCGTTTCTGACCAAGGGGTTCATCGCTTTCGCCGTTCCCGCGGTTACCGTCGTTCCGTTCCTGATCTGGGAAAAGCGATGGAAGGATTTTCTCATTCTGCCCTGGCTGCCGCTGCTGGCCGCGGTGGCGGTGATTCTGCCGTGGGCGCTGGCCATCCACCGGGAACAGCCGGATTTCTGGAGGTATTTTATAGAAGTGGAACATCTCCAGCGCTTTCTGGATAAAGACGCCCCCGGTCAGCATCCCGAGCCCTGGTGGTTTCTCCTGCCGCCTCTGATCCTCGGCGGCCTGCCCGCCGCCCTGCTGGCTCCCTGCGCCGTCAAAGGGCTGTGGAAGGACCGGGAACAACTGCTTCGGGCGCCGTTCGTCCGTTATTCTCTTTGCTATCTGGTCTTCCCGTTCCTGTTCTTCTCGGCTTCCAGCGGGAAACTGGCCACCTACATTCTGCCCTGTTTCACGCCGCTGGCGATTCTCGGTGCGGTCGGGCTCGCCCGCTACTTCCGGCTCGGGGGCGAATACCGGTTGTTCCGTTATCCGCTGGCCGGACTGGGATTGCTGCTGGCTCTCGCCGGAGTACTGGCCGCGGCGGGCCGTCTGGCGCTCTCCCGGATTGCGCCGCAATGGCAGGAGGCGTTATGGATGCCGCATACTCCTATTCTGGCGGCGGCCATTGTGATTGTGCTGGGCTGGGGCATCGCCCTCTGGATCTTGCGGAAACACTCCTGGCGGCAGCAGCTTGCCGCCTTCTTCATCGGCATGGTGCCGTTGATTTTTGTCGGCAACCTCATCATCCGGCCGTCCGCGATGGAAGATAAAAGCCCCGGCGCCGCACTGCTGGAGTTGCGCCCCCACATTCCGGACGATGCCATCCTCATCTGCCATCGCAGCATGGTACATGCGGCGGCCTGGACGCTGAAACGGCCGGAACTGCTGCTGGCGGTTTCTCCGGGAGAATTCGACTACGGTCTTTCCTATCCGGAAGCCGCGGACCGTTTTTTGGAACTTCCCGAGTACCAGGCGCTGCTGCTGGCGCCGGAACGACCGGCGGTGGTCTATCTGGCGCGGGAAGGTGCGGCGGCCTATCTGCCCGACAAGGTGCCCGTCCCGGAAAAATTCCATGCCGGCGGCGTGGATCTTTACTATTTTGCTCCGCGCGGACAACATGCTTCATCGACACAAGGAGGTCTTTGATGAGCACCCCTTCCCTTTTCCGGCGCTTTCTTCAGAATCCGACCCAGATCGGGGCGCTCTGCCCCTCCTCTCCCGCTCTCTGCCGCACCATCACCGGTGATATCGGCTTGGAAAAAGCGGCGGTCGTCGTCGAACTCGGCCCGGGAACCGGGGTGATCACCCGGGAAATCCTCCGCCGGCTCCACCCGGAAGCGGCCTTTATCGCCGTGGAACTGGATGAAGCGCTCTGCGCGGATTTGCGCCGCAATTTCCCTGATCTGCGCCTCTGCAATGACAGTGCCGCCCGGCTCGGAACCATTCTGGGGGAAGAACAGCTGGAACGGGTCGACGTCATTGTTTCCGGTCTGCCCTGGGCGATTTTTCCGGAAGCGCTCCAGCAGGAAATTCTGGAAAACGTCCTGGCAGCACTGCGTCCCGGCGGCTGTTTCACCACGTTCGCCTATCTCCAGGGATTGATGCTCCCGGCGGGGCGCCGCTTCCGGAAACGGCTCGATACGTTGTTCGACTCCGTTGAAACCACACCGGTGGTGTGGCGCAATCTGCCCCCCGCACTCATCTATCGCTGTCACACTGCCGGGACAGAATGACACACCCGAAGTGTGTCAGAGTGCGCCGCCGCCCGGGCATCTGGGGAAAAAAACCGGGCAACCGTCATTTTTCACGATAAAAAAAGCATTTTGAAGCTTTTGGCACGGATATTGCTTCTCCTGAGGGCAAGAAAATAAATTTCGAACAGGAGGACATTGATTATGGCTAAAATTCTCGGTATTGACCTCGGGACCACCAACAGCTGCATGGCGGTCATGGAACATGGGGAAGCGAAAGTGATTCCGAACGCGGAAGGCAATCGCACCACACCCTCTATCGTGGCCTTCACCAAGAGCGGCGAACGGCTGGTCGGTCAGACCGCAAAACGTCAGGCGGTCACCAACCCCAAAAACACCATTTTTTCAGTCAAGCGTCTGATGGGGCGCAAATTCTCGGAAATCGGGCGCGAACGTGAACTGGTTCCCTATGAAATCGTGGAAGCCCCCAACGGCGACGCCCACATCAAGGCCGGCGGCAAAACTTTTTCTCCGCCGGAAATCTCTGCAATGATTCTGCAGAAACTCAAAACCGATGCGGAAGCCTACCTCGGCGAACCGATTACCCAGGCGGTCATCACCGTGCCGGCTTACTTCAACGACAGCCAGCGCCAGGCCACCAAGGACGCCGGTAAGATCGCCGGTCTGGAAGTGCTGCGTATCATCAACGAACCGACCGCGGCCGCGCTGGCTTACGGTCTGGACAAGAAATCCGACGAAACCGTCGCAGTGTATGACCTCGGCGGCGGGACGTTCGATATCTCCGTGCTGGAAATCGGTGACGGTGTGTTTGAAGTCAAGGCGACGAATGGGGATACCCACCTCGGCGGGGATGACTTCGACCAGGCGGTCATCAACTATCTGGCCGATGAGTTCCAGAAGGAAAACGGCGTGGATCTGCGCAAGGACAGCCAGGCTCTGCAGCGGCTGAAAGAAGCCGCCGAAAAGGCCAAATGCGAACTGTCTTCGAGCATGAGCACCGACATCAATTTGCCGTTCATCACCATGAACCAGGATGGTCCGGTACACCTCAACATGACCCTGACCCGGGCGCAGCTCGAAAAACTGTGCGACGGCCTGCTCGAACGGACCAAGGCTCCTTGCGACCACTGCATGCGCGATGCCGGCATCTCCACTTCCGCCATCAAGGAAGTGATCATGGTCGGCGGGATGACCCGGATGCCCAAGGTGCAGGAAACCGCAAAGGACATTTTCCATAAGGAACCGCACAAGGGTGTGAACCCGGACGAAGTTGTCGCCTCCGGCGCAGCCATTCAAGGAGGTGTGCTCGGTGGCCAGGTTAAAGACGTACTGCTGCTGGATGTGACCCCGTTGTCGCTCGGCATTGAAACGCTCGGCGGCGTCGCCACCAAGCTGATCGAACGCAACACCACCATCCCGGCGCGCAAGAGCGAAATCTTCAGCACCGCCAGCGACAACCAGCCGTCCGTGGAAATCCACGTGCTCCAGGGCGAACGTGAAATGGCCCGCGACAATAAGTCGATCGGCCGGTTCAAACTGGACGGCATTGCTCCGGCACCGCGTGGTGTCCCGCAGATTGAAGTGACGTTCGACATCGACGCCAACGGCATTCTGCACGTCACCGCCAAGGACCTCGGCACCGGCAAGGAACAGAAGATCACCATCACCGCATCGAGCGGTTTGTCCGACAGCGAAATCGAAAAAATGGTCAATGAAGCCAAGGCGCATGAAGCCGACGACAAGGCTGCCAAGGAAAAGATCGAAACGCGCAACCGCGCCGATTCGCTGATCTATCAGACCGAAAAACAGCTCAAGGAACATGGTGACAAGCTGCCTGCCGACGTCAAGGCTCCGGTCGAAGCCGGCATTGCCAAACTCAAAAAGCAGCTGGAAGCCGACGATACCGCCGCCATGCAGGCCACGATGCAGGAAATCGAACAGCACCTGATGAAGTTCGGGGAAACGATTTACCAGCAGGCGCAGCAGGCGCAGCAGCAGCCGGGTACGGATTCCAACGCCGGCGGCTCCAAGCCGAAAAACGATGACGGATTTGTCGATGCCGAAGTGGTCGACGACAAATAAGCAATAAAAAACAAAAAAACTTCCGCCCGACGGGATGATGAAAAATCCCGCCGGCGGAATGATTAATGGATTACAGGTTCCAACCCGAACAATAACGTAAAAAAGGAGAACGAACATGTCTCAAACGACCATCAAGCCCCTGGGCGACCGCGTCCTGCTCGAAATCCGCGAAAGCGCGGAACAGATGAAGGGCGGCATTCTCATCCCCGATACGGCCAAGGAAAAACCGCAGGAATACACGGTGATTGCGCTGGGTACCGGCAAGCTGGATGACAAAGGCGCCAAAATCCCGTTTGATGTCAAGGTCGGCGACATCGTACTGACCAGCCGTTACGGCGGCAGCGAAGTCAAAGTCGGCGACAAGGAATACAAAATCGTTGGTCAGGATGACATCCTGGCGATCGTTGGCTGAGCCTGCGATATTCTGCTGAAATTACTAACTGCAAGGAGTTTTGATTCATTATGGCGAAACAGCTTATTTTCTCGGAAGAAGCCCGTCGCGGCATGCTTGAAGGCGTGACGCTGCTCAGCAAGGCGGTGAAAGCCACCCTCGGGCCCAAGGGCCGCAACGTGGTTCTGGACAAAAAATTCGGCGCTCCCGCCGTCACCAAGGACGGCGTGACCGTCGCCAAGGAAATCGAATTGAAGGATCCGTGGGCCAACATGGGTGCCCAGATGGTCAAGGAAGTCGCCAGCAAGACCAATGACGTCGCCGGCGACGGCACCACCACCGCCACCGTGCTGGCGGAAGCGATCTACCGCGAAGGTCTCAAAAACGTGACCGCCGGCGCCAATCCGATGGAACTCAAACGCGGGATCGACAAGGCCGTCTCCGCCATCGTCGCCGAACTTGGCAAGATGAGCAAGTCCGTCAGTGACCAGGTCGGTCAGGTTGCCACGATCTCCGCCAACGGCGATACCACCATCGGCAACATCATTGCCGAAGCGATGGCCAAAGTCGGCGAAGAAGGCACCATCACCGTTGAAGAAGCCAAAACCATCGAAACCACTCTCGATGTGGTCGAAGGGATGCAGTTCGATAAGGGGTACCTCTCCCCGTATTTCGTCACCAACGCCGAAACCATGGACGCGGTGCTTGAAGACTGCTATCTGCTGATCCATGAAAAGAAGATCAGCAGCCTCAACGACATGCTGCCGCTGCTCCAGGCGGTTGCCAAGGAAAGCAAACCGCTGTTGATCATCGCCGAAGATGTCGAAGGCGAAGCCCTTGCCACGCTGGTGATCAACAAGATGCGCGGCATCCTCAACGTCTGCGCCGTCAAGGCCCCCGGCTTCGGCGACCGTCGTAAAGCCATGCTGCAGGACATCGCCGTTCTGACCGGCGGCACCTGCATTACGGAAGACCTCGGTCTGAAGCTGGAAAACGTGACCATCGCCCAGCTTGGCAAAGCCAAACGCGTGACGGTCAGCAAGGAAACCACCACCATTGTGGAAGGTGCCGGCACCCAGGCCGCGATCATGGGCCGTATTGCTCAGATCAAGCGTGAAATCGAAGAAACCACTTCCGATTATGATCGGGAAAAACTTCAGGAACGTCTCGCCAAGCTGGCCGGCGGCGTAGCCGTCATCAACGTCGGCGCGGCGACCGAAACGGAAATGAAGGAAAAGAAAGACCGTGTCGACGATGCGTTACATGCGACCCGCGCCGCGGTCGAAGAAGGAATCGTCCCGGGCGGCGGCATTGCACTGATCCGTGCCGCGGCCGCGCTCAAGGGGCTTAAACTTGTCGGCGATGAAGCCACCGGCGCCGCGATCGTGGAACGCGCGATCGAAGAACCGCTCCGTCAGCTTGCTGCCAACGGCGGTTACGAAGGCAGCATCGTGGTTCAGCGCGTCAAGGAACTCAAGGGCAACGACGGCTTCAACGTCTCCACCGGCGAATACGTCGACATGCTCAAGTCCGGTATTCTGGACCCGACCAAGGTGACGCGTTCCGCGCTGCAGAATGCGGCCTCAATTGCCGGTCTGCTCCTGACCACCGAATGCTTGATCACCGACATCAAGGAAGAAAAGGAACCGGCGATGCCCGCCGGCGGCGGTATGGGCGGCATGGGCGGCATGGGCGGCATGATGTAATTCATCGGACGTCCGGCTTTTGCCGAACAGACGACACGCCGAACCGGATTTCCGGTTCGGCGTGTTTTTTTGTATTGAACAAATGGGGTTACAAGAGGAGAACGCCAAGTAGAGCGTCACCATTCCAGCAGGAACAGTCTTCACGAAAAGGTACGATCAGAACGAACTCCGGTAAAAACAAAATGGCCGGCACGGGAAAACCCGCACCGGTCCAGGAAAGATTGCACCGGATTTATTTCTTGACCGCGAAATAATACGTGCTGTCGGCGGCGGCAGGATAGGAAATGCGCTTTTTCCCGGTATAAAGTTCGACGTTTTTCATGGCGGAGGCATGGCCATCCGCCCAGGCGATCGGCATGGTAGTGCGATTGTCGTGGCGCCCGTCGATCCAGCTCTGATTGGTGGAATACACCAGCGCGGCCTGATTAGCATTGGACATGGTATCTGAACTTTCACCGATCACGAAAGTCTCGGACGGCCGATTGATGTTGCCGGCTTTGGTCGCACACAACGTCGAAGACGACTTATACCCCAGGTACGGGAACACCGCCCCCTTGCCGTTCCCAAAATTATAACCATAACCGCCACCACTCTGAGCCACGGTCCCGGTATCGGGATTCAAATATGCGGAAACCCCGGAAACCTGCATCGACTCCGGCAGCCAGCTCGGGCAATGAAATACCCCGCTGGACAGAATTTTCCGGAAATTCTGACTGGACACGGAAGGTACATTCTTCGAAGTATATGGCAAAATCTGCCCTTTCCAGCTGGCGAATCCCAGGTTGGGAACATTGGGAATCGTCACGTTGGAAATCGGCATGAAGTCATCACTGTCTCCGGCATACATGAGCGTCGCCGTGGCCAGCTGTTTCATGTTGGACAGACAGTTGCTTTTCTTGGCCGTTTCGCGGGCACGGCTGAGCGCCGGGAGCAGCATCCCGGCAAGGATGGCGATGATCGCAATCACGACCAGCAGCTCAATCAGGGTGAATGTTTGTTTTTGTTTCATATGCTCTCCTTCCGTAGTCGCATTTTCGACGTCCGAAAAAGACGACGGAACGCGACGTGTTACAACTTGTAATCACACACCTTCCTGCCCTTAATTATATCAAATTTTTCACCCGGAAACAATACCTGTCAGGAAAGTTGCCTCAAAAAACTGATTAATCTGATTCTTTTTGTTGCTCAGTTGATCTTTCTCGCAGCCAACCAGATTCCCGCATCCGGGCTTTGCATTTCGGGGCGACGGCATGTATATTTTCCAGAGAAGCAATCAGGAAGGATTTAGGTATGAATCTGCTTTTTATCGGCGACATCGTCGGCAGCGGCGGCCGCAAGGCGGTCCAGTCGCTGGTGCCGGATCTGCGCCGGGAATTCAATATCCAGTTCGTCATCGCCAATGCGGAAAATTCCGCCGCGGGCAACGGACAGACCGCGCGCTGCCTTCAGGAAATGGCGAACGTCGTCGATGTTTTCACGGCCGGGGATCACGTCTGGGACCAGAGGGGCTTTGAAAGTGAAATCAAAAACCTGTCGAATTTCGTGCGCCCGGCCAATCTGTCCAATCGCCAGCCGGGACGCGGATTCGGCGTTTTCCGCAATCCCGGGGGCGGCGACATCGCGGTCATCGGTCTGCTGGGGAAAGTCTTCATGCGTGACAGTGCCTACTGCCCGTTCGAAACCGTCGACCGGATTCTGCGCGAACTGCCGGGAACTGTCAAAACCGTTATTGTCGACTTTCACGCCGAGGCCACCAGTGAAAAGCTGGCCATGGCGTACTTTCTGGAGGGCCGCGTCACCGCGGTGCTCGGTACCCATACCCATGTCCCGACCGCGGACGCCCGGATCCTCCCCGGCGGCACCGCCGCGCAAACCGACGTCGGCATGGTCGGCGCGGAACGTTCCGTACTCGGTCGTGATGTCACGGATGTGCTCTACAAGTTCACCACCGGCATGCCGGGAAGACTGAATGTCGTGGAAAAAGGCGTCATCCGCCTGGATGCCGCGGTCATCACCTATGATCATCTCACCGGACGGGCGAGCGCCATCCGGCCGATTTCGCGGGAATTTGCGGTATAAGAAACATTTAACTCATCGGGAGAAAAAGATATGAAACATATTCCGGAGATTGACTGGACCAGAGTCGATGCGCTGATCGAACTGGCGATCAATGAAGATCTGGATGGCACAGGGGATGTTACCACCCTGGCGGTAGTGCCTGCGGACAAACGTGCCCGGGCGGTGTTGCGCTGCAAACAGCAGGATATGGTGGTAGCTGGTCAGGAGGTGGCGGAACGGGTGTTCGCCCGACTGGATCCTCTGGCCACCTACCGGGTACTCAAACCCGACGGCAGTTGCTGTGCGAAGGGAGAAATCATTGCAGAAGTAACCGGTTCGGCGCAGGCACTGCTGACGGCGGAGCGGACTGCCCTGAATTTTCTGCAGCGGTTGTGCGGCATTGCCACCGTTTCGGCGCGCTATGCCGCTGCGCTGGAAGGGACTTCGACCGTGGCCCTGGATACGCGGAAAACCACTCCGGGATTCCGGAATCTGGAAAAATACGCCGTGGCTGTCGGCGGCGCGACCAATCACCGCACCGGCCTGTTCGACCGGGCCATGATCAAGGACAACCACCGCGAACTGGCTGCGATGGAAGGTCCCGGCGGCATCGCCCGTTCGGTGGCACGGGTCCGGCACGCCTACCCCGATCTGGAAATTGAGGTGGAAGCCGACCGGCTTGAAGAGGTCCGCGAGGCAGCGGACGCGGGCGCCGATTACATTCTGCTGGACAACATGTCCGACGAGATGATGGCCGAAGCCGTGAAAATCAATGCCGGACGCGCCCGGCTGGAGGCTTCCGGCGGCATCACCCTCGAACGGCTGCCCGCCATCGGCAAAATCGGCGTGGATTTCGTCTCCGCCGGCGCCCTGACGCATTCGGTCAAAGCGGCGGACATCTCCATGGACATCGTCCCGATGGAAGTGGAGGACTGAAGCCATGATCGCCCGACTGCGGGGAGAATTGCTGGAATCCGCTTACACCAACTGCGTCGTTGACGCCGGGGGTGTGGGGTATGACGTCTCCATTCCGCTGTCTACATTTGAAAAACTGCCGCACCCCGGAGGCCGGGTGGATCTGTACATTCATACTCAGGTGCGGGAGGACGCGATCGTGCTGTTCGGCTTCGCCACCCGGGAGGAACGGGAACTCTTCCGGCAGCTGCTCAATGTCTCGGGCATTGGAGGAAAGCTGGCCTTGAATGTTTTAAGCACCATGCCGGTGCCGAACTTCTGCGCCGCGATCGCCGCCGGCGACCTGAAACTCCTCAGTCGGATCAGCGGCATCGGCAAACGGACCGCGGAACGCATGGTAGTGGAATTAAAGGAACGTTTGAACTCGCTTGGCGGCGGTGCGCCGACCGCTGCGGATGCGGCGGCGACGCCGGCGCTCGCGTCCGCGGCCAACGACGCGGCCCTGGCGCTGGAACAGCTCGGATTCAAACGCGACGCGGTGGACAAGACGCTGCGGCGGCTGCTTGCGGAACTGCCTCCAGAAGAGTGCGGTTGCGAAAATCTGCTGCGCCGGGCGCTGCAACTTCTGAATTTTTAATACGGAAAGGAATCGTTTTCATGAAACATCTGGCAGGGTGCCTGGCCGCGGCGACCGCCGCGCTGCTGCTGCTGGCTTTCGGCTGCGGCGAAAATTCCGGCAAGACGGAAAAAATCAAAATCGGCGTTTCCATTCCCAGCGCGGATCACGGCTGGACCGGCGGCGTGGTCTGGCATGCCCAGCGCGCCAAGGAGGAACTGGAGGCCGCCCATCCGGACGTGGAAGTCCTGATCTCCACCGCCCGCGACGCCGCCGAACAGGTGGACAAGGTGGAAAACCTGCTGGTGCAGGGCATCCGCGCCCTGGTCATCCTGCCGCAGGAGCCGGGTCCGCTGACCGGCGTCTGCGAACAGGTCAAGGCCCGGGGGGTCAAACTCGTCGTTGTGGACCGCGGTCTGGACCGGGACATTCAGGATCTCACCATCGCCGGGGACAATGCCGGTTTCGGGCGGGCCGGAGCGGAAGCCATGGCCGAATTTCTCGGCGGCAAGGGTAAGATTCTGATCATGGAAGGCATCCCCTGCGCGGTCAATTCCGACCGGGTCAACGCCTTCAACGAAGTCATCCGGAAATACCCGGACATCACCGTTCTGGATTCCCAGTCCGCCTACTGGGACCCGGAAAAAGGCCTGAAGCTGATGGAAAACTACCTCCAGAAGTATCCGGAAATCGACGCCGTCTGGGTCGGTGACGACGACGTGCTGCTCGGCGCCCTCAAGGCCTATGAGGAATCCGGACGCAAGGACATCCGCTGCTTCATCGGCGGCGCCGGCGCCAAACGGGTGGTGAAAATGGTGCTGGACGGCAATCCGCTTGTGCCGTTCGACGTCACCTATCCGCCGGGCATGGTGGCTACCGGCATGGAACACGCGCTGGCGCTGGCCCGGGGCAAGGCCCTGACCGATCAGAAACGGGTGGTCGTTCCGGCAGAGGTCATCAACCGGGACAATGCCGAAAAGTTCTATTTCCCCGATTCTGTTTTCTGATTTCATGCGCCGCGCTCCGCTCCAGTTTGATGAAGACCCGGCCTACCGCGCGGCGGCGGCGCTGGTCTCGGAACTGCGCGCGGCGGGGTTCGGCGCCTGGATCGTCGGCGGCGCGGTGCGGGACCGGCTCTGCGGCAAAAAACCGGAGGATTACGATCTGGCCACCACCGCGCATCCGGAGGAGCTGGCCGCCCGTTACCCGGAACAGTTGAAACTTGTCGGCGCCTGTTTCGGCGTGGCATTGCTGGAACGGGACGGACGGAATTTTGAAATCGCCACCCTGCGGGAAGAGCGCAATTATCAGGATGGGCGCCATCCGGAACAGGTCCGCTATACAACTGATCCGGAAATCGACGCGCAGCGGCGGGATTTTACGGTCAATGCGCTCTTTTTCGACCCGGAACGCCGCGAGGTACTGGATTTCACCGGCGGGCTGGCGGACCTCCAATCGGGCGTTCTCCGCACCGTCGGCGACCCGCGGCGGCGCTTCCGGGAGGATTATCTGCGCATGCTGCGGCTGGTGCGTTTCGCCGCGCGACTGCGTTTCGCCATTGCACCGGAAACGGCGGCGGCGGCCCGCGAACTGGCACCACTTGCCGGAGAGCTCGCCCCGGAACGGGTCCGCGCCGAACTGACCGCGCTGTTGACCGGTCCCGCGCCGGCCCGGGCGGTACGGCTGCTGCATGAACTCGGGCTGCTGCACCGGCTGCTGCCGGAGGTCGCGGCGCTGGACGGAGTGGAGCAGCCGCCGGAATTTCACCCGGAAGGAGATGTTTTCACCCACACGCTGTTGATGCTTGCCCACCTGCGCTGCGCCGGACCGGAGCTGGCCTGGAGCGTCCTGCTGCACGACATCGGCAAGGCAACGACCCGGCATCGGGACGAAACCGGCCGCATCCGTTTTTTCGGCCACGAGGCGAAAGGCGCGGACATGGCGACGGACATCACCCGGCGGCTGCGGTTCCCGATCGACCAGCAGAACGCCATCGAATCCGCGGTGCGCCGTCATATGCGTTTTGCCCAGGTGGAGCAGATGAAAGAGACCACGCTGCGGAAACTGCTGGCGTCCCCGACCTTTCCACTGGAGCTGGAACTCAACCGGCTCGACTGCCTGGCCAGTCATGGTCTGTTCACCCCATATCTGCGGCTGCTGGACGAGGTCCGCCGCCGGCAGGGGGAACTTGCGCTGCCCCCGCCGCTGGTGCAGGGACGCCATCTGCTGGCCGCCGGATTTGCGCCCGGTCCCGCATTCGGCCGGGTTCTGACCGCCCTTTACGAACGGCAGCTCGGCGGCGAATTCCAGTCCCGCGAGGAGGCGCTCCGGGCCGCCGCCCTTCTGCTGTCCTCCCGGCGGGCGCCCAACGCCGCTTTCGTTCAGGCCAATTCGAGAAAGATTTCCTCCAGCGACAGCGACTGAATCCGGAAAACGCCGATCCGCTGCTGCTGCAATGCCGCCGCCACGGCCGCTTCCGGCGCCGTCGTCACCACACGCAGCGTATCCGCCAGTCGTTCCCGCCGGGTTTCTCCGGGAAGCGTACCGGGACTCTCCGCCGCCGCCAGCCGGACTTCCCGCCAGCGCCCCCGCAGGTCTTCGACGGAATCCTCCGCCACCATCCGCCCTTCACGCAAAATTCCTACCCGATCGCAGATTCCGGTCAACTCCCCGATCTGATGGGTGGAGAAACAGACCGTGCACCCCGATTCCGCCAGCAGTTCCAGAATGACGTCCAGCCATTCCCGCCGCGCCGCCGGATCCAGTCCCAGCAGCGGATCGTCCAGCAGCAATAGCTCCGGTCGTCGTCCAAGCACGCCCAGCAGGGCGGCCTTCCCCACCGTCCCGCAGGAAAAATCCCCGATCCGTCCCGTCTCCGGCAACTGCAGCCGACGGCACAGCGCGGTCACCAGCGCGTCATCCCACCGTTCGGGAAAAAACGCCTGCTGATACCGCAGATATTCCGGCAGCGTCATCTCCCGCCACAGGTGCCGGCGCTCCGCCACATACCCGATGCGTGCCGCCGTTTCCAACCGACAGTTGGCCGGATCCTCTCCCAGCACCCGGACGCGCCCGGCATCCGGCAGCAGCTGCCCGGCAAGAAGCCGCATCAGCGTGGTCTTGCCGGCGCCGTTGCGTCCCAGCAGAGCGTAACAGCTGCCCGCGGGAACCCGCAGCGACAACTCCTGCAGAACCGTTTTCCGTCCGAACCGTTTTTCCACCCGATCCGCCTGTATCGCCACCGCCGCCGTCATCTGTTTTCTCCTTGTGTAAGGCCGCCGACCGTCAGCTCCAGCGCGATCGGAGCGCCGTTCATGCGTTCACACCGGAAATACAGCCGTACCATACCGTCCCGCTCCCCCTTCTCCATCCTTAAACCGGGCAACCGCCCTCCGGGCAAGTCCCGCAAATCGGTCGGAAATTGCCCCTGATGCTCGATGGCGTACAATTTCAGACGCAGCACCATCGGTATCAGGATTCGATTGGTCAATACGGATTCCAGCAGCGACTGATACCACTCTCCTTCCGGAGCCGTAGTCGCCACCGCCAGCAGCGATTCCGGATGGCGACAACCAGCCAGGCGCATGACGAAATCCGCCTCCTGGATTTCTTTTCGCATCCATTCCATCCGGAATTTCCCTCCGGACATTCGGTACAACCATCCTGTTCTTTTGCCACCGGTCGCCACCCTCTCCCCCAGCCGCGGCAACTGAATTCCTTCCAGCGCCGGACGCGCCTCATAACCGGCCAGTTCCGCTTCCAGGAACGACCGTTCCGCACCCCGGATCGGCCAGTATTCCGCCAGCAACGCCCCGATGGCGGCGTCAAATCGCACCGCCGCCCCATCCTGCAGATATCGTCCGCCTTCTCCCCGTCCCAGCCAGTTCCGGAGTTTCCGTCCGACTTCGCAGCAACGTTGCGCCTCCTCCCAACGTCCGGCGGCAAGCAATCCACGGAAACGCGGCAGGACAACCTCCAACAATATCAGGCGCTGTTCCTGAGGACTCAACCACCGGAGGGGGGGCGGCGGCGGATTTTCCGCAAATTGCCGCAGCAGCGTCCCCACGGTTTCCGACTGCGCCATTCGCGCGTCCCATTCTCTACTCGCCCGAAATTTACCCTCGGTCTTCACCGCCGCGCGCAAAGCGCGATACCAGCGGGAAGCCCCCGAATCGACGGATTCCCCTTCGAAATCGAAGGGAACCAGATTTTCCCGGGCACTCCATTCCTGCCGGAGCCGGTGATAACTCAGTTCCAGTCCCAGCCATCCTCCTCCCCACAAAACGAGTCCCAGCACCACCGTCCCCCCCACCCCCCACAACAGCGCCGCCCCCAACGGACGGTCATAACGTACCCGTCGCCGCCAGACCGCCGCCGTCACCACCAGAAAATATATCCCCAGTGCCACCATGACGCCACCCGCCGCCACCACCGGAAGAGATTTGCCGGGCACGAAAAACAGCAGCAGAATCATGATCGGAAGCACCAACCACGCGCCCAGCAGGCCCCACAGAATCAGTCCCCAGACGCCCCCATCCGTCCCTCTCAGGAGTGCGCCGCAGAAAGTGACGGTAAAAACCGTCCATAACAGCAGCAGCCACCAGAGATTTCCCCAGCACGACCCCCCGCCTCCCAGCGCCAGAAATTCGTGCAGCCGCAACCATCCCAGCAACACCAGCAGCATTCCTCCGAACAACCCGTAACGCACCCGGAAAATCGTTTCCGGACGGAGCGGCAGCGTCCACAGCAGCGGCCGCGTTCCCTGCCGGAAGTCCCGCCCGGCACAATCGCCCAGCATCCAGGCAGCCAGCCCCCCCAGTCCCCAGAGGATCATGGACTGCGCCAGCTCCCGCTCGTCCCGCGTGCAGGAAAACCTGCTTAACCAGAGCGCCGCCAGATACGGCCCCGCTCCCAGCAGCAACGCCAGCAACAGCGGTACCCACCGGTTGCGCCGGAAATCCGCCCGCAAAAGCACCATCCATGGTTTCATCCTCATTTCCTCGCCTCCTCCGGTTGTTCCGGCCAATGGTTCACCGCATTTCGTACTCTTTCCCGGGTGATTCCCAGCCGGTCGGTCCGTTCAAACAACCGCTCCAGCTCCGCCCGGAGCGCCGCCTCGCGCCGTTCCTCCAGCTCCCCTTCGGCTGCGGCGGCGACAAAATTACCGCCCCCCGGGCGACTCTCCAGCACGCCGTTCTCCTGCAGTTCCCGGTATGCCCTGGCCACGGTATTCGGGTTGATCCGCAGCGCCAGCGCCAGTTCCCGCACCGGCGGAATCCGATCGCCCGGACGATACCGGCCACACAGAATTTCCCCCCGGATCCCATCGCCGATCTGTCGATAGATCGGGATATCCGAGGTCAGGTCAAGTTTCATGTGCCATTCCCCATGTGTATTATTAAGCTAATACAATTATACTATAAAAATCATACAGTTGCAAGCCGTTTTCTTCATATTTTCCATTTTTGGCAAATTTCACGCCATGCCGGGGAAGAGAGCTTGCATCCGGAAGTATTTCCCTGTAAAGTAAAACAGAGTTTTTCGGTGCGAAACCTCGAAATCGAAAGGGAACTCCATGACCGTAGCTTCCTCGGAAACCGGCCGCCGCCCGGCGCCGAGCCCCATGCCACCGGAATCAGACGCCTCGCTGTGGTTCTATTCTCGACACGACTGGTTTCGGACGATCCGGCTTTTCCGCGGCCTCGAACGCGATACGGCCCGCCGGGTCGCCTCCGGCTGCCTCCGCTGCATCCGGAAGGAGCCGGAACTCGCCATCGAACTCGGGCAGACCCCGCAGATCATCCGGTTCACCCCCGTCTCCGAACGCCGCGGACCGGCGCGGTGGCTGTCGGCCCCCGATTATGTGGGCACCTATTCCCCGGACAGCGCCACCACGGTCAAAATCACGGTTCGCAATCTGGACCTTCCCTGCATTCAAGCCGAATGCGGGGAAAGAATGCTGAGCTGCACGGCCCGAAATGCGCCATTCAACGTCGCATTTGCGATCCGCACCGGACCAAACGACGACTTGTTTCATATTTTAGAAACATCATGGCGGGAACTTATCGCATCACGCGCCGGCTTCGGCCGCAACCTGCTGGGTGTCCAGCTGCCGCTCCGGGAAACCGAACAGGCGGCTTTCCCGACTCTATCGGACGAAGAACTCCTGCCGGTCCTGCTGTTGACCTATTTACTCATTTTCCCGCTTGTTCATACGGATACGGACAGCGCCGACAGCTGAGGCCGCATGTCCGCCCTGATTCGCGAAACCAGGAACAGAGCATGGCAAAAACCGCGTGTGTCCCCTGTCATTCTCTCCCATCCGGCAGGGACCATATCAGCGGCCCGCCCCCCTCCGGCATCATGGGATCCCGCACAGGGGATTCAACGCCCTTCCGCCGTCCTCCCCTGCACCGCCTTTCGTTTCGGCCAGGAGGAATAGCTGATTCCCGCAATCACCAGCACGGCGCCGAAGATTTCAAACAGGCTCAGGGTTTCCCCCAGCAGCGCCCACGCCATGAGAATCGTCATGATCGGCGTCAGGTACTGCATGATCGTCACCAGATTCAGACTGATCCGTCCCATGGCGGCATTCCAGGCGTAAAACCCCAGCGCCGTCGGAAACACCGCAAGATAGCCCATCAGAATCCAGACCGTGCCGGATTGCGGCAAAACGACTTCATCCATCCGGAAGCAGTTGATGAGCAATAATGAGAGCGATGCGAACAGCATCGACCAGACCGTCACGGCCAGATCGTTTTCCGGCGTCACGAGCTTCTTCGCGTAGACCGAGGCGATCGACCAGCTCAGCGCCGAAGCCAGCACCAGCAAGTCTCCCCGGAAACTCGTCGGCGAATAAGTGAGGCCCTGTTCGGTCACCACCCCGATCACGATCATGCAACCGAGTGTTCCGACCGCCATGCCGATGCCCTGGCGCCATGAGATTTTCTCGCCGACGAACAGCCCCAGCAGAATCGTCAGCACCGGCGCACTCGACATGATCATCGACGAATTGACCGCCGTGGTATAACGCTGCCCCCAGAACAGAAAGACGCTCATCCCGACGAACGAGAACTGACTCAGAACCGCGACGCGCAGATAATCACGTTTCGCCAACACGAACAGCGCTCTGCGATTCACCGCCAGGCAGAAGAGAAACAGCAGCAGCCCCCCCGCCCCGAAACGCAGCAGCGAAAGCGTTACCGGATCGACTTTCGCCTCCTCGCCGCGCATCAGCCACCGGGTCGCCACGTAAACCGTCGCCCAGAGGAACGCCGAAAGAAACGACCAGAATACCCCCGGATTCCAAAACTCTCTGATGCGTTTCATGCCCGTACTTTCCTTATGACTCATTGGTATACCGTCCACTATGCAGGTTTATTCGGAGTCTCCGAACGGAATAAAACAAATATGCCCGCTGGTTTTCCCGTTGACGGTCCGGCACTCCCAGAGCCGCCAGAATAACGAAACGCGCCGGTCCCCGCCGTTTCTCTGCAACGAAAAGAACGGAAGCAGCGTTTCACTCTTTTCCCCGTCCCGCCGATAGCGATACAAATACCGCAGAATGCGCACCTCCTCCCGGTCGTCCGAAGCGAAGCCGTCCGCCAGTATCCACGCCGCATTCCATCGGGAAGCCGATTCCGTACGTCTGACGTCGAAGAGCCAGGTGCCGTATTCCCGCACCCCGCACTCCCGGATGCGCTCGCCGTAAAGCGAATTCAGACACGTCTGAAGCGCTTCCGCCGAGTTCATATCAGATGTCGCAATGGCAAGTCCAAGTTCGGCCGAGACTTCAGACAATCTCTTCTGCGAAGAGAGCAGCATCGCCCGCTGTTTTTCCAGCCGGTTATAATCCCATTTCAGCGCACCCAGCATGGTCTGAAGGTACCCTTTCGGTACGACAGATGCGGCCTTGCGGCAGGCGTCCTCGTGATCCAGAACCGACGTCTTTCCCGTTTCCGCTTTCAAAGCCTGTTCCACCAGCGGCCGCCGAACATGCAGGCGCATTTCCAGCTCCGCCAGTTGCCGCAGGTCATGAATCCGCGTCCGCAGCAGAGTGCGCAGCCGATTCAAACGCGCCGCCTCACCCGGCTTGACCGCCACCAGAACCGTCTCGTCTTCCTGATGATACAATCCCAGCAGAACTCCCAGCCAGGATTGATGGACGAAAGAACGGAGATCCAGCACCTCATTCGCTTCACAGACGACAGCGGCATCGCGGTCTCGTTGCTTCCGGGAGGCCATCCAGCCGACAGGAAAAAGGAAAAAGCGGTCCTTTTCCATGGCACTGTCTTTGACGTAAGTCAAAAGCGGTATGGAAAGGAATGTACTCTCCTCCTTCGACCGGCTGTATATGCTCAGCAGAGCAAGAGAAAACCACGTCCCATCCTGTTTGCACAGAAGTGGCAAACACCCTCCGCTCCAGCTCGTCCGGACGGGCAGACGGCATGCCGGAATCGCATCCGTCAGAAAGGCGCGCAGCGACTCCCCGTCTGTAACGCTCTCCGGCAAAGCAAGTTCCGGATTTATCTTTCGAAGTTCGGCAAGGACCTCCTCCCGGTCGATCCGATTCCCTGCCGCACGGGAAGCGGCGAACAATTGCCGCACCGCCTCCCATTCCGGCGAGGCGGCGTATTGTTTCGTACGCACGACACGCCCGAGCAGCGGCAGGGCGAAGACGCTGGTTCGCTCCACGATGGGACTGGCTTCCCATGTCCGCAGCTGCCGTTTCTGAAAGCGGCAAATGCCCAGAAAATGGAACGTCTGTTCGCGGTCCGCGACATTCCGGTAATAAGGGAAGCAGCCCAAAAAACGGAACGTCTGCTCCGTCGGAGAACTTTCCCGGTGAAACAGCGGTACCAGTCCGAAATAGCATTCCTCCTGCGGAACGGCTTGATCCCGGAGCGCCGTCCGGAGTTGTTGGAGCTCAGCTTCGTTTTCGGGAAACTTACCCTGATAGCCGATTTTTTCCAGCTGATAAGTCAGATAGGGGCGATGAGCCAGAATCTTATCCATTTTCCCGGAATTCAGCCGGGAAAGGTCGCACTCTTTCTGCCAGTGAAAAATGCTCCGGGTCCCGGCGTATCCGAGCAGCCCGAACAGTCGAAACGACTGCCCCACCACCCTTTGGCCCGGCGCAAACATGGGATTGACTTCCGGCGGGTTGCGAAATTCCTGCCGGTGTCTGATATAGACCGGCCCGAGAAGGGAGAGCATGCCGTCGTCATCCCACGCCGCAAGCGGACTGATGAACCGTTTCCCGTCCCGGGAAATGCTGTAAAGCGGAAACAAATAATGATCCCAGACATCCCGATAGCGGAAAATCGGCAGCAAGCCGAAGGTCTGGTCGGAGCCATCCCACCAGAACGGTCCGACATAACCGAGTCCATCCGAGATATACCGCGCGATCGGAAAAAGGCCGCACGATTTTCCCTGCCACCAGAACGGACCGGCATACTGAGGGTCATCCGCTTTCGTGGAAAAGCGGACCAGCGGAAAGAGCCCGCCGGAAGTGTGTTCATCCCCGCGATACCACCAGAAGGGTATAACGGAATTAATGCCGGCACCGAACCAGGCGACCGGAAAGATCCCCCAGCGGTCTCCCCGCCGCCAGAACAGCGTATAATATGCCAGCTGATCCGGATCCTGCGGGCTATGGAAGAGCGGCGCCACGCCGAAGCCGGCGCGATTCCAGTAGGCATTCGCCAGCCAGCCGTCGCCGTTGACCGGATTCCAGGCGCAGAGCGGAAACAGCACGGCATATTCATTCCCCTCCTGATTGAAGAAGGGGCGCACCGCGAATCCGTAGGGGTCGCTGTCGATCATCGGCCAGAGCACCGAGGTGTAGAGGTTGTTCCGGTAGAAGAAGGGCCAGAGGTTGATCAGCGAGTCGTCCAGCGGGGCGAGCTGCTCTTCTGGAACGCGCGCCGCAAAACCCTCGATCCGTTCCTGACGGGGTTTGGCATAACTGTCCAGCGCGCCGGACATGCGGGTCATGCGTTCGCTGGACGCGCAGGAAGCGAGCAGCAGCACGGCAGAAAGGCCTCCCAGCGTAAAAAGTACATTGGGGGGAAACAGACTTCGCAGGGGAATGAACGCCGGGAATGATTGCCGTTTCGCGCGGGTTCGCCGCCGGGCAGCAACGGAGGCTATGGAGGCTCTAAAAGGCACTAACCAGATGAACATCAATCATTTCTCCTCATCTCGAACGGATTCAAGGACGCGCCATCTGGACACCCAGTCAATCCCGGAAACGGTAACGTCGCCGAGCGTGAAAACGAGTTCCCGCCCGCCTTCCTCAAACGATTCGGGGACGAAAGGCACCGTAAAACATTCCGCACGGCCCGGTTCACGAATGGCAACACTCCCGTCGGCACACGCCACCACTTCTCCGAAATGGTTGTCCCGGCCGACTTCCCGCCCCCCGGAGTCGCAGCGGACGATCTCCACCAGCAGATTCTTGCCCGGCAGCGTTTCCGGACGGATTTCCGGTCTGGGCGGCGCCGGCTCGAACGAATCCGGAAACGTGTCGTCCCAGGTCGCGACTTCGCCGGTGGCGCAGATGCGGAACCAGATCACCTCCGGCTCCCGCGGATCGCCGGTGAGGACCAGACAGCGCCGGCCCTTTTTCAAATAAAGAACGGAATTTCCGGTTTCATCGGTGCCGTACAGATCCTCCTTCGGCGCCATGCAGCTCCCCGCATCGACTCCGCAGGGGTAATGCTCCAGGGTCATTTCCTCTTCGGACACTGCAACATACTGATCGGAAGCCACGAAAAATATGCTCCTTTCCCACCCGGATACGGGCCTGATTTCACCTCATTTATTATACTCTCTGTGGTCGATGATTACAAGCATCGGCAACGACATGATCTTTCCGGCGTTTTCCCTGACCGGAATGGATGTTCGCCCGGTCCCTGCCTCCTGCGCTTCTGCCGGAAATCGTTACCGTACTTTTTTACGACCGTTTTCGTCATCATACAACAGGAAGAATTTCCCTCTCCTGCCGGAATCGGTTGGAACGAACTGATTGTTTTAAAATCAGGGAAATACAGCAGACGCCACAACCACCGCACCAGCCGAATCCTGCAAAAAAAGTCGCAATATACGCTATTTTTTTTTTATATTGTCTTGCTTTTCGATAAACCATGTATATACTAATAATGGAAACTGGACTGAATCAATGTCTTTTTCTCCAGGTAGGTAAAAAACATTGATGCAGATCATCATGCAACCGATATCGTGGTGGTGCAAGACCAGCTGGTCTGTCGGAGCGATCCCCATGAACGGAAAATATCATATTCATCAGAAGTTGTTCAGCCAGAATCCCCCGGCCCATTGCCGGCATGAGGCGCATTTTTCAGAGCCGCAAGTCAGTTCCATTCGGAACAACGCTCAAACTCCCGCCATACCGTCACGCCCAGGATAAGGCTTGCGACGTTTTCAGATTTTTGAAAACTGGCGCGTCGAGAGGGCACGCGGTCCGGTTGAAACGCTTATAACAGGGAAACAGCATTGAAACATGAGAACATCAAAATGGTTCAGAATCGGCATATCGGCGAGCCTGGCGCTGTTGCTGATATGGGGAATCTGTGTGCTCTACCGCAGCTGGGTGGCGCGGAGAAACGTGCGAATCCTGGATAAGGTGTGCAGGAAACCGCAAAAATCATGGTTATCCGGTGAACGCAAGGGAGAGATGAGGCTGTTCCTCGCCCAGGATCTTCCTGGCCG
>CASDQW010000019.1 GCA_949282965.1 uncultured Lentisphaeria bacterium
CGGCATTTTTCCCCGCACCGTGAAGAGCTGATAGGCGATGTGATCCCGAACCACTTCCCGCAGCGCCGTCGGCTGCTTTTCCAGACGGCGGAGCCAGTGCGGCGTCCGCTCCCACGACGGCCAGACCGTACAATGCCCGCGGAAGACGATCCGGTGGTCGGCGAAGAATTTTTCGAGAAACTGCAGCTCCTCATTCCAGCTCCAGCTGTGCCGCCAGCACCATTTCATCTCATACTCCGGCGTACCGCAGTTGAAGAGCCTCACGAACTCGCGCGCAAACCGCGGATTCTCCCGGATCGTCCGGGCCGGCACGCAGCTGCCGAAGAGAAACGCGTGACGTTCCAGATTCAGCCGCACCGGCACGCCGCCGAGCGCGTTTCCTTCCTCATCGAGCAGCCGCAGTTGAAAATCCCCCTTCCGCAGCGTTTCAATCCGCTTCTCCGCCTGCTGCCGCCAGGAAGCCGACGCCTCCCGGCCCCGGTAATCGGCGGAACCGCCGGGTTCCCGGTCGCGAATTTTCCGATAGTCGGTCACGCCGTGATCGATCAGCTTTATTCCGCCGATCTCCAGCGTCTGGATTCCGTAACCGAGGTGGAAGACGAAGTTCAACTTTCCCGGCTCGTAAAGCTGCGGTTTTTTTCCCGCAGGTTTCCAGGTGACGACCCGGTACTGCCGCCACTGTTTCCCCGAAATCCGCACGCCGCCGGAAAAGAGCTTGTCATTCGGCGGCGTCGGCAGCTCCACCATCACCGTGAGCGATGCGTAGTCCCGCCCCGGCAGCGGTTTCAGGCAGCGCGCCAGAAAACGCACTTCAAACACATGCCCGGCACCCCACGCCAGCGGAATCCCGGTGGCGCTCCGGATCGCGGTTCCCCAGACGTTTTTCGCATTCCGGCTCACCGTGATGCGCAGTGCGGAGGTGATGTCATTGCCGCCGTCCGGCACCACGGCTTCGCATTTGCCGCCGTTGCTGTTGAAGCGGAATTTCGTCACATCGCTGAAGTCATCGGTCACCGCCGGGGCTGTCTCCGAAGCGATCCCGGCAGCGCCTGCCGCAGACAGCAGCGCCACGGCCAGAAACCGGACCATTCGACCCCATTTCATCTCTTCCATCTCCCTGCTTACAGTGTTCCGCCGCGCATGGCATAAAATCCGTTGATCAGCGCCCGGGCGGGCTTGCTGTATTTCAGCAGTTCGCCGCTCGACTTCGCCGCATCCATCCGGTCGTTGGCCGGAACATTCAACAACGCCTGATAATCGGCGGAGGACACCCGCCCGTCGGCATACAGCAGATTGGCCCGCCCCGGCCGGGCCAGGGCGAAATCGGACGCAGGAGTTTCGGGAATCCTGCCGCCGCCGTGGCGGAACGAAATGAACTGCACATAGTTGAAATAGATTTCGAAGCAGCGGTTGTTGTCGCCGAACGAAATGGTGGAACTCGCCGAATACAGCATCGAAGTCTTTTTGATGAACTGATTGCTCACCCCGCCGTGCAGAATGGAGTTGGTTCCATAATGGGTTTGACCGTAAGTGACGTCCTTGACGCCGATTCCGTCATAGAGAGAAAACGGCAGCGGTTCCGCCGGACAGGCCAGCGGGCCGACGGTCTGATTGCGCAGATGGGTGATTCCGCCGTAAGCGGGCCCCTTGCGGTTCCCTTTCGCATCCGGGTAGCCGGTGAGGATCTCCCACCACCATTTGCCGTTCATCTGCGTCGGAACAATATAGTCGCCGTTCTCCTGCGAATAAAGCGCCTCGCCCATTCCGATGGTTTTCAGATTCGCCATGCAGGAGATGGCTTTGCCTTTCTCCCGTGCCTTGTTCAGGGCGGGCAGCAGCATCGCGGCAAGGATGGCGATGATCGCGATCACGATGAGCAGTTCGATAAGGGTAAAAAAATGTGGACAGCCCGCCGGACAGCCGCTTCTGTCTCTCCTCAAAAATATCTCTGAATTTCTCACCCGATCCATGGAATCCTCCTTTTCATCCACCGCCCGGCAGGCCGGGTGGTTCATTCCTGGTTACACTGCGCGACATCCCGCTTATTTGGCAAAAGACACCAGCAGAATTCCTGCAAAAATCATGGCGATTCCGCACCAGCCGCCCAGGGTCAGAGATTCCCGGTAGACGGCGAACATCGCCAGCTGATTGAGAAAGAATGCCCCCCCGGTGGCAACGCCCAGCACCACCCCCGCCGGCCAGATGCGGTAGAGATTGATCAGCATGATGATGCTGGTCATACCGAACAGGTTGCCGCCGACAAAGCCGCCCCAGTAGTGCCCGGAAGGCGACCCGCCCCACTTGAAGAGCAGCGCCGCAATTACCTGAAAGGCGAAAAAAAGAACAAGATTCAGCGCCGTCATTTCCGCTCCTTGAAAATTTCCGATTCACGATTATTATTATACTGTAACTCAGCCGGAACCGCAATGGACAGGATTACCAAAAACATGAACAATATTACTGAAATGTCATTTCGGGCTTCCTGGGATGATGAATGTTCGAAACATCCCCTGCCCCTGACCGTACACTTCAGTTTTCTGGAAGGAAAGGTAACGGAAGTCAAAATCCCCCACCGGCTCGGATGGCGGACGATCCCGGTCAACGTCTGCTGCCTCTCGGAAATGCCGGAGGGAACCTCCGCCCTGATCGAACGGATCGATCAGCCGCCGGTCTGCTGCCGCAACGGCGACATCACCTTCATCCCCGCCGGAGTTCCCCACCGGTTCTCCTGCGACGGCCCCCGCTCCTACTATTCCAGCTGGCTTCATTTCAACGCCTTCATCACCGGAAATCTGGAAATCTTCACGTTCTATGACATGCCCAACCTGATCCCGGCGGCCCGGGCGGAACGGATTGCCGGGCTGATCCGGGAACTGCTTCGTCAGCCCCGCAATATGAACCTGCAGGAGTCCATGCAGCTCCAGTTGACCGGCAACAGTCTGGTTCTGGAATTGCTTCGTTTCGGCAGGATCAGAGACGCCGGCGCGGTCCGCAGGAAAGATCTTATCCGGATGCTGCCGGTACTCAGCCGCCTGCAGAACTGCAACGAACCGCCGTCGACTGCCGCTCTTGCCGGAATGGTCAACCTCTCCCCTTCCCGCTTCCTCGCACTCTTCAAGCAGCTCACCGGGATGTCCCCCGGCCATTACCGGGAGCAGGAACGCTTCCGCCGGGCGGCGGTGCTGCTCAACTCGACGGAGATGACACTGGCGGAAATCGCGGCGGAACTTCATTACAGCGACGCGTTTCATTTCAGTCGGAAATTCAAAGCGCTCGCCGGAGTCTCACCCCGGGAATATCGGCGGATGTTGAGGATGTGAATCGAGCAGCGGCGACGATCCGCCTCAACGTTTCCCGTGCGGAATCAAAAGAGAGGTTTGAAAAACACTTGGGCCGACGCCCCGAAGATTGCCGGATCGTAATCTATTTTTTCCTCTGTCCGCTTTCAAAACAGCCGGTATCGCAGTACATTACAGAATATGCAGCAACGAAGGAACAGCATGATGAAGAGAAAATTCCACCTTGCGGCACTCGTGTTGTCGGCCGCTTTTCTGACGGTTCCGGCAACCGCCGCCACATCGATCCGCATGTCGGCCGACGATATATTCCGTATCTCCACCCCTGCGGAATGGCAGGTCAAGGTGCTTCAATATGTTCCGCGCCGCACCGCGATCGTCGTCATCACCGGTCCGGGGGAATCATTCCGCGCCCGGCTCGCCTTCCACGCCGACAACGACGGCAGAGAACGGTTCAACTCCCCGGAGAAACTCGAACACCAGGTCCGCCTGGCCGCACGTTCCACCCTGCGCGAAGCGGTGGAAACCCATTTCCATCTCCATCCCTTCTCGGCGGGCGGCCGCTACGGGACGCTGCTCTATCTCACCCGCGCGAAGTTCGCCGCCGCCGAACCGCCCGCCGGAGAGTGGCGCTACCACACCGTCGGCGCCATGCGGCTCTCACCGGACAGCGCACTGATCTTCCAGCTCGACACCAATCACATCGGCGACCGCGACTTCGCCCGGCTGCTCGATTTTCTGAACCGTTTCGCCCGTCCGCGCCCCGCCCCGCCGGAACAGGAGAGCTGGACCATCTCCCGCCCCGACCTCGCACTGAAAGCCGCCCTCTCCGCCTTCGGGGAAAAACTCGATCCGTACCGTCCCCTCTCGGTCACGCTCGAAAACGATACCTGGTTCGTCACCGGACG
>CASDQW010000020.1 GCA_949282965.1 uncultured Lentisphaeria bacterium
CGGTCGAAGAGGTAGAAGAGCCGTCGGGCCGTGGCTGCGGCGAAGCGAACTTCTCCGTCCTTGCCGACGGCGGCGTCGAAGCCCCGGACGTTGCGCGGCGACAGGGCGGGGACCGTATAATTCCGGGCGCTGGCGATTTCACCCGCGCCGAGGTCTACGCCCCCGAGCACCTTGCCCCGGAAATCCCAGACGGCCAGCCGGTTCTGCGCCCCCTCGAACACCCCGATCAGCCGGGTCGGTTCGTTGGGTGCAAAGCGGAACGGCCGCAAAAACGTCTTGCCCACACCGGAGAATCCGAACGAATTCATGAGCAGTCCCCGATGGTCTTCCAGCATCCAGCGGCAGTTGGTGATGAGTTTGCCTTCCTGTTCCCGGACACCCCAGACCGTCGGCCAGCCGCCGAAGTCGCGGGCGGAGAAGACTTCAGCCGCGTGGCCGTCTTCCGCCGGCAGCAGCGCAAGAGAGCCGACCGGGCCGTATTCGTGCCAGAACCGCGATTCCGTTTTACCTTCCGGGGTCAGCACCTCCACGCTGCCGGTCGAACCGGCGAACAGCCGGGGCTGTCCCGCGACCAGCTCGCCGTCGGTAAACGAATACACGCCGGGGTAAGCGCTTTTGAACCAGTAGACCTTGTTGGACTTGATCAGGCCTTCTGCGCTTTCGGAACGGGTTTGCCAGCGGCGTTCGCCGTCGGGAGTGAAGGCGGTGATGTTTTCCGCCCGATCTCCGGTGATGAGCAGTTTTGTGGCGGGCCAGTAGTGGAGTGCACCGATGTCGCCCGGCAGTTCCGCCGACCACAGCAGCCGCCCGTCGGCGGCGAAGACGTTCAGATGCTTGCCGGAAGCCACGGCCAGGCGGTCGCCGAAGGGAAGCATGAGGCCGGCGGCGGCTTGCAGCGACAGGGTCTGTGCCGGCGGAAGTGTCGGCGCCTGGAAGGTGATTTCCGGCAGTTTTTTGTCGGTATCCCGGAAAATCCGGTCAACTTCCGCGGCGATGGTTTCCGGTGCAGGCATCCGGTACTCGGCGGGACGGCTCACCGTGACTTGTCCATCCGGTTCCCGGATGGCCAGGCGGCGGTCGGCGGCGCGGTAGTCAAAGGTAACCGGCTGTTCCCGCCGGAAAAGTCCCGGTACTTCGCGTACCCGCCAGCCGGAAAGCCCGGCGCTTTCGGTCAGCACAAAACCGTCTCCCTGCGGCGTGAGCAGCGCCGGTTCCGGCAGTCGCAACGCGGTTTTGCCGTCCGCGGCGCGGGCCGCGACCGGGCCTTCGGCGCGGCCGGGACGCAGGATGCTTACCATTTCCACGGTATCTCCGGCTTTCAGCGGCCGGGTCAGGATGAAGGTTGCAGCACAACCACGGACCGGTTCGCCGCCGTCCGGGCCGCTCAGCAGCACCGGGGACAGGCGGGTTTCCGCCGGGAGGTCACAGCCGACGGTGAAAACGCCGTCCGGGAGATTCGCTCCCGTTTTCGTCGCCGAGAACCCCGCCCATTGCCAGTCGGCCTTTTCGGTATCGGCGAGCGTCAGTTCCAGAACGTGCGCGCCGGAGTCGAGCTTGCGGCTGCCCGGGGAGAAGGCGACGAAACCCCCATCGGCGTTTTCCGGCATGGTGAAGCCTTTGTCGCCGAGCGGGATCCCGTCCAGTTTGACGGAGAGGGTGCCGGTGGATTGCTTCGATCCGAGGAAGTGAAGCCGGAAATCGGCTTCGCCTTCCTGTTCCGTACGGAACGGAAACCGGATGGTCTTGTCGGGGGTCCAGCCGGAGAAGGTCGTCGCGCCGGAAAATTCATAATAGCGCTTGTCGCCGTCGAATTCGGCGTCGAAGAGTTTTTTGCCGTCGAAGCGCACCGGCGTTTCCGGTCCGGGCGGCGGCAGCGCGCCGGGATTGTCGATGACCAGATCGCCCGCCGGACTGACGCTGGAAATGGTATAAGGAGCCGGACGCCAGGAGTTTTCCAGATAGAGCAGATTATCTTTTTTCGCCCGGACCCGGTCGAAGACCAGCAATCCGCGTTTTTCCCGGAACAGCATGGCGCGCTCCCAGTCGTGTTCGTTGAAGTCGGGAATCGCGGCGGCGAACCACACCGCATCGTTGAGTTTGACCGCGTCTTGCATCCGGGCGTACCAGGCGGGCTTGCCGGAAGCCAGCGCATTGGCCGACGGATAGAGCTGGCTGGTGCCGGAGAGCACCTGCTGGCCGTTCAGCAGCAGTTCGTCGATGGAGAAATTGTAGAAGACCGCCCGGCCGCCCGGCCGGTATTTCGGCGCGATCAGCAGATAGTCGCCGCATTCGTCGGGGCGGCCGCGGTAGGAGTAGAACTCATCGACGTCCGCGGGGTTCAGATCTTTGGGCAGTTCCTCGTAATCCATTTTTTCGCCGGTGACACCGGAACGGACGATTTTGCCCGCGGTCCGCTGCAGCGTGTCGTTCCGATAGGTGCGGTTCGGCGTGTAGTAGGACGGTCCGATCAGCGCCGCTTCCGGATCGCGGATGAAGAGATTCTGCATCCGGGCGTAGGCCGCGTCATCGTAAATCCGGGCGAGTGCGCCGTAGATGCCGGGATAGCCGTTCAGCCATTCGCCGGGGCGCAGACTGGAAATCATCAGCAGATATTCCGCATGTTTGCGCACATTGTCATTGGTGCGGCAGCGCTGGAAATCTTCCATGAACGCATATTGGAAAGCGGGGAACAGAAAGCTCGGTGCCCAGACCCGCCAGCCGAGCTGCGGGGTGACCGCCTCCCAGATCGGGGCGAAGACCCGGCGCACGCAGCGAAGTCCTTCCGCACTGTCGATGCCGGGATAATATTTGTCGAAATAGCGGGCGACGGTGTAGACGCAGAGCGCCTCCATGAGGTAATGGCGGTCATGGAGTTTGTGATGCGGTTTCGGGTTGAGGTAAATGCGGTACCAGCCGCCGTAACCGGCGTGGATCCAGTACTGCATCTGTTCATAGAATTTCCGGGTGATGGCCAGCCGGACTTCCGGAGTGAACACGGGATCCTCTTCGATGAGGTCCCAGTAGAGAATCATGTTGGCTCCCCAGTAATGGTAGGGCTTGGCGATCGGTTCGGCGCCGTCATCGTAACGGTCGAGGCTGTTGCTGATCTTGACCTGTTCCGCGTCCGGGAACATGCGCCGCAGCATGTCGTCCACGTACTTCCGGTCGCCGGTCATGTAGAATGCGGCCATGTCCCGGCTGATCGGGTCATAGCTGAAGCCGCCGTCCCATTCGCAGCCCCAGCCGAGCTTGATTTGCCCGGCCTTGGGATAGTGAATTTCCGTGAGACGGGGGAGGGTGAGATCCCGGGAATCGGGCAGCTCGGCGACTTTTTTGAGAAACACGTCCGCGGCGGCGCGGTGTCCTTCCGGATCGCTTCCGCCGATGAAGACGACGTTGTGGCCGTCCGCATAAGGATTGTGCAGGGTACGCACGTTCCATCCCCCCCGGCCGGGGTAGCGGGAGTCGAGAATGACCATGCGCCGCATATAGAGTGCCTCGATCGCGGGATTGTCATCGCAGTTGCCGATCATCAGGTAATGACGATCGAACTTCCGGGCGTCGGCATAGGGGGCCGCATCCAAAACGGGGAGTTCCGCACCGGTTTTCTTCCGCAATGCGGCATTGATCTCGCGGGCGATCCGGCGATGTTCCGCCGTGGCGGCGATGATGGCGGCGACGGGTTCTCCGTTCCGGACGAGCGGAGTATCCAGGTAAAGTTCCCGCGGCGAAATCTCCTGTTTGCCGAAGGCGGCGAAGGGGATTCCATCCGGGGTCAGAGTTTCGATCTCGAAATTGTCAACCAGCACGGTACCGGGGGTATTCCACGAAGTGTGCAGTTCGACGATCATCTCCTTGGCGTTGGCCGGTGCGATGCCGTCCAGGGTCAGGCAGAGAGGTTTTCCCGGTTTCGGGCTGGCGACGGGAGCCTTGATGGGGTTCTGGTATTTCCCGTCCCGGGTGAGGAAGATGAGGTTGAATCCGACTTTCGGCGTGATTTTCGGATCGTCGTTGCGGATTTCCACAGAGACCCGGTAGGCCTGGTCGGGACGGGCGGAAAAGTTGCGGGTCATGCCGACGGCGTTGGCGTCGCGGATGCCGCGGGTTTCGATCCGTACGGCCCGTCCCTCGCCGTCCGGGACGACGGAAACGGAACCGTTGGCGGGATCAATGGTCTGGTAGGGGCGCCATGACGCCGGAAACTTGCCGAGCGGCGACTGATCGAAATTGTCGGACACCGCCGCTGCTCCCGGCAGCAGTACGATGGCGGATAACAGGGCGGAAAGGAGCTTCAGCAACGGCATGGCCACCTCCGCGTGTTACCGATTGGGATGAATGTAGTAGTCGCCGACGGTCTGTGTCCCGGAAATCTGGCGGGAACAGCCGATCTGTTTGATGTTCGAGGCGTGACCGTCCAGAAAGAGAACGTTGATGGCGTTGTTGTTGTGTCGCAGCCAGGCGGTGTCGGTGCTCTTGTCCCAGTTGGCGGGAAGAACGGTCAGGACGACATAGTAGCCTTCGGACAGGGCGATTTTGTGGCTGGGGTTGCGGATGTCCTTGGATTTTTTGAACATGCGGTTTTCACTGGGGTCGGAGTTCATGGCCTCGACATTGTTATAACCGATGAATTTCCAGCGGGCGTAGGAGCCGGTCCACTTGTTGACATTGCCGTTTTTCCACAGCTGGAAGAGGCCGTCCGGCGTGCCGGTGATGACGCCGTCTTCCCGCATGGCGGTCGAGCAGACCGGACTGGCGGCGATGGGTTCCTTGCCGGCGGTTTTGTTTTTGCGGGTGAACAACGCCGGCGCATACGGCTGCATCAGCTGGAACCAGAGCCGG
>CASDQW010000021.1 GCA_949282965.1 uncultured Lentisphaeria bacterium
GACGCATCCGGCAGAAAACTCAGGGCACTGCCGACCTCCAGCAGAGCAAACGCCTGAGCAATCTGCCAGTTGCTGTCGCCGGGGCTGGTGCGTTCCAGCAACATATTCGCCTGCCGGGTAATCACCCCCAGCGCCCGCTCCACAAATGCATCATCAAAAGCCGCACTTTTGCGAAATACCGCCAGTGCCGTCGTCCAGTTGCGCAACCGGATGGAACAGTTCAGCTCATTATTACGCTGCGGATCGATGAACCGCTCATCGTGCTTCCGCCAGAAGTCAAACCAGTCCTCCATCAGCTCCCGGGCACGGGCGGCATATTTCTCCTCCTGATTTCGCCGATAGGCGTTACAGAGAAAATCCAGCATGAAAAAGCGGTTCAACTGGGCCACCCACTCCTGATGCGCTTTCTGACCGCCGAACCAATCGATGTTTCCTGCCCCGATTTTTACCGGTTCCTGCTTGTAGAAAAAGGCCATCCCATCGCATACTGCATCCGCTTTTCGAAACAATTCAGCTTCCGCCTCCGCGCTCAACGGCACTTTGCGATCAACGGCAATCCGGTCGTATGCCCGATTCAACCGATTGACGCGATCGGCAAACTCCTCCGGCGTCCACGGTCCGATTTTCGTAGCCGCCGCCGCCGTCAAACACAGCCCTCCCATCAACCAGCCCACCCATAATCCGCGCATTTCCTTCTCTCCTTGCAGGTCAGCTCAAACGCAAATCCGGAGTCATCAGCACCCGCCGTCCCGGCAATGCCGGCTTGTGAATTCGAAACAGCGCCTCGGTCAGCAACATACGTCCGGCCTGCCGCCAATCGATCCCGATATTGGGAACCGGTTTATAGGTCGGAACGTAACGGGATTTCCCGTCCACGCTCAGCAGACAGAAGTCATCCGTCATCGCTCGTCCATGAAGTTGCTCATAAGCGGACTGCACCATGTGACTCACAGTTCCACTGAAAATCAAATAGCCAACCTCCGGATCGTCAAAAAGTTCCAACGAGGGCTCGTTATCCGTTAAAACCGCTCCGAGGCAGCTCCCGTAGTTTTCAAACTCACTCTTGAACACCCGGTATTGATCTTTGCTGGCGCCGTTTTCAAAATACAAACACTTCACCCGGCGGATGCCGCGATTCAGAAAATAATCTCTTGCCAGCTCCGCCGTTGAAAACGGATCAATACTGACACAGGACAGACGTCCCAGATACAGCTCCCCAATCTGAAGCCCGATGATCGGAATGCCGGTATCAAGAATGATCCGGTTCCGGTCATACACCGCCAGAAGGATGCAGGCATCACTATCCCGCAACAACTTCTGGTTCATAACCAGAGGTTCGGTGGTTCCATAAAAGTCACGGAAAAATATCTCTACCCGACAACGGTTGGCTGCCGCTTCCTCCTGTACCCCCAGCAATGCATGAGCACTGTAGGTATTGGCCGGATCCAGCGAAGCGGCCTTGTCCGTGAAAACGGCAATCTTCCAGGTAGGCTCTTGCTGTGGAAGATGAGGATTCCCGGTAATGTAAACCCCATCTCCATGGCGCATGGAAACCAGCCCGGCCTGTTCCAGCTCCAGCAGCGCATTGCGCACCGTGGAAATTGTCATGCCGAACTGCTCCGCAAACATGCGCAAGGACGGCAGTCGGTCGCCACATTTATAGGCGCCACATGCCATCATGGCTTTAACGTGTTCCTGCAATCGCCGTCTATAATCTGTCGACATCTCTTCATGTCCCCTATAATAAACAATTCCTAAACAGTAAACTATTATAAAACACTTTCCTAAAAAAAGCAAGCTTTTCTATGATTTTTCTGAAAAATAATGAATTTTCATCCCCGCTTTTTCCTTTTTCCCGCTGGAGTTCCATAAAAAAATTGCCCCCGGTCTCATTTCCGGTAAAACCAGTTACGCCGCTTCCGGAAATAAGCCGAGGGCACCAGCAAGTTGTTATCAGACGCCCCCTAAACAGAGCTTGAAACCTTGGAATCGCAAATGCTTTGTCTCGCCTGAAAGACACGGGGAAATCCCGTACAAAACCTTTACTCCGCCGCCCCCATGTTCACACAAAAAAAAAACCGGAACGGTATTTCTACCGTTCCGGCAGGAACCTCCTTCAGGATCAGTCGAGGCGTCCCATTTGCGGCAATCCCCGTTCAATCCGTTCCGCAGGATAGAACGGCGTGCCATCCGGCTTCACCAGCTTGCAAGTCATGAAGATCAACAGATTCTTCTTTTCCGCGCTGGTGTAGCGCGACTGGAACAGGCGGCCGACCAGCGGCAAATCGCCAAGGATCGGCACCTTGTCATGCAGCACGGTAGAACTGTCATCAATCACACCACCCAGCACAATGGTTTCACCGTCATAAATGGTAATGGTCGTATCGATCTCACGAATCGCCAGAATCGGTTTCCGCATCAGGTCGATGTTACCACTGGCATCGGTACTGGTAAATTCCGTCCACCCAAGGAAGCTGGTGACCTTCGGCGCCATCTGGAGCCGGATGGTCCGCCGCGCCTTGTCGACTTCCGGCGTCACATCCATCATGATGCCCAACGGCGTCGGGTCTTCAAAATCCGGGAACGGACCGATCGTCGTGTAGGTCTGATACGAACTGTTGGTATCGCCGCTGGAGCTGTTCCCCTGCTGCATTTCCCCTTCATCGTATTCTTCCACGAACGGCACTTCCCGTACCATTTCGATATGGGCGGCCCGACCGGCCAGAGTGGTGATCCGCGGCGACGCCAGCGTATCCGACGAATCCATCTTGTTTGCCGCAAAAATTCTGGCGGAATAAGCGGCTCCGTCTGCTCCTCCGGCGAACCCCTGCAGCACGAACAACTCGTTGGAGCCGTAATTGCGCATCAATCCGGTTCCGCTCTCCTGGAAAGAAAGCCGGTGCGAGCTGTACCCGGGAATGGCCTGATTGGAAGCATTGTATTCTCCATAGGGCAGATTGCTTGGATTATAGGAAACCGTATAGTCAAACCCCAGTTCCTTCAAGTCGTTCTGACTGACTTCAATGAACTTGGCGGAAATTTCCACCATCGGGTCCTTGTCGCTCAGAATGCCCTGGATCACCTCATCAATCAAGCGCAGGTTCTCAATGGTATTGGTCACAATCAACCGACTGATCCGGGTATCGTACACGATCTTCGCTCCCTGCGGGAAACGAATACCGCGGTCAATGAAAAACGTCTTCAAGGGACTGGGATCGGCTGAACTTTCCACATCGAGATCGCCGAAGGCAGACCGTTCCACCGGGAAAATCTTGGTTTCAAGGTCGTCCAGAGCAATGTGTTCGGGCGCCACCACCACCGCGTAAGGTTCCACGCGCATCTTCAATCCGGCAGCGTTGCAGAGATACCGAAGAGCATCGAACAGCGATTTCTTCGTAATGATCAAACTGATTTTCTTCTCATTCGCCTCGGGATCCAGTTCCGCGCCACCTTCAGTGCCATCCGAAAAATCACTGTTGGGGTCCATCGCCATGTTGTTGGGATCAGCAGGCATCGGAGCAGCCATCTGATCAGGCATCGGTCCGGGCCCCATGGCAGGATCCATCATCATACCGTCCGGAGTCATTCCGGCCTGCAACTGCTGCTGCTGTTCCTCCAATCCGGTGGAACGGCGCAGGAAAATATTAACCCCCACCTGTTCCGGATCGTTCCGTTTACTTTCTTCCTGCAGAAATTTGATCGCAGTCGGAATCGTCACCTCTTCAAAGTCAATCCGCGGAATGATGATACTGCGAATTTTCTTATCAATCCCGCCAGTTACGGCATCACTCTTCTTGAAAGGAGATTCCACGACGTTGTCCACCGGCGTTTCCCCTTCCGGCAGCAACGGAGTCGCCCAACGCCATTCCAGTTCCGTCATCTGCTTGCGATGCTGAATCATGTAGCGGCTGTCCGCCACATCGCTACTGCGCATATTGACGGCACGAAGATTATGCAGAGCTTCCGCATTATAGGGATCGATCATCAAAATATCCTGGTACTTCCGAACAGCCCGTTGCAGCTGTCCAGCCTGCGCCAGTTCCTGCCCCTGTCGCATCAGCACCTGAATCCGGTAATCCTGTCCCAGTTTATCCGGAAGCAACTGTTCCGTACTGGTGTCAGCCCGCACGGCTGCGGCAGCACGACGCTTTTCAAATTCCGCAATCTTCGCCCGAATGGAACTTTCACTTTCCGGACAATATTCGATTGCCTGTTTGCACAGCCGGATCGCCTCTTCAAAATCCTGCGCCTGGGCTCGTTCCTGGGCCAGTACCACAGCATCCTGCGCCATATAATAATAGCATTTTGCGATCTGGGCTCTGCAGGCTTCAATACGCTTGGCAAACACTTCCGTGTCAAAGCTGCGCAAAATCTTGACCGCTTCCAAATACTGATTGATGGCGTCCTGGTATTGTCCTTTTGAATAGCTTGCGTTGGCTTCGCGGACCTTTTGTTCCGCATCCGCCTCAATTTGCTGTCGGGAAACCGTCTGGCGGCTGATCGTATCCCGGGCAGGCGCCGGCAACGCTTCCTCTTCGGCTGACGCCGGAAGCACGACACCGATGCCGACGGCCGCCGTAATCAATGCTACTGTGTATTTTTCAATCTTCAACATGATTCAAGCCTCCGGCCTGGGGTTAACGGTTGAAATCCGGAGCACCGCGCTGCGCATTGCGCCGAATCGGCACACCGTCGTTATTGACCAGTCTGGTCGTCACGAAAATCAGAAGATTACTCTTCGTTTTCTTTTCATACTGACTGGAAAACAGTCGGCCGATGAGCGGGATGTCGCCGATGATCGGCCACCGGTCATACAAGGTTTCCATCTGATTATCAATCATACCGCCCAACACAATGGTCTCGCCGTCATAAACCTTGACGTTCACGTCAATTTTCCGGCGGCCGATGATCGGCATCCAGACATTGTAGGTTTCCGACCAGGTCGTAACGTATTCCGGACTCTGGGACGAGAAGTCAATGTAACCGGAAGTGATCGTCACACTGTCGTCGGTTTTCCCGAGGAAGGAGACGACTTCAGGATGGAGGTCCAACGTCACAGTATAATTGTCCGGATCGACCTGCGGCGTCACATTCAGGATGATCCCGATGTCCGTACCGGTATCCGTCCACTCCGGAACCGGGACCGTGATCGTCTGCCAGTTCCCGCTGTTTTCGACTTCCGGTTCTTCCCACGATTCCGGGAAATAGTATTGTTTGACCATCTTGATCAATGCCGGAGAACCGCTGCTGGTCGTGATTTTGGGGGCCGACAGCACTTCCGTGCGGTCATTCCGACTGATGGCGTTCACCGTCAAAGCAAGATCGATATTGGTTCCGTTGATCAAACCGTTCCCGAAATTCGGGAAAATCTTGAGGTTATTGATCAGTTTAATAGATTGATCAGCGCTGATGGCACCGGTCAGAGAACCATTTTCAGCATCCGAGGTACTATTGGTATTGCGCACCGGAGATGCGGATTCCGACATGAACCAGCCACTGTTGCCAACTTCCGTGGAAGCAGTGGGATTGTCGGCGTCGTCAATATTGAAAAACCAGTCAAACCCGAGTTCCTGCCAGTCGTTTTCATTGATTTCCACCAGTTTGATTTCGATTGACACCAGCGGCGTTTCGATGGCGTCCAACTGCCGCAGCAGTTCATCCAGACGACGCAGGTTTTCCACCGTATTCCGGACAATCAATTTATTGGCACGACGGTCATAAGCAATGGACGACCCGGCATCAAAACGAACTCCGCGTGCAGAAAAATGGTTCTTCAACAACTGTGCCGTAATCACCGACTGTTTATTGAGAGGAGTGCTCCGGACAAATCCCGTTTCCTTCAAATCAGTACCTTCACCGATTTTACCGAGCACAGGTTGTTCCCCTTCACCACCACCGGCATCCGGCGGCATGGCATCCATGGCCGGCGCCGCGGGTGCGGGTTCCATCATTCCCATTTCGTCCGGCATGCCGCCACCGCCGCCGGAATCACCGCCGCCGTCACCACGGCCGGTGATACTGACGATCAGATCACCCCGCACCGGAAACGACTGGGTCTGCATTTCATCCACGGAAGGTCCGATGAAGATGCTGCCGTCATCCACTTTGTACTTCAAACCGACATCCTGGCACAGATACCGAAGCACTTCACTCATCGGAATCCGAGTAAAACTCATCGTCACTTTATTCAGACGATCCGCAATGGCCTTGTCAAAACCGGCAACAATATTGATGCCTTCCTTGTCCGGGTCATAGACTTTGCTGCGGTTATTCAGGAAACGAATCACCGAAAGCACGTCCGCTTCGTCAAATTCCACCGTCGGAAAAACAATCCGTTCCATCCGGCTGTAAATGCTGTCGGATACGTTGCTCTTGACTTCCACCTGACGCGTCGTAGCGGACTCCAGTTCCGTCGGGAAAATAGGCTCAATCCAGTTCCAGCCGTTGGCGGCAAGCATGCCGGCAACGTCCGCCTCGCGACGTTCCTGTCCGGCGGTATACAGTTTCCGGTAAACCCGCCCCAGAAATTGGGTGGCGTTGAGATTAAACGGATCAATCAAAAAAACGCGTTCCAGGCGGATGCGCGCTTCATCAAAACGTCCATTATCATAAAAAGTCTGAGCTTCCCGCATCAGCAGGTCAATGGACTTCTGGTTCGCTTCGTAATTCTTATCAAATTCCGTCAGCGTCGTTTCCTTGACAAAAGCCGCGCCCTGCATCATGCGGCGACACTGTTCATTGAAACGGTTGACTTCATCTGCCCGCGTCGGATCCACAATGGCCGCCTCGGCCGCGATCCCCATCGCTTCTGCATAGCGTTTTTCGTCCGCTTCCTTACGAGCTTTCCGCATGATGCTGCGCGCCCATTCTCCGCGTAACGCTTTCTGCTCTGCCAGCAACTCTTTGCGTCGCTCCGCCGCCAAAGTCCCGAGATCCCCGCCCTTCTTCGGAGTCAGCCGGGCAATCTGTTCCTGCAGTAGCTTGTCCGCATCCGCATAGGACTGCTTGTCGCGAAGCTCTTCCGCCATGGTCGCCTTGGCATCCACGTCGGCAAGCAACTTGGCACGTGCCTCCTCTTCCTGCTTCATCAGCTGGGAGAGATTCGCATCCGCCGCCGCCAGCGTGCCCGCGGCCAACAGCATCAGACCGATCAGCCCAAGCGAACGGGGAAACGAATTCCGGTTCAAGTTCTTCATACTTCTGTTCACCTTCATGTTATATTAAGCTATGAATTCCGACATAGTTCAACGCATCATGGGGTCCATGCCCATCATCATCATATCCTGGTCCATATTCCGCGCCCGCACTCGTTCGTTGAGCGGAATCTTCCCGGCCTTCGTAATGGGTTCCGGCACGTCCTTGCCGCGATTCCGTCCGCTGCGTTCCGTCAGAATCATTTCATTGGTTTTCAAATCAATGCTCTTTACCCGGTAACGGCTCATCCCAGTACGGCGATTCCCCAAAACAAATTCCTGTTCAATATCCAGCGTCAATTCACGATTGTCACCGATATCCT
The DNA here is from genome assembly GCA_949282965.1 of uncultured Lentisphaeria bacterium. Taxonomy (GTDB): domain Bacteria; phylum Verrucomicrobiota; class Lentisphaeria; order Victivallales; family Victivallaceae; genus CALXOD01. The sequence continues at coordinate 7,517 of CASDQW010000021.1, forward strand.
TCACAAAAGCCTTCGGTTCCGGTGAATAGACATCCTTGCCCACCTGCATGAAAATCTTGGTGCTGCCCCCCAGTAATTCCAGCACGATTTCCGATTTGTCATCAATCACCTCGGAGCCGCCGACATCCCGTTTCGTGTGATTCAGCTTGATCTCCGCAACCCGATAATCCCGGTTGTCGATCTTGACAATATCATTCAACGAGGTAAACAACGTCTTGCTCGTATCCGTACGGTTAATCTGAATATCCCACGTTGCTTTGTCTTCACTGTTATTGGTATTGACTTTCATCAACATGAACGGCAACTTGATCTTGTCGATATTCACCAGGACCAGGCGATGCCACAGCGGCGGACGAGATCTCGGTTCATTCATCAAAGTCTTCTGCTTATATTCATAAAGGTTGGAGAAACCGTCCCCGTCCAGGTCATCCAGCACATTACCGGGATCATTGACGTCCAGACCAAATTTTTCCTTGACCGCATGCGGGATTCCGCATCCATCCGGGTCCTCAGGCGTCCCCCGTCCCAAGACGACTTCCGGGCCTTCCACTTTCGGTGGCGGCACAAGTTTCTCACCGCACAGGGGACATTCGCGGTTTTCAAAGAAATACAAAGGAATAATTCGTTCACAATGCCCGCAACGAGCCGCACCGAACGTAACCACCAGATCGGAAAAATAATTCTTGTTCTTTTCGTTCCGAGCTACAGAAGGGGTCCAGTTGTCGCCATATGAAAATAACTTTGCGCGATCAAACTGTTCCGCCGTCGGGCTCACCGGGGTAAAATCGGGGGCGCGCGTCGGCAAAGTCAACCCTTCCCGGTTGATCTTCGCCGTCTCCTGTACAATCTGCAGCAAATAAACCATGGAGCCGATGAACAGCAGTAACAATACTGCCAGCACCAGCTTTTCGTAATGTCTCTTCAGAAATTCCAAGGTAAAGCCTCCTTACCCTATCAGTTAAGCTCGGGTTCCGACAAAGCAACATATTCGACATCAAACACAGCTTCGCAATTCGGGCTGCCGCCAAACAACTTCCGACCATACCCCGGCCGTTTGTCATAAGGCAACTTCTGAATTTCTTCGCGAATCTGCGCCAGCGTCTTAACCGGCTGCTGCTGCTGAGAGGGATCGTCCGGAGGCATCATGTCCGGAGGCATCATCGGGTTGCGTCCAGGCATCATCGGGTTACGCATCCCAGGCATCATTCCCGGCGCGGCCATTTCCGGAGGCATCATGGAAGCCGCTTCCGAGCCGGTATTCACCCCTTCCAGTTCCAAACGCAACCGCTCAGCTTCAGCGGCCCGTTCCAAAAAGACATTCTGCGCACCGTCGCTGTCTGCATAAAGGAATATGCTGCGCACAATATACATCCGTTTTTCCCGCGTGGCTTCATGCAAAGCCTTCACAAATGCCCGAATTTTATTCAGATCGCCGGAAACCCCGAAAGTATAATGATAAATCACATAATCGCCCACCCGTTCACTCGCCAGGTTCCGGATATGGAACGAATACAGCGCATTGACGCCCGACTTCGCAATTCTCGTCGCCAGGTCCCCGATCACTTCCCAGTTGCGGACAATGTCCGGAACCATCTCCGGCAACGGCGCCGTTTTGTAATCAAACCCAAACGAAGCAGCCTCGCCCTGAAGTTCCACTTTATTCTCAGCAAACAGATCCACCATCCGGGAGCGCATGCGCCACATATAACGCAGGCAGTTCTCCGGAGAATTCTCCATATTCCGCTGCAGCCCGAGGGCCGTCATCAGTACTTCATCCACATTGGAGGAGTTAAGCGGCTCTGCGGTAACTTTCTGATATTCCTTCTGGAACGCTTCCACCGCTTGATTCCATTTCGGATAATCCCGCTTGAAGCGCTGGTAGAAGCGGTCACGCCCACCCAACGCCGTGCGATTGTTATCCGCTTCCCACGCCGTACGGAACTTTTCCAGAAACTCCGGCAATTTCACGCCCAGGGCAGCAGCAAAAGCCTCCAGCGCCGGCTCTTTGACCTTGCCGAAGACCTGCTGCAACTGTTCCGTATTTTTCCGATAAAGCGCGGTTTCTTCTTTGATCGGCTCAATATTTCCTTTTACCGGTGCCGGCTTCTGCTGAATCAGTTCACCGATCTGATTGCGCAAATTCTCCGCCTGTTGAAAATAGTTGTACATCCGGGAATGTTCAATGATCACCAGCACCAGCAGCGCCAGCGATATGATGACAGCCACGCTGAGTACAATCAACAACACCAGATTGTCTTTAATAAATCGCTTCATGCGCGCACCGTTATTTCTTAATGGGTTCTTTTAATTTGACCAGAGCCGTGAACGACTTCAGATTATCCGTGCCGCGACCGCCTTCATATTCCTCAATCACAAAGGCATCGTCCGCGTCGGAAAAATACTTCGTGTTCTTCAACGCCTTCCGGAACTCGTCTTCCACCAGATCGTTGTCAAGATTCAACGTATAAAATTTCAAGCGCAGTTCCTTGACATCGGACAACTTTTCCGCCTCTTTACGCACAAACACCTTCGATTCCGGCGTAAGCGAAGCATTCTGCTGCTGTTCCGGAGGCATTCCCGGATCCATCATCGGACCGAAAAGCCCCATATCCCCCATCATCGGATCCATTGCCTGCGTCGGTTGCGGCTCGATGGCTGTACCTTCCCCTTCCAATGCCACCAGCCACATCATGTCCGGCATAATCTGCTGCAGTTCCTGAAGCATGCCGATCCACTTTTCCCGTTCACGGAAGAAATTCGCCGCTTCATCATACGCGGAACGGGCACTGTTCAACTCTCCTTCCAGCCGCTTGATCTGGTCCCGCATCTGCTGGGTGCTTTCCACACCGCCCTTCGTGCCGCTGACCAGCGTCATACTGTATTGTTTTCGCTGCATCACTGCTGCCAGAAAGATCAACAAACACAGCACCACCGAAGCCGCACTGATATAGAAATACACCTTCTTGCGCTGGAACGCCTTCTGGAAACGTATCGACTGCGGTATCAGGGAAATGTCCACCGGGCAGGTCGTGATCTTGCGCAGGCTCATCCCCACCAGTTCCGGGAACATCGGCGCCACGTCAAGCAGCTGCTGACGATCCACCTGATCTCCCAGTGTCACTGCGGAAAACACGTTGAGGTAATCCACTGGCAAGTGCAATTTTTCCTGGAAAAATTCCTGCGTGTAATACATCAGAGAACCACCACCGGCCAACAACAGCCGCACCGGCGGATTGCCACCATGTTGAGAACGCCAGACGTTGATCGAACGGTTGATTTCCCCGTGCAGACGGGTCATGACGTTACGGGCAATTTTTGAAATCGTCGCCGCAACTTCGGATTCGGGCTCTTCATAAGCACCTCCGAGGGCAACAAAACCATGACGCCGTTTCAGTTCCTCGGCTTCCTGGAAACTGATGCCGAATTCCTTGCTCACCTGCTGGGTGACCGTATCGCCGGCAATCGGAATACTGCGTACAAAAATACGACCGGCGTCCGCAATCACCAGACTGGTGCAACGGCCGCCGATATTCAAGAGCAACGTGCTTTCGTCCCCGGCGCACTGTGTCGCCTTGGCAGCGTTAAACATCGCCACCGGCGCAATATCCACTGAAAGAATATCCTTGCCGGAGTCCAGAATGGTGTCGGTGTACATCGTCACCTGTTCATTTTTGACGGCGACGAACAGCGCTTCAAAATCCTCGGTCTCTTCGACCTCTACGATCGGTTCCTCTTCCGGATTTTCCGACTCAATGGTATGTTCAATCTTCTGAATGTGGCTGATCAGCTGGTATCCCCAGACCACTTCGTCCATCGGATAGGGAACCACCTGCTTGGCTTCAAACTCAACAATGCGCGAAACCGCATTCATATTGCCGCTCAATGGCGGCAGCTTCGACAACCGAGAAAAAGATGTCTGCCCGGAAATCGACAAACAAACGCTCTTCGACCGGAACTGATGCTCGGCCAGCAGCTGCCGATAGGCTTCCGCAAAGGCCGTACCCGGATCCGCGTCCCGATCTTCAAAATCATGGAACGCGAACTTCTCCAGCACAACACCGCCGCCCTCCGGAAAGGAGAACTCCGCCATCTTCAAGCTGGCGCCGCCGATGTCAATCGCTAATACTGAGTTTTCTTTCTTTGCCATATCCTGCCACTATTTTCAAGATTACTGAAAACTTCCGAGATGGGCTCACCGGCGCGAATCCTTCCCCGCCGATTCCTCATAAATCAGATCATAAAAATCGTAATTGTAAAGTGCCCAGGGAGTCTTCTCCTTGGAATACAACCCGCCGGGAATCCGGACAATATCAGAATAATTCTTCTCGAATTCCCGCATCAGATTCCGCACTTTCGCCAGATCCGCGTTGCGTTTGACGAACCCGCCGTTGTACCAGTACCCTTCGCCCAGCAATACCCGGCCGGCTCCAAAAAACTGAATGCGCGCGGCAAGAATCATGGAAGTGGAGAACGGTTTCCCCTTGACATAATAACGATCCATCAATTTCGGCGGGACCAGCAACAACCCCTGATGATCATCCCCATCTGCCGGAATCGTCAGGAACCGGGTCTTGCCGGTCAAGACAATGTAGAGCGCTTCCTTCTCCCCGGAAGATTGAGTGGTGCTGGTCTCGGAATTAATCACCAGCGTCCCCTCCATGGTCACATCGTCCAGCCATTCCTTGTTGCCGCTCTGCGGCACGAAAACCGTCTCAAATGCCACCCATTTGTTCCGCGTCGAATTCCGCTGGGTGTTATTAATGTTCGTATAGTTGACGAGCGGCGTACTGACAAACTGCAACTTGATGTCCGATACGACAATGTCTTCCCGGGCAGCGCGCGCCTGGGAAGCGGGAGCAGCAACCGTCTCAAGGCAGAGCAGGGCCAAGCCGATCGCCGCCGGCATTATGCGCCATGATCGATTCATTCGTACTCCTTCCATACCGCCGGCCAACCGGCGTCACGTCCGTTATTTCTTCCCGGATTCTGCTGCTGCAGGCGCCGTCTTTTCAGCGGTTGAGGCGGCGCTTTCCGCAGCGGGCACCACGGTGGATGCGGCCTCCGTAACCTTCCCCATAGCAGCGGCAGCCGGAGCTGCGTTCTGCTTCGCCGTCTGCTGCAACGCGGCATCCACGCCGCTGATGGCCTCGGAGCGGTTCGCACCATGCCCGATCAGCGTCGCCAGCAACAATGTGAACAGAAAGAACACCGCAGTCAACACCACCGTGGCCTTGGTCAAATGGCTCCCCGCCTGGGCCCCGAACACCGATTCGCCGATTCCGCCGAAAGTGGCTCCCAGACCGCCGCTTTTCGACGGCTGAATCAGAATCAGCCCGATCAGCAGCAGTGCCACCACCACCACCAGTGCATAAAGAATCACTGTCAATACCGCCAACATAAAACTCTACCTTACCCTAGATCTTTTCCCACAAACAAGGAAACACCGGTTATTATATAACGCCGTAAAAACAAAAAATCAACCCGTTTTTGGAGTGTTATGGCAATATTTTTTCAATATTGGCGTTTTTACGGCGTTTTTTCCGGAAGAAATGTCGGTTTTTACGCCCGTCCGGCCGCCACCGCGTTCTTTACCAGCGCGGCAAAACTGTCTGCCTTCAATGCCGCCCCGCCGATCAGGCCGCCGTCAATATCTTTCTGCGCACAGAGGGCCGCGGCATTCTCGGGCTTCATGCTCCCGCCGTACTGAATGATGATGGCATCCGCCGCCGCCTGCCCGAACTGTCCGGCCACGAAGGAACGGATGAAACGGTGGGTTTCTTCCGCCATTTCCGGCGTCGCGGTCTTCCCGGTACCAATGGCCCACACCGGTTCATAGGCCAGAATCAGGCCGGCCACCACATCCGCCTCCAACCCGGCCAGGCCGCCGCTCAACTGCGCCGCCAGCACTTTTTCGGTATTGCCGCTTTCACGTTCTTCCAGCGTCTCGCCGATACATACAATCGGTTTAAGCCCGGCGTTCAAAGCCGCTTTCAGCCGCAGATTGACCGTTGCATCGGTTTCGCCGAAATACTGCCGCCGTTCACTATGTCCGATAATGACGTATTCCACCCCGGCTTCCTTGAGCATATCGGCGGAAATTTCTCCGGTGAACGCTCCGGATTTTTCCCAATGCACGTTCTGGGCGCCGAGTTTGATGTTGCTGCCGGCGACAGCCTCCGCCACCGCGCCGAGCGTGGTGAACGGGGGACAGACGATGATTTCCGCCTGGCTCGGGCAGACATCCGCCACCAGGCCTTTAAGTGCATCAACCAGCGCCTTGCCTTCCGACGCGGTCTTGTTCATTTTCCAATTTCCGGCAATGATCGTCTTACGGGCCATGATCTACCACCTCACCTTGATGTGTTTTCTTTGCAAAAAAATTTCTTTTGTGTCAGTTAATCCATTGAAACAATGGGAACAATATCACGTTGCAACAACTTTTTCAACCCCATCCCTGAAAAAACCGCTCGCCAGTACCGCTTACCTGCCGCATGCCACCCGCATAACCGCCACCTCAACGGGCTCCGGCAATTTGAAAAATCAATTGCTCCAAAATCATGCGCGGCTCCCCTCCACCGGAAACCAGCGCCCGGTTGGCCTGCAATACGGCTTTCAGTGCCGCAGCCAGTTCGGCATCCCCGAAAGACAGAGCCCGCTCACACATCTTATATGCCCGGAACGGATGCAGTTTCAACAATCGATTTTCCGGAAATTTTTCCCGGACAGCCGCCGGCAACTGGTCAAATGTCCGGGGGTTGACCCGGGTAATCCCCAGTTCCGCCATGGCCTCCCGGGTCTGAAGCAGCTGTTGAAATTCAGCCGCCACCGACGCCAGCACCCGCAGCTCGGCATCGCCCTGTCGCATCAGGGTATCCAGAACCTCCAGCGCAGCGCGGACGTTGCGCTCCGTCAACGCCCCGGTAAAGGCCCAGCCCACCGCTTCCGGCGTCCGGCTGCACACGGCACGGCAATCGGCCAGCGTAATTTCCGGAGCCTCCCCGACATAGCAGAACAGTTTCTCCAGTTCCTGCGCCATGGTTCCGGAATCACCGCCAATGGTTTCCTCCAGATACTGAATCGCCTGCGGGGCAATTTTTTTCCCTGCATCCCGGCAGGCTTCCTGCAGCAGGCGGCGGCGGTTTTCCGAAAAATTGCGGTCGGTGCTTCTGGGCGCGGCCAGCAGAAACATCTCCGCGCCGGCGGCCTTCAACTTCTTCGTAAAACTCTTGCGCCCGTCCAACCCGGTGCCGTTGATCAGAACGGACTGTTCCGGCGGCAATGTCACGCAAAGCAGACGTGCCACCTCGCCCGCCGCGGTCTTTGCCTCCAGCGCATTGGAAAGATCATCGAAAAATGCAAAATTGCGCAACCAGACCACCTGGTGATCAGACAGAAACGGCGGCGTCCGCAGCGCCGCCAGCATTCGATCGGCAATTTCCGGAAATTTCAACTCATCGCCGGTCCCGGGAATCACCTCCAGCGCCGGATCCGAATCCGGATCCCCGCCACACAATTCCCATGCCAGTTCCCGCGCCTTCGCCTTGATCGCGAAGTCGTCATCGCCGCTGACCAGGCAGAGCCGTCCCATGGTTATTCTCCGTCTTTTCCGTCCTCTTCGTCACGCCCGATCACGTCTTCGATGAAAAACTGCGGCCGCGCCCGCACATCGGTGTAAATCCGTCCGATGTATTCTCCCAGCAGCCCCATTCCGATCAGCAGCACCCCGCAGATGATGAATTGAATCGCAAACAGCGTGAAAACCCCCTGCGCCGACCAGTCCTCGGAATCGAACAGCCGTCGGATGATGATGTAGATACTCAGCAGAAAACCGAAAAACGCCAGCCCTCCCCCCACATACGTCATCAGCCGCAGCGGAAACGTGGTCATGCAGGTCAGCAGGTTGAACTGCAGATTGATCAACTTGAAAAACGAATACTTGGACTCGCCCGCCGCCCGTTCGCTGTGCCCGACCGGAATCTCACAGGTATTACGGGAAAAACTGTTCCCGAGCACGGGAATGAATGTACTGCGTTCGTTGCACAGCTTCATGGCCTCCACCACATGCCGCCGGTAGGCGCGGAGCATGCATCCGTAGTCATGCATCTTCACGCCGGTGGCGCGCTGCGCGGCGATGTTGACGATTTTGGACGGCAGGGTGCGCAGCAGCGAGTCCTTGCGGTTCTGACGCACCGTGCCCACCACGTCGTTGCCGGCTTCGGCGGCCTCCACCAGCCGGGGGAATTCCTCGGGTGGATTCTGCAGGTCCGCGTCAATGGTGATAATCAGATCGCCGCGCACCAGCGAAAATCCCGCCATGATCGCGGAATGCTGCCCGTAATTGCGGTTCAGAATGCAGGCGACGACCCGTCCCGGATTGGTCTCCGCCGCCCGGGTCATGATTTCCGCGGAACGGTCGCGGCTGCCGTCATCCACCAGAATCAGCTCATACCGTTTGCCGGTTTTCTCCAGAGCCGCCAGCGAACGGGAAATCAGTTCCTCCAGACAGCCGTCCTCGTTATAAACCGGGACAACCACCGACACGAAATTGACCGCATACGATTTCATTTTTCACCATCGGAAGTTGGTTTGTCGTTTTCTTTTGCGATATTCAAACTGGCGGGAACGTCCAGAATCCAGACCATGTATTTCTTTTTTCCCCGGCGTTCCAGTTTCCACGTTCCTTCCTTCAGATCCGGCTGATCCGCCGGGATGTCGATCCCCAGCTGTGCGAATGCCGCCAACATCGGCTTCAAGTTCTTTTCCCGGGACTCCCCGATCAGCAGAATCCGGCGCCCCCGCCGTGATTCCAGAAATGCCCGCACGCCCTCCACCTGATCCGTAAAAGCGATCGGCTTTTCCTGCTGCAGGTAAAACAGCAAGGCGCCATTGACGTCATTATCCCAGGCCAACCAGTTCTCCACCGGCACCTCCCGGACCCAGCCACGCAGTTCCAGGGCAAACGGTTTCGTGAAACGAAATTCACTCCAGGGAGGTAGAATGCAGCTGAACAGTCCTCCGATTAGAATGCCCCCGGCCACCACTGTCGCCGCCAGCGGCACCGGCAGCCCGCTCCAGCGGGCGCAGAACCCGCGTTTCTGTTCATCCCAGTAGAGCAGTCCCAGCGCCATCAACCCCAGAATCGGCAGTGACACCAGGAACAACAGCGGCGGTTGAAACTGGAAAAGCCGTTCCCAGAAAAACAGCATCAGCACACTGATCAACGCAACGGACGCAATCAGAATGACCACCATCCGCATGAATACGGTGGCATAACGGTTCCACTGTTCCCGTCCCTCTCCCAGCAGCGAACGGGCGGTCAGCACCAGACAGAACGGCATCAACGGCAGAATATAATACCACCGCCGGGAGCCGGAAGCGGTAAAACACAGAAACATCAGCAGTGTCCCGATGGCAAGATCCCGGGTTTCCGGACGCAGCTTCTTCCAGTCCTTTACAAATGACACCACCGCGATGATGAAGAAAAGGGACCACGGCAACAATATCCGCGGCAGCTCGTACAGATAACTGTAAATCGGATCCTTGTGGTCAAACGGCTGAAACACCCGAATCACATTCTCCCGCCACACCAGTTCCAGCCCGGACAGCTGATGGTCCGGCACCTGGTATCCTTCCGGCATCGGCATCACCGACGCCAGATAAAACGGCACAAAATACAACACTCCCGCCAGCAGAAACGCCGCCAGGTTGGAAAATTTCAGGTGTTTCTTCCACAATCCGTCCCGCCAGAGAAACGGCGCAATCACCACGAACGGCATCACCAGCGCGGGCAGCCCCTTGGCCCACGCTCCACAGAAAGCAATCAGATAAAACAGCAGATAACTCCAGAAGCCCGCCTTTTGTGCGGAATGCAGGAACCATGCCGCCGCCAGCACGATCGCCGCCACATTGGCCATCTCCGCCGCCGCCACCCGGCCCCAGAAGACAAAACCGTAACAGCCCGCCAGCAGCCAGCCCGCCAGCAGCGCCGTCTGGCGATCGTAAAGGCTCCGGGCCAGATGCAACGTTCCCCAGAGTGCCGCCAGCGCGGCCAGCACACTGGGCAGACGCACCACAAATTCATTGAGTACGCCGAACAGCAGCCCGAACGGCAGGATCAGCCAGTAGGTCAAATGTGGCTTGTCAAAATAGACCACTCCGTTAATCGCCGGATGCAGCACATCCGCATGCAACAGCATGTTCCGGGAAATTTCCGCCCAGCGGTCTTCCGACCCCCACAGGTCATTGCGCCCGAGAAACAGCAGCAGCGCCACCGCGGTAAACAGCCACAGCCATTTCTCCGCGCCCCGCCAGGATTCCGGATCCTGTTCTTCCAGATGTACGGAATGCTGCGTCATGCCAACACCTTTCGAATCGCCGCCACCACGTCATCTACATCTTCCGGAATCATATCGGGGAAGAGCGGCAGCGAACAGATGTGATCGCTGTTGTACTCGGTCACAGGCAACATGCCGGGACGGAATCCCATGACCTCACGATAGTATTTCTGCAAATGAGCGCAGCGGAAATGCAGCCCGGTGCCGATGTTTTCCGCTTTCAGCGCCGCCATGAACTCGTCCCGCGTCAGCTTCGGCGAATCCACCCGCACCACGAAGAGATGCCAGGCGTGTTCAAAATCATATCCGGCGGGATCTCCCAGCGGGCGGATTTCATCGATTCCGGCCAGTTTCTCCCGATAACGCATCGCCAATTCCCGCCGCCGCCGGTTGATGTTGATCAGCCGTTCCAACTGACTGACGCCTAAAGCGGCCTGCAGATCGGTCAGATTGTATTTGAAGCCCGGTTCCAGCACCTCCGCCTGGGGGGAGCGTCCCCGGTTCTGCCGGTCGAAAGCATCCATGCCGATGCCGTGAAACTTCCAGCGCCGGATCGCATCCGCCAGAGCCTTGTCATCGGTTACCAGCATCCCGCCCTCCGCGGTAGTGATGTTTTTGATGGCGTGGAAGGAATAGATGGCCGTACCGCTGGAACCGACATGCCGCCCCTTGTAATACGTGCCGAGCGCATGGGCCGCATCCTCCACCACCGGAATATTCCCCGCCACGCGCCGGATTCCATCCAGATCCACGGGCGCTCCGGCGTAATGAACCGGCACGATCAGCCGGGTCCGGTCGGTCAATACGGCGGCGACGCTTTCCGGGGTGGCGAGCAAGGTTTCGGGATCGACTTCGCAGAAAACCGGTTTCGCACCGGCCAGCACGATCATATTGACGATGGAGACCCAGGTCATGGAAGGCGTCACCACCTCGTCACCCTCACCGATTTTCATCACTTTCAGCAACAGGTGCATCGCTGCGGTGGCAGAGGAGAGAGCCACGGCGTACCGGTTCCCGGTAAGGTTGCAGATTTTTTCTTCAAATTCGACGTTTTTGGGACCGTTGGTAATCCAGCCGGAGCGGAGCACCGCGGTTACGGCTTCAATATCGGCCTCATTGATGGCAGGCCGGGTAAACGGCAAAAAATCACTTCTTTTCATCCGGATATTCTCCTGAATTTTGAACTATTAATGTATTGCCGATTCTGCAAAATTGCAAGTATTCCGGATTTGCCAAAAAACCGATGAAGCTGTATAGTATTGAAATGCATCCGGAGTGCCTGGTTTCTCCGGTCGTTTTCCGGGATACGGCGGTTCCGTCTCCGGCATGTCCCGTATGGATTCAAGAATACGCAGCGGAATCAATTGGGTTATGGAAATGGACAACATCGCCGTCCGGCAGCGGCTCCTCGACCACTGCCGTCAAATCATCGTCAAGGCCGGTACCCGGCTGTTGACCGACCGGAGCCGGATTTCCGAACTGGTTTCCGGGATCACGATTTTGCGGAATCGGGGATTTCGCGTTCTGCTCGTCTCTTCCGGTGCCGTCGGTATCGGCATGCGGCAGCTCAAGCTCAAACGAAGACCGCGGGAACTATCCAGAATTCAGGCGCTTGCAGCCATCGGTCAATGCCGGTTGATGGCCATTTACGAGGCGGAATGCCGGCGACGCGGCTTTCAATCCGCGCAATTGCTCCTGACCGCCGCGGACCTGCGGTCCCGCGAGCGCTACCTCAATGTCATGAACTGCATCAATGCGCTCTGGGAGCGGGACGTGCTGCCGATTGTCAACGAAAACGACTCGGTATCCGTGGATGAATTGAAATTCGGCGACAATGATATTCTTTCCGGCATGCTGGCCACGCTGACCGGCTCTCAGCTGACGGTGATTCTCACCACGGAACAGGGATTGCGGATGCGCCGGGACGGCGTGCTGGGTGAGCGGATTTCCGTGGTTCCCAAAATCGACGCCGCCGTAAAGAACATGGCCGGCGGCACCGACAACGCCGAATTCTCCATCGGTGGAATGAGTTCCAAAATCCGCGCCGCGGAAATGGTGACCGCCGCCGGAGAATCGCTGTGGATCGCCGACGGCCGGGAAGACGGAATCCTCGAGAAAATCATTCATGCGGAAGATGTCGGCACCCTTTTCATTCCCGGTCCCAACCGTGTTTCCGGGCACAAACGCTGGCTGAAATTCTTCGCCTGCTGCACCGGTTCCCTGGTCGTCGATCAGGGCGCGGCGAAAGCCCTCCGCGAAAAGGGCGGCAGCCTGCTCCCCTCCGGTGTGGTTGAAATCCGCGGCGTGTTCAAGCGCGGGGACAGTGTGGAAGTTCTGGATCCCGCCGGCGTGACCATTGCCCGCGGCCTGGTCAATTATTCCAGTGCCGAATGCGCCGTCATCCGGGGGATGCATTCGCCGGAACTGGGACGGGCGCTCGGCCGTGCCGCGGACGAAGAAATCATTCATCGTGACAACCTTTCACTGGTCTGAAGCGGCGTCCCCTCCGGAGAAGAACATGCGGATCTACATCAAAACCTACGGCTGCCAGATGAACGAACGCGATTCGGAAGCGCTGGCCGGCATGCTGGCTGCCCGGGGACATCAACTGACCGCGGCGGAAGAAGAGGCGGACGTGCTGCTGTTCAATACCTGCAGCGTCCGGGAACAGGCGGAACGCAAGGCGGTCGGCAAAGTCGGCTTCATGAAAAAACTGAAGCAGCGCAATCCGGATCTGCTCATCGGCATTCTCGGCTGCATGGCGCAGCGGCGCGGCGAAGAACTGTTCCATGAACTTCCCCATCTGGATTTCGTGTTGGGCACGGGTCAGCTTCACACCCTGCCGGACCTGCTGGAACAACTCGCTGAAGAACGGAAGCGTATCGTCGAGGTGGCGGAAAGCAGCGCGGTTCTGACCGGCATGGGCTGCCATTATCTCACTCCCGGCAGCTGTACGGCGCAGATCGCCATCACCCGCGGCTGCAACCGGTTCTGTGCCTATTGCATCGTTCCTTACGTCCGCGGCCGGGAAATCAGTCGTGACCACGACGACGTCGTCCGCGAGGCGCGCGAACTGGCGGAGGCGGGCATCCGGGAAATTCTGTTGCTGGGCCAGAATGTCGCCGCCTACGGTCTCGGCGGCAACATCAACCCGCCGCCACCGGGAGTTTCGCCGTTCGCGGACCTGCTGGAGGAACTGGCGAAAATCGACGGCATCCGGCGTATCCGCTTCACCTCGCCTTATGTCAGTTACTTCAATGACCGGCTGATCCGCGCCATCGCCGCAACGCCGAAGGTCTGCCGGAACATTCATCTGCCCCTGCAATCCGGTTCCAACCGGATTCTCCGGGCAATGAACCGTCAGTACACGGCCGAATCCTATCTGGAAACCGTGGAAAAACTGCAGGCCGCCATGCCGGAAATCACCTTTTCCACTGATGTCATCGTCGGCTTTCCCGGGGAAGAGGAGAGCGATTTCAACGCCACCCGGGAGCTCATGGAACGTGTCGGCTTCGACAACGCGTTTATCTTCAAATATTCTCCCCGGCCCGGCACCAGAGCCGCCGCGCTGGACGACCAGGTGCCGCAGTCGGTCAAAGAGGAACGCAATCAACTGCTGCTGGCGGATCTGGCCGCCCGCACCCACCGCCATTTGCGGGCCCTGGTCGGTACGGAACAGGCGGTCCTGGTCGAAGGTGTCAGCAAGCGCATGCAGGAGCGCTGGAGCGGGCGGACCGACGGCAACCGGACCGTGCACTTTCTGCCGATTGACGGTCTCAAGGCCGGGGACGTGGTACCCGTCCGGATTCTCAGAGCGGGAAATGTCTCCCTTTTCGGAGAAATCGTCCGTTCCGAACAGAACTGAATAACCGTCACTTTTCCGTCAAATTTTACAGTCTATTGATAATTAACAAAGTAGACGCAATAAAATTGACGGAAGCATGGAGCAGGCACGGCAGCAGGAAATTGCCGCTGCGCCGGTAGACATACTGAAACGCCAGTCCCATCATCAGCAGCGCCGGAAACCCCGTCGCAAAACCGTGAATCCCTGCGAACAGCAGCGCCGTTCCGGCAAACGCCGTTTTTTCCCCCAGCGGCAACAACAGCCCATAAAGCAACCGCCGGAACAACATTTCCTCGAACAGCGGCGAAAGCACGGTCACGGAAAATACCATCCATAGCGCCATTCCCCATGGAGCCCGGGCGATGAACTGTGCCACCTCCTGCTGCATGGCGCAGGAAATGCCCAGATAACGGAGCAATCCGGTCCAGAGCGTTGTCAAAACCGCATTGACCGCCAGCAAAATCACCAGCGTCTGAAGCAGCAGCAGCCAGTCTGCCCCCGTAAGGTTGTTGCGGATGGATAATTTTTCCCACAGGCGGCCATGTGGTTCGACATGGAACAATCCGATCCCCACCAGCAGCACTCCGATCAGCGGAGAAAGCAATAATCCAGTACTCCCCAGAAGGGCTGTCAGCAGCATGGACCGCCATGATATGGAAATTTTCCACGGAGTCATCGCCATTTTTATTTCCCGCTTTTCAGCCGTCCGTCTGCCTACCGGGCACTGGTGCGGAACCTCCTTTCTGTACAACGGTATCCCCGGTCCGCCGCATCAACGGCTGACGATGTGCCGATGGACGCCGAACAAACGGCCCCGAGAAGTTCCGCACGCATGCCGTCCACGTGCTTCGCCCGTCAGGAGGAAACGGCGTTGCTCCGGATGAAATGTTCTATCCGTTCCAGAGCAGTGGTAATATCGGAAATGGAAGCGGCGTAGCTGCAACGGATAAATCCTTCACCGCAGGGGCCGAAAGCCGTTCCCGGAACCACTGCGACGTTTTCAGCAGCCAGCAGCTTTTTGGCGAATTCCATCGAGCTAAGACCAGTGGAACGAATATCCGGAAAAGCGTAAAACGCCCCCTTCGGCATCAGACAGGGCAATCCGATACGGTTGAATCCATTGACGATCAGGTTACGCCGTTCGCAGTAGGATTCGCGCATGCGTTTCATCTCTTTTTCGCCGTTGCGCAATGCCTCCACCGCCGCTTCCTGAGCAGTAATGGAAGCACACATGATCGCGTATTGATGAATTTTCATCATGGCGTCGATGATGTCGCGCGGCCCGCAGGCGTAACCGATGCGCCAGCCGGTCATGGCGAATGCCTTGGAAAAACCGTGCAGAAAAATGGTGCGCTCCCGCATCCCGGGCAGCGACGCGATCGAAACGTGCGTGCCCTCATACAGCAGTTCGGAATAAATTTCGTCGGTAATCACCACCAGATCATGTTCAATCGCCAGCGCCGCAATTTCCCGCATGTCCTCCAGCGGCAGCACCGCACCAGTGGGATTGCAGGGAAAATTCAACAGCAATGCCTTGCTTTTCGGGGTGATTTTCCGACGCAGCGCCTCCGGTTTGAGCGCGAAAGCGTTGTCAACCGAGGTCTCCACCACCACCGGCGTTCCGTGTGTCATACGGATCTCCGCCGGATAGGAAACGAAACACGGTTCCGTGTAAATCACTTCATCGCCGGGATTGATCAACGCCCGGAGCGCCACGTCAAGCGCCTCGCTGACACCGATGGTCACCAGGCACTCGTTTTCCGGAATGTATTCCACATGATAATTCCGCCGAAGGTATTTGCAGATCTCCCTTCGCAGCGTCAGCGTTCCGAGGTTGGAAGTGTAGGAAGTATGGCCTTTTTCCAGAGAAAAAACAGCGCTTTCCCGGATGGTCCAGGGAGTGACAAAATCCGGTTCCCCCACCCCAAGGGAAATGACGTCCTTCATCGTGTTGACCAGATCAAAAAATTCCCGGATGCCGCTTTTCGGCAATGCTGCGATATGGTCCGCGACGTATTGTTTACGGACAGATTTTGAGCCGTTCATAATCTTCTTCCTCACCCATGATTCTGCCGGATTCCTTGTATTTTTTCAACTGAAACGAGGTCGCCGTCGATAAAACCCCGTCGATGGTCGCCAGTTTCGCCGACACAAAAGAGGCCACCTCCTGAAGCGAATCCCCCTCCACTTCCAGCAGCAGGTCATAATTCCCCGAAACCAGATAGAGCCGAATTACTTCCGGAAAGCGGGCAATGCGCCGGGCCACCTCGTCAAATCCCCCATCGCGCCGCGGCGTAACCCGCACTTCAATCAAAGCCCGGACTTTTCCGTCAGACAGAGCGTCTTCGTTGATGACTGCGGTATATCCCTGAATGATCTGAGCCTCTTCCAGAGCCTTGATCCGGGCGGCGATTTCCGCCTCATCTCTGTTCAATCGAGCCGCCATGGCAGCGGCGGAGAGTCGGGCATCCTCCTTAAGCATCCGCAAAATCTGTTCGTCCAACATGTCTCTTTTCCTCAATTTGACGGATCGCATCCGTCATTTCCCCGTTATTTTTACAAGTTCTTTATTCCAAATTGTTAAAACCTTATCATCAACAAGATTGAAAAAAGCATTCCATTATAAATGAAACTATCCAGAACATCGAAAACCCCGCCCATTCCGGGAATCCAGTGTGCCGAATCCTTGACATTGCAGGCTCGTTTCAACGCCGACTCCGTCAAATCTCCGGCAAAGCTGCCCACGGCCAGTACCAGGCCGGCCAGCAGACACCAGCCAATTCCGGTTCCGACCGGTACGGCCCCGCAGGCATAGAAGATCAATGCCGTTCCCACGGAAAAAAGAATTCCGCCCAGGGTTCCTTCCACCGATTTTTTCGGACTGATGGTCGGAACGATCTTATGATTGCCTCCCGGCATCCACTTCCCGGAAAGCATGCCCACAATGTACCCGCCGGTATCCATGGCCTTGGTCACCAGCACCAGAAATAGAAAATTCATGGCACCGGTGCGAACTTCTTCCATCGTCCCGTCCGCCGCCAGAAAAACATCCTTTGAGTGATAAATCACCACCAGCAACAAATAAGGAATGGAAATAAATATCAGAGTGCCGCAGGAAATAAGAAATTTTTTCAGAAACAGAATTCGATCTGAAACCCGCAGCAGCGCCAGCCAACCGACAAACAGCAGCAGAAAAAACAGACAAAACACCACCGTCTTTCCCGCCGGCCATATATCTCCCAGCGATACCGACCAGAAAAGCAATGCCGTCAAAATTCCCGTCACTTTTGGAAATGACGGAATCTCAACATTTTCCAGCATCCGCAACACTTCCAGTGCCAATGCGGACATCATCAGTCCGGAGAGAACAAGAAAAATCCACGGTCCGCCGGTTTTCCAGAAAATCATCAACAGAAAGATTCCCAGCAAAATCGGAAAACTGATCGCCCTGAATTTAAACACGCCTTGCTCCTTTCTCCACTTTCATCATTTCTTCAGCGCCCGCCGAAACGACGCTTTCTTCTGGAAAAAGCCGCTACGGCTTCCGCCAGATCTCCGGCGGTAAAATCCGGCCACAGTTTATCCGTGATATAAAACTCCGAATAAGCCAGCTGCCACAGTAGAAAATTACTGATTCGCAATTCTCCGCTGGTACGGATCAACAGATCCGGATCCGGAAGTTCCGGGTCATAAAGAAAAGAGGAAAAACATGCTTCATTGACCTGCTCCGGACGCAGTTTTCCCGCCGCAACCGCACCGGCAAGAGCGGCAGCGGCATCCGTTATTTCCGCCCGCCCGCCGTAATTCAAGGCAAGAACCAGGGTTCCGGCACGGTTGTTGCGTGTCAACTCCACTGCCCGCAACAATTTTTTCGCCGCTCCGGGAGGCAATCCGGAAGTTCGACCAATGGTTTTCAAGCGAACATTCTTTTCCTGAAAATCCGGAAGTTTCCGGTCAATAAACTCTTCCAGAAGCCCCATCAGAGCGCGTACTTCGGTAACCGGACGTTTCCAGTTTTCCGTGCTGAAGGCATACAAGGTCAAATACTCTATTCCCAGTTCGAGAGCTCCTTCCAATACCCTGGAAACCGTTTCCGCTCCCTGCCGATGTCCTTCACTCCGGGGCAGTCCACGCTGTTCCGCCCAGCGTCCGTTCCCATCCATGATGATCGCAACATGACGCAACGGTGAATTTTTTTCCATCAGAATCCTTTCACCTTATTTTTCTTCCTTGCCGAAAAAGTGCCGTTCCAGTTCCATGCACAGCATATGATAAAACGGCAGATGAAGTTCCTGAATCTTGAATGTCTCCTTCTCCGGAACCCCCAGCACCACGTCGGCATAAGGAACACAGCGGCCCGGCACGGCACCAGTCAGAAGTACAGTACGAATGCCGATCGTACGGGCAACCATGAACGCGCGCCGGATATTCTCAGCATTTCCGGAAGTGGAAATTCCCATGACCACGTCCCCGGCACGGCCAAGCGCGTAAAGCTGCTGTGCGTAAATCAGAACCGGATTGACGTCATTGGAAAATGCCGTGGTAAAACCGGGATGACTCAACAGTGAAATACAGCGCAATCCATGCTGCAATTCTTCACTCAATGCCCTCCCTTCCGCTCCAAAACGCTGTTCAAATTCGGCCTTTTCTTCTTCGTTCAGCTCCCGTTTGGATAAAAATCCCTTCAGAAGTTCTCCGGCGATATGGTCCGCATCCGAACCGCTGCCACCGTTCCCGCAGACAAAGAATGTCCCCCCTTTTTCCAGGGAAGTGATCAATTCCGCAATCACCGACTCCATTCCGGCACGAATCGGCGCCAGAACCGGATAACGCACAAGCAGCTGGTCCAGATATTCTCTCATGAACAGGCTCTCCAATCAAAAAAGTCTTCCATCCCCCCATGTTCCGGAGTCCATTTCCGTTCCGGAACGTTTCCGATTCCATAATCTAACCTTCCATCAGGAAAAATCCAGACAGACTTGTGGAAAAAACTGCCCATAACCTGTCAATACATCATCGACAATTGTCAATAAAACTGGAGTCGTTGACATCTGTCATCAATCTGGCTTCAGGTTATTGCAAGGAGAAAAAAATGCTTAACCTCTTCTTGAACAGAAATTCTGAAAAAGTTATCAACAATCGCGACGTCCCTCTACTACTACTAAATAAAAAACTTTATATTAATGCAGAAGAAGAAAACCACCTTCATCAGAGAATCCATCCGGCCGAATCATCTTTCTTGATTGAGCAACCGTTTCTCTTTTCGGAAAAATTGGGAAACTTTGCGGAAAAAGCTTGAGTTTTTTCGTTTCAAGGCTAGATTGTACAAAAACGGATCATGGGAGGTTTTGGGTATGAAATTTTCGGTCAGCCGGGAAAAATTGGGAAAAGCGCTTCAGCGGGTCAACAGCATTATCGGTTCGCGCTCCATGCTGCCCATTCTCGGTAATGTTATGTTGAAAGCCGAGGATAATCAGCTTCGGTTGACTACCACTGATCTGGAAATCCGCATTGAAACCGCGGTCGATGCCGTGGTGGAAGTTGCCGGAGTAACCACGGTGCCGGCCCGCAAGCTGGCGGCGCTGGTCGGTTGTTTTGTGGGAACCGACGTGGAAGTGAATGTCAATGAAAATCACCATATGCAGCTGAAATGTGGCAGCAGTAATTTTACGTTGCTCGGGCTTTCTCCGGCGGACTTCCCCAATATGGTGGAGGTGGAGGCCGTTCGGGAAATCAAAATTCGGGAAATTGACTTCAAGCGCATGCTGGGGGCGATTTCGTATGCGGTCAGTCCTGACGACAGCCGCAAAGTGCTGACGGGGGTGTTGTTGACCACCCGCGATAATTCCGCGACCCTGGTGGCGACTGACGGCAAGCGGCTGGCCATGCAGGAAAAGAGTCTGGAAGTGATCGAAGGCGAAGACGGGGATGCCATTATTCCGCTGAAAGCTGCCAATGAGGTGAAGCGACTGCTGGAAGCGGATGGAGTTCTGACCATTCGAATTGGTGAAAAGCAGTGTGTTTTTGAGACCCCGAATTTCACCTTGAGCAGCAAATTGATCGAAGGCAATTATCCGAATTACCGGCAAGTGATTCCGGCTTCCTTCACTCGCACAATCGAAGTCGATGCCGCCAAGCTGTTGTCGAAAATCGAAACGGTGTCGCAGGTGTTGTCCGATTCGAGTTCCTACATCATTCTCTCGTTCGGGGAAAACATGCTGAAACTTCAGGCATCCTCCAGTGAAGTGGGAGAAGGCAGCGACCTGGTTGAAATTGAATATACCGGGGAACCGATTGATGTTTCGTTCAATCCCGTATTTCTGGCGGATCCGCTGAAATATTGTGATGCGGAAAAGGTGAAAATCAAGATCAATGATTCCTTCAACCCGGTTGCCATGGAGGGAAGCGAAGGATTTCTTTATGTGATCATGCCGATCCGCAAGAAATGATTTTTTTGATTTCGGGTTTCATGAAAAAGCCTTCGGGATGGTGGATCCCGGGGGCTTTTTTTTCGGTCATGCCATGAGTCTGGTATTAAAAAATTTACATTTGTTGAATTTCCGCAGCTATGAAAACTGCAAGTTGGATTTTTCTGCAGATTCAGTGATTTTCTGTGGTCCGAATGGAATCGGGAAAAGCAATCTTCTGGAGGCAATTTTTTTTCTCAGTATTCTTCGCTCATTTCGCACCGGCAGTGTTCGTGAATTGGTGAAGATTGGGGCAAAGGAATTCCACATAGAAGGTGAAATCGCCCGGAAGGGTTACTCAGAGACAATGAAAGTCACACAACGGGCCGGTGGTGGAAGAAGGTTGGCCGTGGATCAGGTACCGGTTCGCCGTTCCAGTGAATTTATCCGGGAATTTCGGGCAGTGGCTTTTGTGCCGGAGGATAAATGGATTACTGCCGGCAGTTCCTGTTGTCGTCGTAAATTCTTTGATATGTTCATTTCGGTTCTGGAACCTGCTTATTTGTCGGCGTTGCAGCGATACGGTACGGCTCTCGCGCAGCGGAATGCGGCTTTGCGGATAAATGCGCGGGAGGAATCCGTAGCCGCTTTTGAACCGGAGTTGGCCGGCGCTGCTGCGGTGATTGCGCCGTTCCGTAGAAAATATGCGGAACTGATGGAAAAAAAAGTCAATGAATTGTTACAGGCGGATCGCTTTCGGATTCTTCGTCAATCGGATTATCCGGAATGCGACAGTGATTATCTGGAACGACTGCGTCAGTGTCGAAAGAAAGATTTTCTGCGGGGATTCACGACTTTCGGTCCGCAGACGGATGAATTTCTCTTTCATTTGGATGACAAGTTGTTGCGGAATTTCGGTTCAAACGGACAGTTGCGATTGATGTCCCTTTATTTGAAAATGGCTGAATTCTGTCTGATCCGGCAAAACCGTCACGGTGTGGTGGCGCTGGTCGATGATGTTACCGGGGAATTGGATGAGGAAAACCGGGAACGGTTTCTGACTCTGTTGCAACATGCGGATCAGACATTTTATACTTTTACCACCGTTCCGGATGGAAAAATGACGGATGCGCAGGTGGTACACCTTCCCTTAAAGTGACGGAAATATTTTTTATTTTTTTTGTAATAAATTGTAATATATTTGTAATCAATAACTTGATATATTTTTAAAGTGACGGAATCATCCGTTATTTTTAGATAGGAATTTTTGCAGGGCGATAGCAAGCTGATCCGGACAGGAAGTATTTTTTTCACCACAACGGATTCCCCGGAGAATCGGTATCACCTGTTCCGGTGCCATGCCGACGATCAGTCTGGACAAGCCTTCGGTATTGCCGGGGCAACCGCCGGAGAATGCAACTTTGTGAATGACTCCGTTTTTCAATACTATCTCAATGGCGCTGCTGCAGACGGCGGGATCTGTGATGTAAGTGATGGTTTTTTCATTCATGTTTGTCTTGCTTTTCCTCTTGATTCAGTGAAAA
Organism: uncultured Lentisphaeria bacterium; assembly: GCA_949282965.1. GTDB lineage: Bacteria > Verrucomicrobiota > Lentisphaeria > Victivallales > Victivallaceae > CALXOD01. The sequence continues at coordinate 29,646 of CASDQW010000021.1, forward strand.
TTGCAGAATGCTGACAATCAACAGCAGCAGGAAAGCCTGAAAAACCAGAATCGCCGCCGTTCTGAAAGATCCCCAGAGAATGGGAAGACTGCCCAGTCCAATGGCCAGTGCCATGAGGTGAACCAGCTGTACCGCCCGTTTTCTGCTCAGGCCCATCTTGACGAAACGGTGGGAGATATGATTGTGATCGCCGATCCAGAACGGTTTATGGTTGCGGCAGCGGATGATCACCACCATCAGCGTGTCGAAAAGCGGAATCGCCAGAATGAAAAGCGGCAGCAGAATCGGGAATCGCGACAACGATTGATCCAGCCGGAAATAGGTCACCAGACAACTGACGGCGGCCGCCAGATAGCCGAGAAAATGACTGCCGGAATCTCCCATGAAAATCGTAGCCGGATTGTGATTGAAAAACCAGAATCCCGCTCCCACTCCACAGCTGAGAGCCGCCAGAGAAGCCACAAAATATTGTTCGAAATATCCTGCGACTACCGTGAAGAGCGCCATGGCAATGGTAATGGTTCCCACTGCCAGACCGTCCATATTATCGAAAAAATTAATGGCGTTCATCATCAGCATGAACCAGAAAACCGACACCGCCGCCCCCACCCATGGCCAGGGACAGAAAAAGCTCAACCGCGCACCGCCACCAAATACCGCAATCAGGGCGATGCAGAATTGACCGAAGAATTTTACGTGTGCCTTCATGGCCCGGCGGTCATCCAGCAACCCCAGCAGCATCGCCAGAAAAGCACCGAATACCAGCCAGCCCAGCTGACTGCCTACCGCGTCGATGCCTTGTGAATGAGAAGAAAGTAATGCCGCCATTTGCGGAAGATGTTCGTTTTTTACCAGGAAAATGCCGGCGCCGATGCAAATTACCCAGGCCGTGAACATCGCTGCTCCGCCGAGCAATGGAGTGGCTTTCCCATGCCCCTTGTGCGCCTCTCCCCGGGGCCGGTCCAGAAAATCAGTCCGTTCGGCAAGATACTGAAAAAACGGCGTCAAACACAAAGACAGGGCCAATCCTGCCAATCCGATGAACAAATAGAGATGAACCCAGCTGAACATATCTGCTCCTCATGTTGTCCGTTCAGCGCTTTCCTGGCGGCGGACATATTCGAAAAGAAAAATCGTGGCCGCCTGCGCTGCATTCAAGGATTCGAACTTTCCAGGCATCGGAATCATCACCCGAGGCGCTCCATCCAGATCTCCGACGCCGGTACTTTCACAGCCGATCACCACGACGGTGCGTTCATAAAGACCCGCGGCCGCAAAACAACTTTCCCCCTGATGCGGGTCGGTCAGATAGACCGGCCCGAATCCGATGGCGGCCGCGGATCGGCGCAGCGTCTCCAGGTCAATAAAACTGCGTAATTTCATGGAGAACTGGGCACCGAGAGCCGCACGTACGGCTTTATCGCCATAGGGATCCACAGAGCCGCGGGTAAACCACAGTTCCGTTAATCCCGCTGCCCGGGCGGTGCGGCAGATGGTGCCGAAATTACCGGGATCTCCGATCCGGTCCAGCGCAAGAATAAAACGATCCCGGCAAGGGGTGTCCGGTGCCGGTTCCTCCGGTATGCGAGCCACACAGAGAATGCCCTGCGCATTTACAGTTCCGGCCAATTCACTGAATGTTTCCGGAGAAACGATGAAACAATCACCGGGAATCTGCAATTTCCCAGCGCATTCACCGGTGCAGACGGTGAATTCCACCAGATCAGGGCGAGCGGCGAATAATTCTCCGACCGCCCGCAGTCCTTCGCAGACGCAGCGGGCGGATTTTTTCCGACCGTGCCGGGTGTAAAGCGATTTGAGAAGGGCACGCTGTGCCCTGGTCAGTTCCACGATGGACCGCTTATTTTTTCGGCGCGGTTTTTTCCGGCGTGGTTTTTTCCGGCACAGCCGGTGCATAGGGACCGTAAGCTCCGCCTTCGATATTCAGCATCAGGAAACGGGCCAACCGGCACCATTCGATATTTCCGCTGCCGATTTCCGGCAGAAGCGAGACAGCCAGCTGCAAGTCGGCAACGGCCTTAGCGAGCATTTTCTGTTCGGCGAACAACCGTCCCGCGCTGTAACCGGCTTCCGCGCGGATGGCGGCGGGCAGGGCGGAATCACGGCTGTAACGATCGAACTGTTCGGCGGCTTCCTTGATTTTTCCGGCGTTTTCCAGCAGGTAGGCTTGATCAAGGCGGATCCGGTTCAACATTTCCTGTGGAGCCCCGGATTTTTCCAGCAGCTGGAATTGCTGCACCGCATCTTCGAAACGGCCGGCATTGATGTAGAGCCGGGCCAGCCGCAGTCGGGCAAACCGGGCAGCGACGTTGTCGGGATACTCGTTGAGCGCCCGTTCCAGCTGGTCTTCGGTAGTGGCGGCGCTGAGGGCGTTGGCGGCCTTGCGGTCGGCGGCCTTGCGGCAGCTGTTGAATCCGAAGACCAGGCCGATGACGATCACCACCGCGATTCCCGCGGCCACAATCAATTTCCAGTGGGTGACCATCAGCAGTTCGAATTTTCCGATGTCGCCCATCAGGGTTCCGGCAATTTCGGCGTCCATTGCTTTATTGCGTTTGGCCATAGCTTTGTGCCTTTCTGAAAAATAATGTATGAATGAAATAATAGAAAATCAATTTTCAATGATGCGAGAAAATCCGCTCCGGCGCATGGTACAGCGCCACTCCCAGTTCATTGGCGCGCTTGATCACCTCCGCGTCCCGCAGCGAACCGGCCGGCGCGATGATGGCGGTAATACCCGCCGCCGCGGCGGTTTCGACGCCGTCGGCGAACGGAAAGAATCCGTCACTGGACATCACCGCTCCTTCCAGAGTATTGTCGCCCTGGTATTTCTGATGAAATTTGGCAATGGCCTGCTCAATGGCGCCGACCCGGTCCTGTTCACCGGTGCCCACGGAAAGTGTCTGGCCGTTCCGGGCGATCACCACCCCGTTGGAACGGACGCTCAGATTGACGTACCAGGCAAAGAGCAGATCTTCCATCTGGCCGGCATCCGCGGCTATTTCGGAAATCTGATGGCCGAATTTGCTGTTTTCCGCTTCGGCGGGGCGCAGATCAGCAACGCTGGTCAATGAGGTGGTCAGCGGTGCGGCAATCACCAGCGATCCGTCGGCGAGAACTTTCATGGTGTTGGCGGTCGCTGCAGTGGATTCGCCGGTGAAGCGCGGCAATTTCCGGGGATCGCCGCAGCGGACGATACGGATATGACGGTTCAGTTTGTAGGTTTCGTTATCGTTGAAGATCTGCAGCGTTTCCGGGGCGAAGGCGGGAGCGACGACGCACTCGGCGAAGGTTTTCATGATTTCCCGGGCGGTCGGGGCGTCTACTTCGGTATTGAAGGCGATCACGCTGCCGAACGCCGCGCGGGCATCGGCGTCGCGCGCTTTAAGATAAACATCCCGCAGGGTGTCGCCGGCGCGGCTGACCGCGGCACCGGAAGGGTTGACGTGTTTCATCGCCGCGCAGGCGGGAGCGTCGAAGAACTTGACGATGTTCAACGCGTAGGAAATATCCTCCAGATTGGTTTGCGACAGGCCGTTTTTGCCGTTTTTGAGGATTTCCATATCGCCGATGACACAGATTTCGTCCGCCGGTTTATAATAGGCCGCCGGCTGATGGGGATTGGTGCCGTAGCGCAGGTCATCGACCTTGATGTAACGGCGGCCCGCAATCACAGTTTCCGCCGGGAAGTCTCCGACGTTTCGGGACAGATAGGTGGAACGGTTCAACTCATTCGCCATAACAAAAAATTCCTCAAACCTGATGATTGATGAAAGATCATGATTAGAATATACAGCCATTTGAACTTTCCGGCAAATGGCGCTATTGTTCTTT
>CASDQW010000022.1 GCA_949282965.1 uncultured Lentisphaeria bacterium
GATTTAAGTGAAATCCGTCGACAAATCCGGTTCGTGCGTTTTATTCGAATCAGTGGCCAAATCCTGAAACTCGTCCATTTTCCCCGATAACAGCGAGTTTTCGGATATACTTTTAATTTCGTGACACCTCGGAACCGCCCACCAGACAGAAATTGTCCCCCCGGGTGATCCGCTGATGACCGTCCCGGTTGTCCAATCCCACGCCCAGCAGCATTGCGGAATGGTTCTGTTTTTGCTCGCTCATGTCCGTTTCTCCTCCTGTCTGGCCGTAATATAATGGTGGTTTTAAAAATTTCCAGTCCCCGCCACCGGGCCGCCAAACGAGGCTTCCACCGCCTTCGAATCATCGACAAAAAAACAGCATCCGCTTGAATTTTCGCCCTTTCCGGTGTAAGTTGAGGAACATGCAACAGAGAGAATGTGCCAGCAACTCAGGATTTTTTATGAAAGACTTTTTCGTTTTTTCCGGACAGGGCGCCCAGACGGTGGGCATGGGCAGGGATTTTTCGGAAAGCAGCGCCGCGGCCCGGGCGGTTTTCCAGGAGGCCGATACGGTGCTCGGCTATTCTCTGAGCGACATCTGCTTCAACGGCCCCGCTGACAAGCTGACCGAAACCCGTTACTGCCAGGTGGCGATCTACACCATGAGCTGCGCCGCACTGGCGGCCTTCCGCGAACAATTTCCGGAAATCCGCCCGATCGGCTGCGCCGGATTGAGCCTGGGCGAATACGCCGCGTTCTACGCCGCCGGCGCCTTTTCCTTCGCCGACGGTCTGAAATTGCTGGCCCGACGCGCCGAACTCATGGATGCCGCCTGCCGCGCCGAATGCGGCGGCATGGCCTCCGTCCTCGGCGGCGACGCCGCCGTCATCCGCGAAGTCTGCGACCAATGCGGCATCGACGTGGCCAATTACAACAACCCCGGCCAGATCGTCATCAGCGGCGAGAAGAACAAACTCGCCGAAGCCGTCGCACAGCTCAAGGAGCGCGGCATGCGCAAGGTGATCGTGCTCAACGTCGCCGGTGCCTTCCACTCCCGGCTGATGCAGTCGGCGGGTGATGCCCTGAAACCGGTTCTGGCGGAGGCGGCGATCCGGATGCCGGAGATCCCGGTCTGGCAGAACTTCAGTGCCGCGCCCGCGGCGTCGGTCGCGGAAATCCGCGACAACCTCGCCCGTCAGGTCGCCGGCAGCGTCCGCTGGGAGGAATGTGTCCGCGCCATGGTCGCCGCCGGCGGTGAACGCATGATCGAATTCGGCCCCGGCAATGTGCTGACCGGCCTGATGCGGCGCACGATCCCCGAGCTGCCGACAGCCAACATCAACAGCATGGAAACGCTCCAGGCTTTTCATAACTGAATCGTCATTTCATCTCATACGAAAGGAACTTGTCTCATGAGTCAGGAAAAACGGCTGTAAGGAAAAATCGCGCTGGTCACCGGCGGAGCCCGCGGCATCGGCAAAGCCATCTGCGAACGGCTCGCCGCCGAAGGCGCCAAGCTCGCCATCGTGGACATCATGCTCGACGTTGCTCAGAGCACCGCCGATGAATTCAAAGCCCGCGGCGTCGAAGCCCGCGCCTATGCCGCCAACGTCGCGAAACTGGAAGACGCCGAAGCCACCGTCAACGCGGTTGTCGCCGATTTCGGCCGACTCGACATCCTGGTCAACAACGCCGGTATCACCAAGGATACGCTCATCATGCGCATGACCGAGGAACAGTGGGATGCCGTCATCGCGGTCAATTTGAAGGGAACGTTCAACTTTACCAAGGCCGCCTGTCGCCCGATGATGAAACAGCGCGCCGGCAAGATCGTCAACATTGCCTCTGTCGTAGGTCGCATGGGTAACGTCGGTCAGGCCAATTATTCCGCCTCCAAGGCCGGCGTGATCGCCCTGGCCAAAACCACCGCCAAGGAATTCGCCTCGCGCAACATTCAGGTGAACGCCGTCGCGCCGGGCTACATCATCACCGACATGACCGCGAAGCTCTCTCCGGAAGCGACCGACGCCTTTCTCACCATCATTCCCGCCAAACGCGGCGGCACGCCGCAGGATGTGGCCAATGTCGTCTACTTCCTCTGCTCGCCGGACGCCGATTACGTGACCGGACAGGTCATCAACGTCGACGGCGGCATGCTGATGTAAACAATCGACGTCTCGTTCGACATCCCGCTCCGGCGCGGTCTCTGGACCGCGTCGGAGCTTTTTCTTTCAACGCACCGTCAGATCCAGCGTGCCGTCGGCCAGATGGGCGGTCAGTTCCGCGCCCCGGCGCTGTCCCAGCGCCGAAACCACCGGCCGCCCCGCGCCGTCCGTCAGAATCGCATATCCCCGTTCCAGCTGCCGCCGGGGATCGAGAATATGCAACCGCCCCGCCAGCGCCTCCAGCCGGTGGCGCCGCACCGTGACCGCCAGCTCCGCCGCCGCCGTCAGGCGCAACTGCAATTCATCCAGCTGCTGCCCCCGCATCTGCACCAGATGCCGGGGCTCCCGGAAACAGGCGCTACCCGCCAGCCGGTCGAGTGCTCCACGCGCCTCCATCAAACGGAAATCCACCGCGCGCCGCAACGATCGCGCAAGCCGCTCGACGGTCGCCTCCATCTCCTCCCGCCGCCCGATCACCAGCTCCGCCGCCGCCGACGGCGTAGGAGCCCGCAGATCCGCAACGAAATCGCAGATGGTAAAGTCAATCTCATGCCCCACCGCGCTGATAACCGGAATCCGGCTCGCCGCCACCGCCCGGGCCAGCACTTCCTCGTTGAAGGGCCAGAGGTCCTCCATGCTGCCGCCGCCCCGGGTGACGACCAGCACCTCCACATTGCCGGCGCGGTTGAAAAATTCAATTCCTGCCGCCACCTGCGCCGCGGCCCCCGCCCCCTGCACCTGCGCCGGATAGATTCTGACCGGAAGATTGGGGAAACGCCGGTCGACAATCTGCAGAAAATCCCGGATCGCCGCTCCGGTCGGACTGGTGATCACCCCCACCGCGCGCGGCAACGCGGGGATCGGCCGCTTGCGTTCCGGCGCGAAAAGCCCCTCCGCCTCCAATTTCCGCTTGAGTTCCTCGAATCGGCGCTGCAATTCCCCCAGACCGGTCGGCCGGATCGTCCGGATGGCGAACTGGTATTCGCCGCGCACCTCATAAACCGTCAAACGCCCGTGCGCCTCGATCTGCGCGCCGTTCTGCAACTGCAGTTCCCGCACCGCCGCCGCTCCGCCGAAATAGACGGCGCGGATCTGGCTCCGCTCGTCCTTGAGCGACAAATACACATGCCCGGAGCGGTGAATGACCAGATTGCTGATCTCGCCGCGCAGCCAGAAGGGCATGAAGCTGTTTTCCACCAGATCGCGCACCGCGCTGTTGGCGTCGCTGACGCTCCAGACCGGACCGTGTTCACGCATGAATCAGACTCCCAATACCGTCAAACAGCCGTTCAACAACCACCCGGTCATGACCGAACCGATCTTGAACAACCACGGAAATCCGAACAGCAGCAGCACAATCAGAATGAAAAACGCCCCCCGGACCACCTCCGATCCCGTCCGTACCGCCCCGGGAAAGCATGTTTCCACCACCACCCAGCCGTCCAGTCCGGGAATCGGCAGCAGATTGAAGATCATCAGCACCATATTGAGCATCGCCCCGTTCAGCAGCATGGAAAAGGCAAAGCCATTCGACGTTTCCGCCTTGAACAGCAGGGCCGCCAGCACGGTGAACACCACGAACAACCCCAGATTTGCCGCGGGGCCGGCCAGCGCCACAAGCAGATGACTGTATTTGTGCCGCATCCGCGCCGGATCCACCGGCACCGCCCCCCAGGCGATTCCGATCATCAGAAAAGTGATGATGGAAAAAAGTCCCATCTGCCGCAGTGGATTGAGCGTCAGATGCCCCCGGTCCGCCGCCGTGGGGTCTCCCTGTTTCAACGCCACCCATGCGTGGCAGAACTCATGCAGACAGATGGAGAAGATCACCAGTACGGAAACCGCCGCGAAAAACCGGGGATTTTCAAACAGTTCGGTGATGAATAAAGACATCGCCCCCTCCCCCCTCAGCAGATCTGGACCGGCCAGTACTGAAACGCCGGAGTTTCATAAGGGTGCGCCTCCCGCAACGCCCGGATGATCTCCGGCATGCGCGCCGTCGGGCACAGCACCTCGATTTTGACCTCCTCCACCCGCTCCAGAGCACCAACTTCCCCGAGAAAGGGTGAACTGCCTTCCAGCGGCTCGAACTGGCCGGTGCCGGTAGTCTGCCAGCAGCAGGCGCGGTACCGTCCGAGCGTCCCGGCGCCGGCACGGAAAACGGCGTTTTTGACGGCCTCCGCATGGGTGGCCGGCACATAAATTTCCAATTTCGAATACATCTTGTTCCAATCCATCTTGCTTTTTTTACCATTCGGCAATAAAATATACGGGAATACACCTCAATACAACCCGGAGACCCAGGAAAATGAAACAGAAAAGACAATCTTTCTCATTGATCGAACTGCTCGCCGTTATCGCGGTCATCGGCATTCTGGTCGGCATCGGCGTGGGCGGGTACTCCTACGCCATGAATTCCTCCAAGGAATCCGCCACCCGTTCCGCGATGAAACAGATTGAAGTGGCGCTGGAAAACATGAAGGCGAAATACGGTTACTATCCCCCGTGCGCCAAAGGCGATGAGGGGAAAATCTACCTTTTCAACAAAGACGGCGATGTGCCCGATAGCGATGACTCGGAATCCGGCGACAGCCCCAAGGCCAAGTTGAACACCGCCATGCAGGTAACGGGCAATTACATGGCGGACTTCGTCAAGCAGCTGGACCCGGAATCCCTGCGTAGCCTGGCCACCGTCGATACCGGCGCCTCTCACGAATGCCAGTATCTGGTGGACGCCTGGGGCAATCAGATTTATTACCGCTGCCCCGGCGAGATCAACAAGGAATCCTATGATCTGATTTCCGCCGGTCCGGACGGCCGTTTCGCCGAGTTCAGCAAGAACTGGACGACCCTGAAAAATCAGACGTATGAAAAAAAGGACTTCCGGGATAACGACAACGTCACCATCTGCGACGATCTGTTCAATTTCTGAACGGCGTTCATCCGTTTCCTCCGACTCCGCGGCAACGCGGAGTTTTTTTTGCATGCGCAATGGAATCCCAATATCCCCCCGCACACATCCCGGTACTCTTGCCGTAAAACCGCCGCACCAGTCTCGTCCCACTCCCCCCAAAAAAAGACCCGCAGACATTCGCCTGCGGGCCCCATTCAGCTCCGATGAAAAACCGGAGAGCGGATACGAAATTCTTATCTCAGCTCGTACTTGTTCTGCGGAATCTTGATGGCCTTGGCGTTGCCGCCGCTCCAGCCGGGATAGTAAAGTTTGTCATTGCCCTTCACTTCGCCCTCACTCACCGCTGCGGCACGGCCGTCCAGGAAAAACATATTGGCGGCCTTCCGATGCGGCAGATAAAGCTTGCCGTGGGGCAAATCGCTCCCCGAACCGTCAAACGCCATCAGGGCGCCGCCGCCTTCGGCACTGCTGTTCCAGGAGCAACCGCCCAGAGCCAGCGCGGTCGGCGAAACGGAGTCATCATCGTCCATCAGGTACTTCGTACCGCGGAAGTCGATCCCCTTCGGATCGTTGCTGTCGTCAATGTAGGCCGCGCCGAAAGTGAAGGCGTCTTCCCCGAAGGACCCAGGTTTTTTGGCCGGGAACAAGACTTCGGTGCAGCGCATCACGGCATAATCCGGCAGATATTTGCGATCCTTCAGCCGATACGTCCAGCGGGATTGATCGTTGGTGTGATCGCTGGTGGACGTGTAATCGACCGAATAAAAATACTGGCCATTGTCGTTCAGCGACTGCAGAATCCCCATTACCACCTGTTTCTGGTTGCTGAGGCAGGCGGCGGCGCGCGCCTTGGCCCGGGCGCCACCGATTGCCGGAAAGAGCAGGCCGGCCAGAATCGCGATGACCGCGATCACCGCCAGGAGTTCGACCATGGTAAATTGTGTTTTCGTCCCGCGCATGACAATATCTCCGTTGTTTGGATTGACTCGCCTCGGAAAGCCGCGACCGTCGGAAAATCTCTGCGGCCATTCCGTATTTAACCTAGCCGTTCTGCACTCCGTTGTCAAGCTTTTCGCCTATTTTGTTAAAAAAAAAACGTTTCATGGTTGCAAAGTGCGGGAAAATGTCCTATGGTATGAACGAATGGGTATGGCTTCAGGCCCCCGTTGAACAGGAGATCGATACAATATATATGGAGTTGCCGCATATGAAACGTCATGATTTCTCCCTTGTCGAGCTGCTGGTTGTCATCGGCATTATCGGATTACTGGCCGGGCTGCTGCTGCCGGCCGTCAGCGGCGGTCGCCAGAAAGGCATGATCACGCAGGCCAAGGCCGACATGAATTCCATCCGCATGGCCCTCAAAAACGTGGAGACCAATTACGGCCAGATGGTGAAAACGGGCGGAACAAATGACTCTCCTACCGCCACCTTCAATGGAAAAACGGCAAAACATGTTTCCACCTCAAAAGACGGCGAAAAGGTCATCGCCATCGGCAATAAAGACCTGGGGGACACCAACTATAAAGATACTTACCGGGAGTTTATCCGGGAACTTTGCGCTCCCGAGGACATCAGTGCTGCCAACAAGAACATCAACACCCGCAACATCAAATTTCTGGACGCCCCCCCGGAATATAATGAAAACGATAATGACACCATCTGGTGGAGCGACCCCTGGGGCAACCCCTACACGGTCCTGATCAATGTTAACTATACCAACAAAGTTTATATCCCTGCTGGGTCCGGCGCCAAACTTCGTTCCGGGATCACGACCCCCAACAACTACGACGGAGGCTGGCTTCTTTCCGGCAGTGTGTTCCTCTACTCTCTCGGTCCCAACGGGGTGGACAATTCCGGGTTGAACCAGAACAATCTCGGCGACAACACCACCGACGACATCTGCAGTTGGGAAAAATAATTTCACCGGAGAGTTCCCGCTCATGAAACGCATGAACAAAACGCATTTCACGTTGATCGAACTGCTGGTCGTCATGGCGCTCGGGATCATGCTGATCGCCATCGGGCTGCCCGCATTCAACCAGATGATCACGGGCGGCACCGTGACCAATGCCGCCAACACCCTAAAAGGTGGTCTGGAACAGGCGCAGTCCCAGGCGATCACCCAGCGCCGCTACGTGGCGCTGCTGCTGGATTACAAAGGGACCAACAACGGCGGCACACCCGCTATCCGAACCTGTTACGTTACTCCGACCGGCAGCGACAACTCCTTTTCATTTTTCAATTACACCCCCGCGAGCAGATGGATTTCCCTGGGCAAGGGAGCCATTATTACCGGGGCGAGCTTCAATTCGGTCAATGCTCCCGCCACCAATTCCGAAGTGAAAACCAATATTTACACGGTCAGCAGCACGGGAAATGCGGAAGAAGGCTTTCCGCATCGTGCCATCGTCTTCAACGCTTACGGCGCACTTGCCGCCCCGGCCGAGGTAACGTACATCAGCCTGGCCGAAGGCGTCATGTCCGGGAACAACGTCGTTTACACCAATGTCGATCCGGACAATCCGTCGCGCCCCGCCAACGAAATGAAACTAAAAATCAACCCCTTCACCGGAAAAATCAATATTGAACTCGGAGGAGACGGGGAATGAGAACGCGCATTCTGCAATATTTCAATATGATCGAGGTGGCGCTGGCTATTGCGGTCATCGCCATCGGGCTTTCCAGCATCATGGTGCTCTTTCCAGTCGGGCTGAATGCCAGCAGCGCCGCTACCACCGACAACAACATTCCGGACGCGGCGGAATACATGCTGAGTTACTTGGAAGGTGCCGTCATCAGCAGCTGGCGAGATGCTTCCGGCAATGCGCAGGATAGTACTTTTGTAGACAACTATCTGGTTAGCTCAATTCCTTCGATCGGGGAAACCCCCGTCGCCGATGATGACGGGGCCTGGACCAATGTCGATGACAACGGCATCAAGCGACATTCGACAAAGGGCTATTTCCGTTTTTTGAAAACGGTGGAAATTGACGGCGTAGATACCACTGATTTCGCCGTGGACGCCCTGGTCTGGTGGGAACCGGCCTTCGCCCGTTATGTAAAAGTTACCACCAATGAAACCACCGGCGAGGAAACTTACGAGTACGAAACGCCGGAAAAGATGCCTGAAAAAGCGGCCATTGAGTTGTGCATGGAGTTGAGCTGGCCGGTGACTCAGCCTTATTCCATGCGGGAAAAACGACTCTACCGATTGACGCTGTTGAACCCGGCGGCTCTGCCGACCGACCTGTTGTAAAATGCGGAGCTTGTCTGTCATGAAAAATACACGAGGTTTCTTTCGAAAATCCTCCTTTACGCTGCTGGAAATCATTGTGGCGATGGGGGTGTTCAGTCTGCTGATGGCCATGACCATGCAGTTTTTCTCCGGCGCCCAGCGTATCTGGTCCAGCTCGGAGAGCCGAAATACCGTCTATTCCGACGCCCGCGTTGCCATGGATCTGATGGCCACCCTGCTGCAGTCCACCTATTACAAGGAAAACGAAACGCCCTTCATCATTGTAAAAAACAAAACGACGGATCCGGCGGAACGGGACGCCATCTATTTCGCCACCAAATCTCCGCTGCGCCCGCGCGGGAACACGTCGCTCTTCTTCGCCTCTTTTCAGGTAGATGGCGACAATGAACTGCTGATTGCCACAATCTGCGACAAAGATGGAGCAACATACCGCAATCTCTTTTTCCCCAGTGCCGCCAGCTATGAAAACATTGCCGACAGCATGTATGCCAACCTGAACACCTACGCGGGGCAGAAAAACGTAAACGGCGCCTTGGAGGCCAAGGCGACGATGATCATTCCCAATATCACCAGCTTCAAGATTTCTCCTGGTATCTACAATTATAATGGCACGCCGGAAATCCAGTGGAATCAGCATGATAAATCATCCGGCGGCGTCACGTATTATCCTTACGTACCGGCATTGGTGAGGATTGAACTCGGAATTCTGCCGGACCCGTACTACGAACGCTGGCTGAATGCTTCCGGAAGCGAGAAAACCGACATACTGAAAGAACAGGAAAAGAAATTCACCCGGATCGTCTTTATCGGCGACCGGAACTAAGAACAAGTCTGTCCCCCGGAGAGTGAATCATGCAGCATAATATTCGTCAAAAGGAAAAAGGCGTCGCGCTGTTGCTGGCATTGGGCGTCATGAGCCTCCTGCTGGCCATGGCTCTGGCCTTCGTCACCAATGCCGTCATCGCCCGCAGCTCCGCCGCCAACAACAGTGCCCGCTCTCAAGCGCGTTATTTCGGTAAAACCGCCACCAACCAACTGCTGGTGGACTTTATGCGGACTCAGAAGGAAAATCCAACACTCACTGATTTTTCCTCACTGGTCAGCAAGGGTTCCGGTAAAACCGACGCTTTGGAAGGCAATTCATCGCTGTTGACCGTCACCATCGGTTCCGATCAATATACGCCTGCCAGCAACAAACAGCCGGAATGGGTGTATTTGTATGAAAGAATCAATACCGGCACTGGCGAACCGGAGAGCAGTACCACGCCCATCATCGGCCGTTATGCCTATATGGTGCTTCCGAAGCCGGGCGTCATCAGTTTCTCGGAAGCGCTGCGGGGAAAACCAACCCTCGGCTATCCGACGTCCTGGGAAAACCGTCCCGGCGTGGATATGAAAGAGTTCGATTTGAGCAAAGTCATTGTCAGTAATGACGCATTCCTGGAAAGTGCCGCCGCGCAGTTCAACGATCCGCGGGAAGACCATACCAGCAGTCCGCAGGTTCTGAATGAAGATTATAGCGATTATGACGCTTTCTTCGGAAAGTTTTCGGTTCCTGAGGCCACCCAAAATCTGATCCGTACCTATTTTTCCATGGGCGGCCGGACCGAGGCGGAAAGTTATCCCCACGATCCACAGTGTGGCGATAACGCCGAGGAAATCAGTGATTCCGCCACCTATTATCATCGATTTAACCTGGCCCGCAAAGACTGGGATTCCGGGCTCAGCACCACCGCCAACAGCGAGGATGCGGTAAATCGGCTGCTCGGATTGGCCAATGAAAACGCGCCGGTGTTCAAGACCGATGACAGTGTGACGCCAACGGGAATGCGCTTGCAGTTTCTCCGTATGATCGGCGATGATAAAGGAGCCTATGCGAGTCTGGAGGATCGCCGCCGTCAGATTGCCGCGAACCTGATCGATTATTCCGACAGCGACAACATTCCGACTTCTGACGTTGAGCCCACCTCCTGGCAGACCACTATGACCTATCCCACTTATACCGGTAATGAGCGGACACCATATCTCAACGAGGTAGCCGTACAGGTTGCTGCCACTGCCGCTCGAACCGACTTCGAAAAATCGGTTGAGGGAGTACCGCAAACCTTTGCAAACATTGACGGCACCGTCAGTGTGGAATCGATAGCGGCAGAAATTTTTGACATTTATGAAAATATCCCTGCCGGCACCTACTCTGTCACTCTCAGCGGTAGTTTCGATGTCAACGTCTCGGTTGGCGGCACCTCAGCAGTCAGCGCGCAAACAGTTTCTATCGATAATGTAACTATTTCGATCGGAAATATCACCAATCGATACGGATACGGCGTCAATAACAGCAGCGGAGTTTCAACTGTTCCCTTCCAAGTGTCTGATATTGAGAATCCGGAAAACACTGCCAATGTTACCGTAAAGGTTTCCGTCCAAAATTTCAAAATAAACAAAATGGTGCTTACGCAGGACGGTGCCAATGTAGACTTTACTCGAGACCTGACGGTACCGTCTGGAACAGAACAAGAGATTATGAATCAGGTCATTGCCAAGGATGAAACCAAAGTTTCCAGCGCGGCATGGGGCTTTTCGGTAGACGATCCCCGAGAAAACCTTTATCAGGGCGAAGGCGACTATGAAAACTGGAAATATTGCACCACATCCGCCGTTGTAGGAACCCCGCCTCAGCCGGAAGGGTATGGCGGAGACACCACTTTCGGCAATCAAAATGTGAACTGTCTCCCCGCCAATGCCGGCGACAAGGAGGGAGGTGCACCGGAAACCTTGTCCACCGCCTATATCCGCAATGCGCCGATGACGTCGCCCCTGGAACTGGGGGCCATTCACCGGGGAGCCAAGTGGGAGACCATCAACCTCAAAGCCGCCGATGCCAAATTCTCCCGACCGGATAAGTATAATCCCGAGGTGGAAATCGATGCCACCGGCTCCTCTTACGATGAGGGGGACGCGGGCATTCTCGACCAGATCAAGATGACGTCGGCCACTTACGATGCCGCCAAAGTCAATCTCAATAACCGGGTAAATACCCCTGAAGGGAAGAATATCTTCTATGCGTTGACCTCGAACGTGGCCACCATCGGAACGACGGCGGCAGATCCTCTGGCAGGCACGAAATCGACGACAGACGCTTTCGCCTCCGACATCGTTGCGCTGCCCACCACCACCTTTATCCCGAACCGGGCCGGCATTCTGCGGGAAATCACCTATTCCGATACCGGCGCGACCACGGATATGGGCAAAGAGGCATTGCTGGC
>CASDQW010000023.1 GCA_949282965.1 uncultured Lentisphaeria bacterium
AGCTGCGACGCCGTGGCCAGCGTGTCATTGCTCCGGTCAAACGCCGCGTCCCAGTTGCGGATCTGATGCCGGGTCAAGGTGGAGGCATACTGAATGCCGTCTCCGGAATACACATTGACGTACTGGAAATACAACACCCCTTTTCCGGTGACCTTTTCCAGTCCCTCCAGGTGCCGTGCGGCGAAACTCGCACCGGCATCGATGTCCAGCGTATCTTTGCCCGCGCCGAAATTCGCGGTACCGGCGCTGGTTCCGGATGCCGCCACCAGCACGTTTCCGGAGCGCACCTCCAACCGGTCGTTGCCGGACGTCATGGAAAGACTGCTGATCGTTCCCTCCAGATCCGATACAATGACCTTGGCAAACCCGAAAATATCCACCTCTTCCGCACCGCCGAAATCCACCGAATCCAGCACCAGCGAAGAGCCGCTGGAAGCATATCCGTTCTCAATTCCGATATCCCCCAGAACCGTACTGTCTTCCAATCGGACGGTTTTAAAATTGGTAATTCCGGCGATCTCGCTGTCTGCCTCCGCTTTGAGCGTACCGGCGGCGCGGTATTTGCCGCCGGAGAAATTCCCGCCGGAAATTTGTCCCGTCACGGCGTTTTCCAGCGTTACGGAGCTGAAGCCGCGAATCTCTTCCACCCGGCTCTGCCGCAGCGTCAGCCGGCCGCTGACCAGCCGGCTGGATTTCTCGGAATCGCCGCTGCGTTTGCCGCCAACCACGTCGCCATCGACGATGGTATCGGCCAGAGTAACTGTGGCAAAACCGCTGACGGCCACCCGATCCGCGCCGGCGCCGATCCGAACACCGTTTTCCGTGGAAAGCGCCCCGCACAGATAAGTGCCTCCGGTATATTTCCCACCAAACACACCGGCGCCGACTGTGGAAGCGGTCAGTTGCACCTTCGAGTAACGCCGGATTTCTCCGGAAACAACGGCATATTCCGCGCTGAACGCCCCGGTGGAACTGTAAGTTGTCTTGATGTTTCCGCCGACGACGTTGACCACTTCCGCATGATACAAACTCACCACCCGGTATCCGGTAATACCGTCATCAGCTTTGATTGTGGAATTGCGCACCGTCAGCGTACCGGTGGCGGTTTCCTTGCCCTGTGCATATTTTCCCCCGGCGATGCGCCAGATCACACTGTCCTCCACGGTGGCGGAGGCAAAATAATACAAACCTTCCGTATCATCCTGCAGACTGCTGGTCACGGACTGCACAGTAATGGATCCGCGGCTGACCCGCGTATCCATGCTGGCAACGGTTTTTCCGCCGATGACCTGGTTGACTTTGGAATTTTCGATTCGCACGGTATAATAATTGGTAATCTGATTCAGATCGCTTCCGGCCGAAACCTCGATGCTGCCGGTGCTGGCGGTCGTATTCAGATGACCGTTCGGCAACGCCAACACCTCATCCGCCGTAACTTGTTGAAGCACCACCGTGCGGTAGCCGATGATGTCCCCCCGGTCGACGCCGTTCTCGGCCCGGAGTTCGACGTTGCCCGCGGTCAGCTTTCCATATACACTGATCCCGGAAAGTCTGCCGTTCCGGTCGGTCCGGTTGAGCCGGTTGACGTCGCCCGTGATCCGGGAATCCTGAATCTCGGCGTTGGCAAACATCTGCAGCGACTCCAGCCGGGAACCGATCACCCGAATGGATCCCGCAGCAGAATATTTGAGCGTCCCGCTCTCATACCGGTGAAAATTCCCACCCGTTACGGTTTGCCCCTGAACGTTCCGCAATTCCACGGTGGCATAGCCGTCGATCTTTCCCACCGTTACCGGAGCCGTTTCATCCCGGCTGCCGATGGTCAGGGAACCGCGTGCCTTGGAAGTTTGCAACACATTCCGATACGACTCCACCCCGACGCGCGTACCGTTCACGTCGTACAGAGAATAGGCGTAATTCAGCAGGTCGGAAAACTGCTCCAGACGCGACGCGACCATCTCCCCGCTTACCGTGAAGGTGCCGCCGCGAAAGTCGCCGTACGTCAGAGCCTCCGCGCGCGTAATCTCCACCTGGTAATACCCGGTCACATTTCCGACGACGCTGTTACTCAGCGTCAGGGTCCCCGTCGCACTGATTTTACAGGTACTGGCAATGGAATAAGGGACAACGCTGCTGACCCGTGTCGCCGTTCCCTTGGTCAGGGTAAAATTTCCGCCCAACAGCACCCCGATCCGGGAATCGACAACTGCAACATTTTTGGCGCCGAAGAGCATATCCACCTGCGTATTGACGGAAATCGTCACATTGCCGGATGCCGTCTGATTGTATTTCAAGGCCAGCTTGTCGCCGTTGCTGTTCAGCGCCTGCATCCGGGTAAGCAGCTTGCCGGCAAAAACCTTCCCCGCATCCTCCACCACCAGACCGGTGGCGTCCGCTCCGTTGCTGAATTGCGAATGTTCAATCGTAATATCCCGGGACGAGCCGATGCGGTATTCCTTTTTCTGGCCTTTTTTCGTAAATGTGGACACACTGGTTTCCGACCAGATTCCGCCGTAAACATCGGCAAGCGGTACCGCATCAACATTGCGGATCAATGCGTCTTTGCCATTCAATTCAAAATCCACTCCATACCGTGGAGCCATAACGGGACCTCCTGTTCTTCCGAAATATTCCATCACGCGCTGAAACGAATCACTTTTCTCATAATGTAACCGCAAACCAGGCACCGTCAATTCCCCGCCGCCGCTTTTTCCCGGAAAACTTTCACCGCCGTATCAACGGATTTTACACGGAAAAACCGCGGGAAAAAACTTGACGAATCCGGTCATTGAGGCTACATTATCGAATTACAGAAAAATGCTATTCAACTAAAATCGCGAGGAACTCCATGTCCGGTCACAGCAAATGGGCTAACATCAAACATCAGAAAGCCGCCGCCGACAAGAAGAAAGGCAAAATCTTCTCCCGTCTCGGCAAGGAAATCATGGTCGCCGCCAAAATGGGCGGTGGCGATCCCGCCGCCAATCCCCGGCTGCGTGCCGCTCTCACTGCCGCCCGCGCCGCCAATATGCCGAACGCCAATATCGAACGGGCCATCAAGAAAGGCTGCGGCGAACTCGGCGATGTCGTCTTCAAGGAAATCGTCTACGAAGGCTACGCCCCGGGCGGTGTCGGCGTCATGGTCGAATGCCTGACCGACAACAGCAACCGCTCCACCAGCGAAGTACGGTTCGCCTTTGACCGCAACAACGGCAACATGGCGACCTCCGGCGCGGTCGCGCGCATGTTCACCCGCCAGGCGCATTTCGTCATCACGGGGGAATGGGCGGATGAAGACAAACTCATGGATCTGGTCCTCGATGCCGGTGCCAATGACCTGATCGTCGAAGACGGCGTTGCCGAAATCTGGGCCGATCCGGAAAACTTCGAAGCCCTGGTCAAGGTGTTTGCCGACCACCAGATCCCCACGGACGAAGCGGAAGTCATCCGCCGTCCCGCCACTACGGTGGAAATCTCCGATCCCGGCATCGCCCGGCAGGTGCTGCGGCTGATCGACCGGCTGGAAGATCTGGATGACGTACAGCTGGTGACCGCGAACTTCGAAATCGCCGACGAAATCGCCGATCAGCTCGCGGACGAAGAATAAGCGCCGGACCGCTCCCGGATTTGCTCCGGAGCGTCGGCGCACGGCGCCGGATCCGCTTCCCGGGGTCGTCCGGACAGTGGAAACGACGGGAAAGGCAGTTCCATGGTCATTCTGGGCATCGATCCGGCCATCCGCACCACCGGATACGGGGTGCTGCGCCTGGAAAATGGAACTTTTTCCGTCATCGACTGCGGCGTGATTGAAAATTCCGCCCGTCTGCCTCATACGCAATGTCTGCGGCGGCTGGCGGGCGGCATCCGGGAACTGGTCAAGACGTTTTCACCGGACGCTGCCGCATTGGAAGAACCCTTCATGGGCAAAAACGCGGCGACCGCCATCATTCTCGGCATGGCGCGCGGCGCCATTCTCGCGGCGCTGGCGGAACAGGGCATCCCCTGCTACGCCTATTCCCCGCGCCGGGCGAAAAAGGCGGCGGTCGGCAACGGCGGCGCCGCCAAGGAACAGGTGGCTCTGATGATGGCGGCCCAGCTGCGCATGGAACTGGACCGCATTCCGCTGGATGCCACCGACGCGCTGGCACTGGCCATGTGCCATGGACAGCTGGTCGCCGGTGGGCCGGCCATGGCCGAACTGCTGACCAAACCCATCTAAGCGGTAAAAAGGCCATGCATACCGTCGACTTTCATACTCACCGCCTGCCGGAATGCGCCAACGCGGAGTTGCTCCTGTCCACCGCCACACCGCCTCCGCGCCCGGTTCGCTACTCGCTGGAACTGCATCCGTGGCATCTGCCCGCGGTTTTCTCCGGCTTGCCCTCCGATTGGAAAAGCATGGCGGAAAAGGCCGATGCTATCGGCGAAATCGGACTGGACCGACTCCGTGGGCCGGACTTGTCCGTGCAGCGCCGTTATCTGACGGAAGCGTTGAACGTCGCGGCGGAATTGCGCAAGCCGGTGGTGCTGCACTGTGTGCGCGCCTGGCAGGAATTGCGCCTGGCGCTGCGGCCGTTTACCGGACTGCGCTGTTTGTACCATGGATTCCGGGGCTCTCCGGCATTTCTGGCGGAACTGGAGGAATACGGATTCTTCATTGCGTCGGCTTTTCCGGAAGCCCTGCGGGGCGGACGCAGAATCGGACTCGAAAGCGACGACGGACCGCTGGATATCAACGCCGTATATGATCGTGCGGCATCGGTCTTCGAGCCGGGATTCGAAACGCGTCTGGCCGAAAATTTTCATTGTTTTCTGGAGGGAGAATGATCATGGACGAAACCGCCGCTTTTCAATCCCGCACCCGGATGCTGCTTGGGGACGACGCCGTCCGCCGACTGGCCGCCGCCCACGTGCTGGTACTCGGACTCGGCGGCGTCGGCGGTGCCGCGGCGGAGATGCTCTGCCGCGCCGGGATCGGACGCCTGACGCTGGTGGACGGCGACTGCGTCGACGCCACCAACCGCAACCGCCAGCTGGCGGCACTGACTTCCACCGTCGGTCGCCCCAAGGCGGAGGTGCTGGCGGAACGTCTCCGGGACATTCACCCCGCGGTACAGCTGGAAGTACGTAAAGAATTTGTCCGGCCCGACACCGTGGAAGAACTCTTCGCGCCCCCCTTCGACTACGCCGTCGATGCCATCGATCAGCTGGCGGCGAAAGTCGCGTTCATCGCGGCCTGCCGGAATCACGGTATTCCGTTGATCAGCTCCATGGGCTCCGGCGGCCGGATGGACCCGGAACAGGTAAAGCGTACCGATCTCTCCCGGACGCACCACTGTGCCCTCGCCCGGGTCGTGCGCCGGAAGCTGCGGGAACTCGGCATTACCGAAGGTGTGGAAGTGATCTTCTCCCCGGAACCGGTCCCGGAGACGGCCGCCCATACGACCACCGACGCCGACGGACGCATGCATGCGACGGTCGGCACCATTTCCTATCTTCCCAACGTCTTCGGCTGTCATTGCGCCGCCGCAGTCATCGACCATCTGCTGCACCGGACGGTCTGACGGCGCGCGGTTGTCCTGGAAAAGCCCCACGCCATCAAATATTGTTCAATATTTCGGACAGCGGAAAGATTTTCCCAAAAAAAATCTTATCTTCGCTTGACTTTCTCTTCTATTTTCTCTATAATAACACTGAGAGGCGAAACACTTTTAATCACTTTGACGCAAAGAGATTCAAAACAGCAATCAATCGAAAGGACTTTTTGTATGAAGAAGTACTTCACCCTGATTGAGCTTCTGGTCGTGATCGCGATCATCGCCATTCTGGCCTCCATGCTGCTGCCTTCTCTGAACAAAGCGCGGGACAAAGCGCGGGAAATCGAATGCGTCAACCAGCAAAAACAACACGGCACGGCATTGCTGCTTTACTCCAACGACTATGATGACTATATCCCGCCGCAATACGCCTACGGCTGCCCGACCGATGATCCGGAAAATAAACCGTTCTCTCACGCGAAAAATGCTTCTCTGATCTTCGATTTGCTGAATCTTTACAACAAAAACCCCCGTATCGCGCTGTGCCCCGCCGACAACTATGCGCCCTCGAACATTCCGAACAACTATTTCAAACCTTGGAGCTATGTTCGAACCATGGCGACCGGATACACCAATTCCAAGCGCTGCTATTTTTTCAAGCTCTCCACGCTAAAGGGCCTGGACGGCGGTCGCATGATCTTGCTCGCCTGCGGTTTTTCCAATACCATCTGGGCCGGCGACGGCTACCGGACCGCCGCGGCCAATCGGAATCCCTACCTGGTGAATCCCTTTGCCGCCAATAGCGTTACCAAGCCGCAGTTCACAGAACTCCGGCACGGAAGCGGCTTGCGCAGTACATTTGCCATGTCCGACGGCAGTGCCCTGGGCCTGGCCCATGTTGAATTTGGAGAACCCCACTTGTGGCGCGTCAAGCAAGGCACGAGGCACTCCGAGCAAATGCCTTGATTTTCCGAGAACCCCTAACCGTCAATGGAATTTACAAACAACATGATATCCTCTCTTACGACACCGCCCTTTCAACCAGCACCCGGTCAACCGGATCCACAGGACAAACGGAACGCGGCCGAACAGCTTCGCTCCCATGTGGAATCGATGATCGCCGCGGGCCGGTTCGCTCCGGGCGACCGGCTGCCGCCGATCCGGGCGCTGGCGGAACAGTTTTCGCTGCCGCCCAGCACCGCCCGGAGAGTAATCCGGGAACTGTGCGACAAAGGCCTGCTGACGCTTCGGCACGGCTCCGGCACGTATGTCCGCGCCCGCGGCGAAAAAAACGACGGCCGAAAAGTCATCGCCGTCGTCCTGTGGTCCGAAGACAAAATCTCCAGCTACTGTGTCCATGCCGCCAGCGGCATGATCGACGCGGCGGAAGACAGCGAATATCTGCTGCGCTTCTATTATGTTCCCTATTATGACTATACCCGGACGCTGGATCTGCCGGAGGAGATCTGGGATTGCAACGCGGTAGCTTTCCTGGGGGTCTACGACAGTTTCGAACTCCGGAACTTCCGGGGCAACCGCCCCTGCGTCGGGCTGGAAATGCACCGCTCGCTGCAGGGCGTGGTTTCGCCTATTTCCATTGATCCATATGCGGCGGCGGAACTGGCCGTGGCTTTTTTCCGAAAACGCGGCATCCGCACCGTCATCGTCTCCACGATGTTCACGCCACTGCACCGGGCCCGATCCGATGCTTTCCTCGATCTCTGGCGGCAGTACGGACATTACCGGACAGTGGCGTCCCACCGGGAATTGCCGGAACAGCCTCCGGAGGAGACGGAAGGCATTTTCTTCAGCAGCGGTACCGACCACAATTTTTTCTTATCTGCCCTGAAAAAGAAATACGGCGCACCCGTTGCTTCGGACCGGATGATTTCCGTGGACGGAAAAAGTCTCCTGCTGCCCGGGTATGAGCCGGCCAACACCATCTACATCGACTGGCAGCTCGCCGGGCGGGTGGTGTTCTCCGAATGCCGGAGGCGCCTGGAAATGCCCGGTGCGGACGTCCGCCGGATCTGTCTGATGCCGCAACTGCATTTATTACCGTCGACCACGGAGGCCATCACCCGTTGATTGCCCGCCGTTTTCGTTTTATTAACCGTCCGGTTCGTAACCGACAGAACTCAACATCAACAACGACAAGGAATGAATGTTGACATGAAAAAACTGCATCGACTCCTGTTGTGCTGCGCCGCCGCCGCGTTTTCGGCCCGCGCCGCAGACACGCCGCTCCGCTACGAGGCGGAGACGGCACGCCTCAATCCCGACACCGTGGAAATCGTTCACAAAGATCCCCTCTCCGGGAAACAGGGCGTCCAGCTCAAAGCCGCCGCCGCCGACCGGGTGCGCCTGAAAGAACCCATCGGCGACCTGGTTTTCACGGTCAAGGCGCCGAAACCGGGCATCTATTCCATCGTGCTCGGCTCCTCCACCAACGACGTCGGCGCCGAACTCATGCGCAAGGCCACCCGCAAACAGCAGTCACTTTTCGTGCGCATGCGCGTGGATGACCAGCTGCCGGGCCATCGCGTCGCCTTCGTGCCCTGGAGCAAACCGGAATATCACCGTTCCACGCTCGGCAAATACGAATTGACCGGCAAGGAACAGCAAATCGCCATGAACCTTCCCCGCGGTCTGCAGCTGGACTACCTGGAACTGCGCCCGTACACGCCTCCCGCGATTCCGCAGGCGGCCCGGGAATATCAGCCGAAAGTCCTGCCGCCGAAAACCCGCCCGCGGATCTTCATCACGCAGGAGTCTTTGCCGCGCATCCGGAAGAACCTCACCATCGGTGAAAACCGGCCGCTTTGGGAACGAGTGTCGAAAATGGCCCGCACGCCCTTCAAATTTGAATACGAACCGTCGGAAGAAGTCGGCTCCCGTTATGAACTGGAAGCGGCGGTCCGCGCCAAGGCGTTTTATTACCTGATGACCGGCGACCGGAAAATCGGACGGGAAGCCTGCGACCTGATCCTCGCCTATCTGCCCCGGGTCTCTTTCGGCAACCTGCTGGATGTGACCCGCCCAATCGGACGCGCCGTCTATGCCGGTGCCATGACCTACGACTACTGCAACGATCTGCTGACGCCGGAGGAACTGGCGGTCATCCGCAAACACATGTTGCGACTGGCCGGGGCCATGGAATGCGGCTGGCCGCCGTTCGGCCAGACGATCATCCGCGGCCACGGCAGCGAAATGCAGATCAATCGCGACCTCTTCGCCATGGGGATCGCCATTTACGACGAAGATCCCGAACCCTATCGGCTCTGCGCTTACCGCATCTGGGAGGAACTCATTCCGATGCGGGCCTTCGAATACGGCTCTCCCCGGCACAATCAAGGAATCAACTACTCGTATTACCGCCACAGCTGCGAAATGCACGCGGTCTGGCTCACCAGTTGTCTGGCCGGCGCGGAACAGTTCGATCCGGACATCAAAGGGATCGGCAAGTATTTCCTCTATATGCGTTTGCCGAGCGGAGAAATGCTGCGTGACGGCGATGATTTCCCCAAGCCGGGCGAATACCGGCAGGTGCCGCTGGTCTTCCTGCTGATCTCCAATTATGCAAAAGATCCGGTTCTGAAGGGTGAATTTCTGTTGCGGCAGAAAGGCATGCACCGCACGCTTGAAGAGTTCGGTCTGACCATCAACGACCCGACGCTGCCGATGGAGGAAACCTCGGAATCGCTGCCGCAGACCATCGACTTCGGCAAAATCACCGGCGGCATGGTGGCTCGCACCGGCTGGACCATGGGCGACAAGAGCGACGACGTGATCGCGGAAATCAAAGGCGGCGGATATAATTTCGGCGACCATCAACATGCCGACGCCGGCTCGTTCCAGATTTTCTACCGCGGTTTTCTGGCGGGCGACCTCGGAATCTACCGGTTTTACGGCACGCCCTACGACATGTCGTTCAACAAGCGTTCCATTGCGCACAGCATGATGCGGATCATTGATCCGGCCGAACCGCTTTACCGGGATTTCGTCAACGATGGCGGGGCCCGTTATTTTCAGCGTCCGCCGGAAACGCTGAAGGACGCCCGGGAAAACCCGCTCTATCGCAACGGCTCCGTCCGCTATTGCGACTTCGGGCCGGATACCCACAAACCGGATTACAGTGTCTGGTCGGGCGATCTCGCCAGCGCTTATTCCGACAAGGTACAAGCCTATCAGCGCACCTTCTGCTTCCTGAACCTGAAGCGTCCGGACTATCCGGCCGTCGTCATCATCGCCGACGATATGACCGGAAAAAATCCGAACTTCCAGAAAATCTGGCAGGTAAACACCCTCAAGCGTCCTCTGACGGATGGCGACGAACTGATTCTGCACAATCAGTTCGGCGGACGTACCGGACAGGCGCATCTGCGTATGCTGCTCCCGGCACCGCAGGACCGGAACATGAAGATTCTGGAAGGCGATGCCGTCCGTACCGTCTCCGGCCAGACGCTGCCCCTCCCCGCCGGTGCGGAAGCCCTGCCGGAAGCCAACGGCTGCCGGGTGGAAATCACGCCCCGCACTGCCCAGGCTCAGGATCGTTTTCTGACCGTGCTGCAGCTGACGGACGGTGATCGGAAGCCGCTGCCGCTGGAGTGGAATGAATTGCCCGCAGGCTATCTCCTGTGCGTGGCGGACCGGGCGGTTCTGCTGGGAAAGAACAAGGACTTCATCCAGGCCCCCGTGCAGTTGACTCTGCCCGCCGGTCCCGAACGGCAGCTGCTGCTGTGTGACCTGGCGGCCGGAAAATGGAAAATTTCCGGCGGCACGCTTGGCGAACGGACATTTGACGTTCAGGCCGGCAAACACACCGCTTTCCTCCAGCAGGCGGGACCGGGGAAATATGTGCTGACCCCGATCCAATAACACCGCTGGCCCCGTTTCGGACCGGACCGTCCGGGACGGGGAGCTTTCGGTCGCCCCGTTCGGTCTATCGCGGTTTTCCGATATATCGGACGGGGCTACTCATTTTTCTCCAACATGTACGAACTTACCGGCACCAGTTTCTGTTTGCTGCCATCGAACACCGCCGACACTTCCCGTCTCTGCTGCCGATATGCCAGGGGCGACAGACCGAATTGCTGCCGAAAACATTGTGAAAAGGAGCTGATCCCGGAAAATCCACATTGTTCGGCGATCTCCCGCACCTGCATTTGCGAAGCATGAAGCAACCATTGCGCCCGTTCCATCCGTTTCCGGCGCAGAGTACTCCGGAACGTTCGGCCGAATACGCGGCTGTATCTGGCACTCAGATATTTGGGCGTGCGCCCCAGCGCCGTGGCCATTTGTTCCAGGTGAAAAGTCGGATCTCCGATATGCGTGGCCATTTGCCGTTCCATCGCTTCGGCCAACTCGTCTCGATGCCCTAACGCCGATTCAACCTGGCGACGATCCGTCCGAAAGTGTTCCAGAAATGAATAAAGCAACCGGAACAGCTTGAACGGCCGCCTGGGGTCCATGCCGGGGCCATGCATCAACTCCAGCAGTTCATTGTACTGTTCCTGATACTGCTGCGTCTCATGAGGAGAAAGCCGGCAGACCGCAATCGGCGGACACTTCCCGAGCGGAATCCCCAGCAGCGCCTGAAGCGGAAACAGCGCCTCGTCCCCCCGCTCATCGACCAGCCGGAACAACAGTCCGATGTGCTCAAACCGTTCCCGGCCCAGCTGCCGGAACTGATGCTTCATCTCCGGATTGATCAAAATCAACGTCTGGGCGTCCACCAGCACGGAACGGTGAGGGGGATAATCGAAGTAATGCCGCCCCCGAGTCACCAGAATCAGATGATAGACCGGATGGTGATGCCATCTGCTCGGATAGCTGGAGTAGTCGATTCTGCCGCAGGAAAACAGTTCCAGCCGAAAACTCTTTCCCTGGTGTGCAATGAATAATGCCGTCGGTTCCATATTCGGAATATACGTCTCAAGCCTGCGGAAAACAACGGGAAAATCATAAAAAAAACGTATAATTCTACAATTTTCTTTATTTCTCCTCTGCTATAATAAGAACCAAGCAACCATCATTCATATTGCAACCAAGGGACTAATGATGAAAAAAAGAACGCCGTTCACTCTGATCGAACTCCTCGTGGTAATTGCGATCATCGCCATTCTCGCGGCCATGCTGCTGCCGAGTCTCAACAAGGCCCGCGGTACGGCGAAGAAAATCTCCTGCACCAACATATTAAAACAGCTGGGCACCGTCGACATGCTGTATCAGGCGGACAACGATTCCTTCATCATGCCGACGCTCGGCTGTACGCCGGCCATGCATCCGAACAGTGCCACCAACGGCCGTTTCTGGTATGAGTACATCTGGTATTATCTGCCGTCTCTGGGGGAACGTCAGGGAATGGACGGCGTCAAGCGCTCCGCGGTACCGCATTGCCCGGACGACGCCAAGGAAATGGGACGGACCGACACCATTCTCGCACCCTTCAGTTTCTGGAAAACCACCGGAGCCGTCGAACCGCACAACGGCGGTTATGCCCGTTTTCAAGGACCGGGCTACATGTGGGATGACTATTATGGAGCGGATCTCTCCACCAAGTACACCCTGCTGCGCAGCAGCCGTCTCTGGCGCCCCAGTGAGAAGATGAGCATTTTCGACGGCACTTACAGTGCCATTTTCAAAACCACTCACTGGGATGACGGCAGCGGCGTCTCCTGGGGGCGGCACAGTAACAATGAAGTCAACTCGCTGCGCTTCGACGGCCATGTCGAGCCGTTCCGGCGGGTGTCTGCCACCACTGTGGTTTTCAATTCGCAGACGGCGTGGAATTTCCACTGTCGCCCGACGCGGTAGCGGTCCAATTCAGCGCAGTTTTTCGGACAGGGCCTCGCGCAGTTCCGGCAAATCCGTCTCTGCCAGGACCTGGGGAATCATCACCGACAACGGTGCGCCCGGCAACGGTCGACAAGCCATGGCCGCCCAGGAATCGGGCGCATCCATCAGATGCAGCGATGTGATTTGATCGGAAAGCAGCGCGGCGATCAGCGCCGGTACGGCCCCCTGCCCGCGCGCCTGAAGAGCGATTGCCGCGCCGTCCTGCGCCAGCAGCTTCACGGCACAGAGAATGTCCTTGACTTTGCCGCCCAGATACGGTTTTCCGCACAGCAGTCCCCAGGAAGCGTAATGATAGTCAAACTGATATTCATGGAAAAAATCGCGTTCCGGCGGTTGATCGCATCCGGTCGGCGTGCATTCTCCGACACCGCGGACATCCAGCCCGTACACGACGGCGTCCCCGGCAAATTCCATGTGGTCGAGTTCCTCCTGTGCATCCAGATGCGGAATATACAAAATGATTTTTCCGGATTTCGGCAGATGGTAAAAATCTTGCCGGGGCGACTTCAATTTCAACACGCACATAAGACGCCCCTCCTCTCCGGTTTCCAGTCCGAACCGGGAATAAATTCCCGAATCGTCCCGGCGTATCCGTAACACGCGATAATGCGGAATGAAAGGATCGTCCAGCTGCAGCAATCGCCGCATGATCACGGTAAGTTCCTGCGGAGAATGTTTTTTCCTTGCAGCAATCAGTCTTTCCGCCTTGGCCGCGATGAAATCGCGTGCATAACAGTTGTCGGGCAGATTCCGCACCTGCCCGCCGGGAGCGCACCAGATTTCCGGTTCCGGAGAAACGCCGATATTCTCCGGTTCCACCGAAGGCGCACTGTGATTGGCCATTTCGTTGAAAAAACCGTACATTGTCTCACGGTTCGAGTGGGAATAGCCATGATCGCCGGTCCCGATTACCAGGCGCACCGCCGGTTCCGCCCCAAGCAAACGGTAAACCCGACGCACCTCCTCATATGTTTCGATCATGCCGCGCGGATCAAAAAAATCATTGTCCTGGCCGAGAATCGCCAGCGGTCGCGGCGCCCGGGCAATCAGAAAATCCCCCATATCCAATCCAGCAGCCAGAGCGCCGGGCGGCATCTGTTCCAGATCTGTCGGCAGTTCATTCTCCAGATTATGCAGCCACGTCGTGATGTAACAGCTCGGCGCCGCCATCGTCACCCGGTCCTCCAGCGCATTGACGAAGGTCGTCATCGTACCGCCGCCGGAGGTACCAGTCATACCGATGCGGGTTCCATCCACCTCTGGACGGCTCAGCAGATAATCCAGGCCGCGAATCGCGTCCCAGGCCCGCCACGCACTCATATTCTCCCCCACCAGAAGCAGCTGCCGGCCCAGGATATTATGTTCCTCGCAGGAGCCGCCTTGAAATCCGGAAACATCCCCGAATTGTAACCGTTCCCCCTGTCCAACGGGATCGACAGACAAAACCGCATATCCCTTCAATGCCAGACCGCGAGCACAAATTTGATACAGTTCGGCGGCCTTGCCGTTGGCGGAGTGCCCGCAAAGAAAAAGCACAGCAGGCACTTTCTTTGCTGTTTTCGGCAAATACAAATGGGCGGTAACCGGATATCCCGGACGACTGTGATAAATCACCTTGTGAAGAACGATATTCCCCAGATCAATCCGCCCCGTCTCGCAGGCGTTTAGAGGCGTTTTCTCCAGCGGCAGCGGAAAGAGCCGGCTTATGGCGGTCCGCACCTGCTGAATATAACGCTCGGCATCCTCGCGAGTGCGAAGCGCTTCCAGGCGGCCCCTCCGAGCCGCGACCATCCGCCTGACCAGTGCCAGATAATCATTCTGAACCGCAGTTCCAAACACAGGATTCATCGCTTGGCCTCTCCATTCTCGTACATACACATTCAAGAGATCCTATATATTTGAGGGATACGATAGCGCGGGAAGTGTTGAAATCAAGGGGGAGCGGATCTGGGATGGGGCTTTCGTGCAGAAAAAAAGGACCCGGTCGTGTGCGAATCGACCGGGTCCTGCAAAAAAA
>CASDQW010000024.1 GCA_949282965.1 uncultured Lentisphaeria bacterium
CAACGCGCTGTGCCCGATCCGGTTGGCCGGCACCTGCAGCAGATATTCAAAAAGGGCAATCCCCCAGCTCACGATCGCCGCCACATACCAGGCCTTGTTGGCCAGATGCTTCAAATGCCCGTACCAGGCAAACGTCATAAACACATTCGACAAAATCAGCAGACCGATCGTCTGCGCCACCGGCGGAATGGTCATTTCCAACTCCTTGTCATCATTGCCCGATTATTCCGCCCGCGCCGCCCGGGTCATCAGCGTCCGGATCGCCGCAGCGGGTTCCTGCCGCCCTTCCAGAATCGCCAGCACCTGTTCGCAGATCGGAACCTCCACCTGTTCCCGATGCGCCAGAGCGCAGGCCCCACGCGCGGTCGGCACGCCTTCGGCCACCACCATGCCCATCGCCTGGAGAATCTCGTCGAGTTTTTTCCCGCGGCCCAGTTCTTCGCCCACGTGCCGGTTCCGACTGTGACCACTGCAGCAGGTGACGATCAAATCCCCGATACCGCTCAGACCGGAAAACGTCGTCGCCTCCCCGCCCAGCGCCACCCCGAGCCGGCTCATTTCCGCAATCGCCCGGGTCATCATGGCTGCTTTCGGATTGTCCCCGAGCCGCATGCCGTCGATGATGCCGGCGGCAATCGCCATGACGTTTTTGAGCGCGCCGCCCAGTTCCACACCAAGCGGATCGCCGGAGGTATACACCCGGAACACCTCGTTCATGAACAGCTTCTGCGCCAGCTCCGCAGCTTCCGCATCCGTGGAAGCCGCCACCACCGCCGTTGGCACCCCCCGGGAAACCTCTTCGGCATGGCTCGGCCCGGAAAGCACCACATAACGCGATTCCCCCAGAACCTGCCGGGTGATTTCGCTGACCCGCAGCCAGCTATTCACTTCGATGCCCTTGGCGACATTGAGCAGAATCTGCCGTTCCGGACGGAAGCAGGGACGGAATTTTTCCAGCACTCCCCGCAGGAACTGGGTCGGCGTCGCCAACAGAATCCATTCGCTCGCCGCCGTCGCCGCCGCCATGTCCGGCTCAAACCGCAATTCGTCGTCCAGCCGGACACCGGGCAGAAAACGGGCATTCACCCGCGTTTCCGCCATCTCCCGCAGATAGTCCGGGAAAGGCCCCCAGATCGTCACCCGGTGCCTGTTCCGCCGCAGTACCAGTGCCAGTGCGGTTCCCCAGGCGCCGTCGCTCAATACAGTTACATTCATTCTTCCATCTTTCCGTCCGCCGGCCGCCGCTCCCCCGACTCCTGTCGGCGGCAGCCCTGACCTTGCTTGCGTTCCTCTTTCGGACCGTTTATCTTTTCCGGCGTTCGAAGCGCAGTTCCGTACCGTCGCGCAGCCGCCGGATATTGGCGCGGTGCTTCCAGATCGCCGCCGCTCCGATCACATAGAAAAAAACCACCACCAACGGTGAAACATCGCCACGCCAGATCGCCAGCGCCGTCGCCGCCAAAGGCAAACAGACCGCCGCCACAATGCTGGCCAGCGATACATACCGACTGACCAGAAACACCACCACCCAGATCACCCCCGCGAACAAAAAAGCCGGCGGCGCCAACGCCACCGCCACTCCGGCGGCAGTGGACACCCCTTTCCCCCCCTTGAATTGCAGATACACCGGAAACATGTGGCCGATCACCGCCGCCGCCCCGGCCAGGAGCATGGCCGCCCCGGACGCATCCTGACACCAGTGTTCCGCAGCCAGCACCGGCAGCACCCCTTTGAGAAAATCCAGGGCAAAGCAGAGTCGTCCCGCATTCCGGCCGATCACCCGGGTCACGTTGGTTGCGCCGATGTTGCCGCTGCCTTCGCGCCGGATGTCTTTGCCGTAGAACTTCCCGATCAGAAAGCCGAAAGGAACCGCACCGAAAAGGTAGGAAAGTACGGATATTGTCAAATATTGCATCACCATGAAGGAATCCGCCTTTTATTTCCACCGAAAGAGATTACAGTATTGGAAAAATATGCCGCTTTTTTTTTTTTTTGCAAACGGAATGCCGGGAATCATGAGTAAAAAATTCGACCTGTTGATCGCCGCCGGTGAAAAATCGGCCCTGATGCGTTATGCCACTGCGTTCGCCACGCCGGACGACTATCTTTACTTCCGGGGAGAAGAGGAAGCCGGGATGATTGTTTCGCCGCTGGAATACGGTCGGGCGCTTACCGAACGCCGCCCGGGAGTGGCACTGTACGGCTATGATGATTTTCCCGCAGCGAAGGATCATTCCATGGTTGCGCTGGCACTCGCTCTGGCACAATCCCGCCACATCACGGAATTCCGGGTGCCGGCGGACTTCCCGCTGCTGACGGCCGACCGGCTGCGGGCGGCGGGTTTGCGCGTCACGCCTGATCCCGGCCCCTTCTTTCCGGAACGGGAATTCAAGCGGGAAGACGAAATCACGGAAATTACCAAAGCCCTGCGACTGGCCGAAGACGCGGTACGGGCCGCCTGCCGGGTCATCGCCGAATCCACCGTGGCCCCCGACCGGACACTGCGTTACAAGGGCAAAACGCTCACTTCCGAAAAGCTGCGCGAGGTCATCGACCTGACACTGGTTGCCGGCGGGGCTCAACCTACCGGGACCATCGCCGCCGGCGGCCTGCAAAGCGCCGAACCGCACAACCCGGGCAGCGGCCCCTTATATGCCGGCACACCGATCGTAATGGACGTATTTCCAAGACTCTCCTCCAGCGGATATTGGGGGGATCTCACTCGAACGGTTTTCAAAACGCCTCCGCCGAATCGGGTTCTGGCCGCCTACCGGGCCGTCCAAGATGCCCGGGAACGCTGCAAAGCGATGCTCCGTCCCGGGGTCATCCCCGCCCGGGTCCATGAAGAAGCGGTGCGGATTCTGACTGACGCAGGATTCCATACCGGACGGGATGGCGACCGGGATTTCGGCTTTTTTCACGGCCTGGGACACGGGGTCGGACTGGAAATTCACGAAGCCCCGCGCCTGGCACCGCGTGCCAACACGCCGCTCCGCGGCGGTGAAGTCGTCACCGTGGAACCGGGCCTGTACTATCCGGAATGGGGTGGCATCCGCCTGGAAGATCTGATGGTTATCCGCCCGGACGGGGCAGAATGCCTGACCCGTCTGGAAGACCTTGCGGTCATCGACTGATGCTGAGTCTGCCGCGTTATCTGCCGGGGCCGATGGAGGGCATCATGCATCCGGCCTGGATCCGCGCCGCGGGGCAGTGGGAGCTGGCAGAACATTGGATCACGCCATTCTTCCGGCTCTCCGCCGAGTTGCCGCGGCAACGCCTGTTGCGGGCGTTTCTGCAACCGTTCATCGCCTCGTCGAAGCCGGTAACGGTACAGTTGATGGGCACAGATCCGGGACTGCTGGCGGAAGCCGCGTCGGCTTTTGTTGAACTTGGTGCGGCGGGAATTGATTTTAATTTCGGCTGCCCCAGTCGCCGAGTTGTTTCCGGAGGCGCTGGAGGCGGTGCTTTGAGAAACCCGCCGTTGATGCGCCGGATTCTCAGCACCGCCCGGGGGGTGCTTCCGCCATCGGTGCCGGTCAGTGCCAAAATCCGGACCGGATGGCATTCCCCGGAAGAACTGGATCACCTGGTTCCGGAAATTCTTTCCGACGGCGCTGTTTCCTTCCTGACGGTTCACTTCCGTACTGTTTCCGAACAATATCTGCCCATCGCCGGACGGGAACGGCGCTGGGACCGGGCGATTCAGCTTGCCGCCGGCATCCCGGTGATCCTGAATGGGGATCTCCATACGGTGCAGGAATTGCAATGCCTACCGTTACAGCTCGGCGCCGCGGGGGCCATGGCGGCACGCGGTTTTCTGCGCGATCCCTGGCTGCTCCGGCGGGCAGCGGGAAAGAATACGCCGGAACCGGCAGTCGGCAGAGAACTGTTTTTCGAAACCGTCGTCTCCGCCGCGACAGAAGAGGGGGGATTATTTCCCGGCCGGGCCATTGAATTAAGCAATTTTCTGTGGGGGGAAGCCAACCCTTATTTCGAATCTCTGAAAAAACGCCGCCGGCCGATCACTCTTCCGGAACTGCCCTCTTTGAGAGCTTCGGACAGGACGGAGTCCGCACCGCATGCCGCGCACTGAGCGCCAAGCCGATGATCAGGCAACCGCCGATCATGGAACTGCCGCCATAGCTGATAAACGGCAAGGTCAATCCGGTCGGCGGCAGCAACCCGACATTGACACTGATGTGGATCAGCGCCTGAATCGCCAGCATCAGCGCGGCGCCGGCCAGATAAAAGCGGGCCCCCGCCTGCAAGTCCTCCCGCCCCGCATCGTACATCAGAAAATAAAACAGCAACACAAAAAACGCCGGTACCGGCAATGTCCCGATGAATCCCAGCGTCTCCGCCATAGTCGCATAGGCGGAATCGTTATAGGCCAGCGGCAGATAAGCATTGCTCCAGAAGGCCTGTCCCAGTTTGGCGCCGAACCAGTGACCGTGAGCGATGGCCAACTGGAATTGCCGGATATGCCAGCCACTCCCGGTCGGATCTGCATCCGGACAGAGAAACCCCACCAGACGCCGCATCGCATAGGGATTGGTCAACACAAACAGCAATCCCATCGCCAGAACCGCCGCCGCGCACCATGCCGCATGCCGCCAGGCAACGCCCCGCAAAATCAGCAGCGCCCCCAGCGTCAGAACATATACCATTACGGTGCCGAAATCCGGCTGTATCCAGATCGGAATAATGACCGCAGCGGCCAGTACCGCCATAGCCCCCGCAACCTGCCGGAGTGTTTTGCCTGGTTTCGTCGCCTCCACAGACAGCAGCAGCAGAAAAACCGGTTTAGCCAGTTCCGAGGGTTGGATCAGAAAGTTGCCCAGCGAGAACCAGCCTTTCATACCATTAATACGCACCCCGCAGAACGGTAGCGCCACCAGAGCCCCCAGCAATATCAGGGCATAGATCCACCGTGCCCGGATATGCAACTGGAAAGGGATTCCCGCAGCCACTACCATAACGACCGCCCCCATTCCTGCAAATAAAAATTGCCGGGTGGCCATGCCGACCGGTTCGTTTTCCCCGGACTGGGCGCTGATGATGGTCAACAGCCCCCAGACCACCAGGAGAAATACCATCCCGGGAATCGCCATGCCGCGTACTTCATCCAACGATCGTTGTTGTTCAGGCTCGTACATACATTCAAGAGATCCTATATATTTGAGGGATACGATAGCGCGGGAAGTGTTGAAATCAAGGGGGAGCGGATCTGGGATGGGGCTTTCGTGCAGAAAAAAAGGACCCGGTCGTGTGCGAATCGACCGGGTCCTGCAAAAAAA
>CASDQW010000025.1 GCA_949282965.1 uncultured Lentisphaeria bacterium
AGATCACGAAGTAGTCCGGCGCGATGTAGACGAACTGCCGCACCGCCTCCCGGCACTTTTCCGCCGAATAGCAGCGCGTGGCGTCGCCGCCGGTCACCGCGTGATATGCGCTCTGCTCGAAACCGAGCGGTTCCGCGACCGCCATGCGGTTCTGACCGCCGTCGCTGTAGACCGGTCCCGTGATCTTCGGTCCGTTCCTGGGATACCAGTAGTTCGCCAGCGGCTCGTTCTCCATGCGGATCAGAATCGTATTGTGCGCCACGCTCTGCGGGTAGTAGACCTTATGATGTCCGGCCACCCCCCGGGTGCCGGAATCCAGCGCCTGAAAACCTCTTTTATAAACGATGAAACTGTTCTCATCGTAATGTTGATGCTGATCATACTTAGCTCCGGCCTTGATCGAAGCATAGGTGTCACCCTCCGCGACGCCGGAACGCATGATCATGAGGCCGAAAGTCGGAAAATAGGCGGCAAGGTTCTCTGAAAGAACTTTTTCCGGAGTGTCATCAGAGGCTATTCCGGGCTGGAATCCAGTGAGGATGAAAGGCACGTAGGGATAAAGATTAACCGAGGTGAAAGTGCGGTGATGCGGCGGAATCATAGCCATGACCGCCCGCATTTTCCGGGCGCTTTCCGGCGCTTTCCGGCCGTAGAAATGAAGCGCCTGCGCCATGTGAGTGTACATGGACCAGGCGGAGAGCGCGTTGCTGGCGTGGAAAGCATCTCCCCAGCCGAAGTCGACAAAACCTTCCCTGACCTTGGAGCTTGGAATCGCCGCCCACGAGAACCAGTGGGCATAATCGCGCAGCTGAGTCCAGTACTGCGTGCCGTCAATGCCGGCGGCGCTTTTGAGAGTGTGCAGAAAATTGCAGGTCGCCCAAGGATAATAGCCGAAACAGTAGCCGGTGCAGATCGTGGTCAGCAGACCGCTGCCGCCGGAAATCTCGTCGCGCAGATTCATCATGTCGACATGCAGCTTGTAACCGTTTTTCAGAAGTTTTTCCGCCAGCGCGTCGTCAACGCCGTCTCCGTAAGCCGCCAGGCCGGCAAAAAACTGCAGTCCCGGATCACCGTAATTGCCGCTGGCGGCATCGGATTCGTTGTGAGGATAGCCCGGATTCTGCATGTGGTCGACATGCCTGAGCATCGGACCCATGAACTCCAGACGCTCTCGGGGAGTCAATTCATTGTACAGCCAGTCATAGGTTATCAACCCGCAGAGGCGGGAGTTATGATACCATTCCGGTACAATCCGGTAACGGTCGCACCAGGCGACAAATTCAGTCAGGACCTTCAGGTATTGCCGGGCCAGGTCCAAATAAGTCCGGTCCCCGGTGGCCAGATAAATTACCGCACACCGCATGGCTTCGGTGCCGCCGGAAGTCCGTACCGCATGAATGCCGAAATTCTGGGGCCTCAATTGCTTGAATTTCAGTTTGCCGTCCACGACTTCGGCGGCATCGGGATTGAATTCCAGCCTCGGATGCGCCGGCAGGGATTTGATCTTTCCGGTTATCCGGTCCAGAAACGGCCGGTAAACCGTTTTCGCCTGTTTACGTAATTCCGGCAACGTTTCCGGAGTCAGGAAGAGCCGGGGATGGTCCCTGCGGATCCTGCCGGAAAATTCCTCGAACGACGGCGGAGCCGCCATTATGCTTGCACTCATCAGCACTGCAGTCGCAATTATCAGCAGCCTCATAATTTCTCTTCCTTGATTTAAAATAAATATGGCTCCGTCAAAGACATTTTCCACTCGTTCCGGATGCGCAACTCCCGGTAAAACGGGCTTCCGCCCCTAAAACAGTCGGACGACAGCACCCATGACGGCGTCTAACTCTCCCTCCATGGGTGCCGGAGCGGCACCGGACCATCTCAAGTTTGCGGTTCCTGGGTCGAACCGCCATCCAGACTGATTCGCAGGTCGTCGGCATGCCGGAAATTTATGAACCTCACCAGGTTGAAATGAAAACATTTGAGCCGAGCGTTGTCGCCATGCTGATCATTTGCGCCGGAGCGTGCCTACCCGATACCTTGCGGACCCACCCGCCGCAGGTGTCACTGCCGAACAGAAAATGGCAGAAAGAACACCGGCGCAATGTCATCCGCAAGATGCACTCCTGTTTGTCGCCGGAATATACGGCTGAGCCCGGCTCCAGCTGTTGGGCTCGGTTCCGGCGGCAGGCTTCCGGCGCTTTAACTCTGGTCTTGTTCAATGCCGGCAGCAGCATTGAGGCGAGAATCACGATGTCCACCAGCATTTTGATCGTGGTGAAACCAATTTTCATGCTTTTCTCCTTTCTGCAAATGCCGGAAATTGCTCTCTTGGCATATTATATATAGAGTATATCGTTTTCCCTGTTTATCAAGGCATTCATGAAAAAAACTGCTTTTTTTTTGAATTTCAGCGTGTAATTTTGTTAAATCAGCAGTATAATACGTATGGAGAAATATACTATGCAGATGGATCGAAAACTCTGGGAACAGCTGCCCGTTTACCGCCAGCTGGAAAATGAAGTGAAACGGTACATTGCCGAGCATCACCTCAAACGGCACGACCGGCTGCCACCCGAATCGCTGCTCGCCGCCGAATACGGAGCCAGCATCGGAACCGTTCGCAAAGCCCTGAACAATCTGGTGGCGGAAAACATCATTTACCGCCGGCGCGGCCAGGGTACTTTCGTATCTCCGCGCAGCCGCAAGGGGCGCATTCTGGTGGTTCCCGGTCACGCCGATATCATCAACAATTACTACGAAGACTACGCCGCCTTTCTTTTTGGCGCGCTCGCCGAAGCCAATTCCGCCGACCTGCCGTGTGAACCGGCCATCGTCGATTACGATGACTTCATGCGCAACATCGACGATGTTAAAATGATCTATCCCGAAACCGCCGGCGTGATTTTTTTCCGCAACCACAACAATCTGCTCAAAACTGAAAAATCGCTGACACGCCAGGGCTTGCCGATTCTTTTTTACGGCCCGAATCTTTACAAAGAAAATCCGGAACACTATTCCGCTGTTTATCACAATGAATCCATCGTCGCCACCCTGCTGGCGGATTTTTATGCCGAACGCGGCTTCCGCAATGTTTTAATTCTGCTGGGGTCGCATGACATCGGCTCCTGGCGGCTCAGGAAACTTCGTGACGCGCTGGCGGGCAAAAACATCTTCTGCGCAGATGAAACTTGGGAAAATTTGAAGAACGATGACAGGAAATTCCGTTCAATTCTTTCCCGATTTGACGTCATCAGCTGTGTTCAGACTGAGACTTCCATCAAAGTGATTCAGAAAATCGAACGGGAACTGCACCTCCGCGTCCCCGACGTCATCGCCGTAACCGGAGTTGACAATCTTCCCGCTGCCAGGAGCATGAAACCCAGTCTGACCGTGGTCGATCTCTGCAACCGGGAAAACGGACAGCTGTGCATGCGCAAATTCTGCCAGCTCATCGCTTCCGGAGACCGGAATTTTCACATCAACGGCAAACTGGAGCTCATCCGCCGCGAAAGCTGCTGACGCCGTCCGGATCCGGCAACAGACGGCCCCCATGGCAATCCTCGAGCAGCACCGGATCCGGTCGTAGGCAATCCTTTGGAGCGGCACCGCTTCCGGAAAACCGGGCAAACGACTCCGGCGCCAGGAAAAACCGGTGATGGTCCTGCGAATCCTGCCGAAAAAATTCCCAACCGCAGCGCCGCCGGCGCACAGTCGCCCGCATCGCTGCCGTAATCGTCAGAAACTCTTTCATGATGGTTGCTCTTTCGCGGCACAATGGATTTTCAACTGATCCGCGGAGAGGCTTTCAGGCGGCATCTCTTCTTTGCCCGCTTGCCTCAGGGGGTTTCCAATGTCAAATCGTTTCTCCCATACTGCTGTCGTATCCCAGCCCGAGCGCAACGGAACTGGCATTGTCGCGATTTTGGCCGCTGGCGTTGACCAGTGTGTTGCGCGGATCTTTCTTCACGTCGTAAAGTTCTTCAAAGGTCTTGCCTTCGACATGCCCGTCGGCGTAAACCAGATTGCCGCGGCTGCCGAACGGCGGTTCCTGATCCGGACTGGCGTCCAAACCGATCCGCGGATCGTCGGTATGACGGAAGCTGATGAATTCAATCCGATTGAACTGCTGAGACTTGGGGCGAATATTGTCTCCCATGCTGATCGCCCGCGCCGGGGCATGCACCGCCGACGTCTTGCGGAATCGACCGCCGCTGCCGCCGGGGAAATAACCGGAGTGATAATATGAATTCACGCCGTAATGACTGCTGTCGAATGCACTCTCGACATCCCCC
>CASDQW010000026.1 GCA_949282965.1 uncultured Lentisphaeria bacterium
ATATTGAGAAAGCGCGCATAGAGATATTGTATGCGCATTTTTTTACTATTGACAAAAGAGAAACGGCTTTTCAAGTAAAAAAAGAGACAGGGGAGTTCGGAAAATGTTGGAAGTTCCGGGATTTGTCGATTTGCAGGTGAACGGATATCTGGGGGTGGACTTCAGCGACGCCGCGTTGACCGAGGCGGATTTCATCCGGGTCAGCCGGAAACTGCTGGAGAGCGGCTGCGTGGCGTTTCAACCGACGGTGATCACTGCGTCCGAGGCGGTGTATCGGCGGAACCTGGCCATGATCGGCAAAATCATTCAGTCTCCGGAATTTCGCGGGCGGATTCTCGGGATTCATGTGGAAGGTCCGTTCATTTCGAATCAACCTGGAGCGGTGGGCGCGCACAATCCGGAATATGTGCGTCCGGCTTCGGTGGAGTTTTTCAAGCAGATGCAGGAGTGGGCGGACGGCACCATCCGGCTGCTGACCCTCGCCGCCGAAAGTGAAGGTGCGGTGGAACTGACCCGTTATGCGTCCGGTACCGGCGTGGCGGTTTCGCTCGGACATCAGCTGGCCGACGGCGATCAGATGGCGGCCTGCCGCGATGCCGGCGCCACGCTGCTGACTCACCTCGGCAACGGAATGCCCAACGAAGTCAACCGGCACCGCAATCCGCTGCTGGCCGGTCTGGGGGTGGACGGGTTGACCGCGATGATCATCGCCGACGGCCACCATTTGCCGCGCGAACTGGTCAAGGTGATCATCCGTGCCAAGGGCGTCGAGAACACGCTGGTGGTCAGCGACGCCTCTTCGCTTGCCGGAATGCCTCCGGGACACTATCACTCGATGGGGAACGACGTGGTGATCGAGGAAAACGGTTATCTGCACAATCCGGCCAAGAAATGTCTGGTGGGGTCGTCCGCGACGATTTTCGGGTGCGTCAAGGTGCTCTGCGAAATTCCGGATTTGTCCCCCGAAGACATCATCCGCCTGGCATACACCAATCCGCTCCGGGCGATTCATGCGGATCCGGCCGATCTGCGTCCTGTCGGACAGCGCTGCGTCTGGTCGGAGGAAAAGCACCGGTTTGAACGGGTTTGAGCGGTTGCGTTTCCGGAAAAAGCGGGAAAAACGCAAAAACCGCTTGCAGAATCGGTTTGTTGCGATATATTATCGTTTCTTCGTCAAGGCGGCTGTTTGCGCCGGGATCAGGCTGTTCATCCTCTGAGCCGGTTCCGGGAGCGGCAGCGGCGGCGGAAGCGGTTCCGCCCGCCACGCTCTGTAGCTGGAGGCGTGGTTGCGATCGAAGCACTGTTTTGAGGCGAGAAAGACACGGAAAAAAGGTTGAAAAAAGTATGGTAAGAATCAGACTGAAACGGACCGGCACCCGGAATGCCAGTTGCTTCCGGATTGTAGTGATGGATGAACGCACCAGCCGCGACGGCAAGGCAATCGAAGAACTCGGCTTCTATGATCCCCGCCACAAGGACGAAAAGATCGCCCTGGATCGCTTCAATTACTGGAAGGGCGTCGGCGCCATGGTTTCGGAAACGGTCGCCGCCATCGCCGCCCGTGCCGACAAGGGCGTGTCGCTCAAGGATAAGGTAAAACCGGTCAAGCCGTCGAAGAAGGCCCAGGCCGCTGCCGCCGCCGCGGAAAAGGCGAAGGCGGAAGCTGCCGCCGCGGAGGCCGAAGGCGAAGCTCAGGCGTAATGCCGGAACGGCGTTTCGGGAAAAACAAGTTTGAGGATTGAAAAGTGCTGAAGGCATTTTTGAGATTTTTGACCGGTGCTTCCGCCAGACCGGCGGCTGTTTCCACCGGTGAACGCGGCATCCGTGATCTGGAAGGTTTCGTGGAGTACGTGGCGCGCGCGCTGGTGGATGCTCCGGATGAAGTCCGGGTGTCCCGTGAGGACAACGCCGAAGGCTGCACGATCCGGATTGACTGCCGGAAAGACGATATCGGCAAGATCGTCGGGAAACGTGGTAAAACGATTATGGCCATCCGTTCCCTGGTGAGCGGAGCCGCGGGGCGTATGCACCAGCGGGTTTCGGTCGAAGTGGTTGATTGAATTGAAGATCGATATCCTGACCCTGTTTCCGGAAATGTATCCGGGGCCGCTGGGCGAAAGCATCGTCGGCCGTGCAGTCAGGAACGGTCTGGTGGAAATCGAGGCGATTGATCTGCGTCGCTATGCGTCCGACCGGCGTGGGACGGTGGATGAGAAACCTTACGGCGGTGGACCCGGCATGCTGATGAAAGTCGAGGTCTTGTCCGCGGCGATTGAGGATCTGCGGCGGGAGGATACGCTGGTGTTGCTGACATCGCCTCGGGGACGCCGGTTCGATCAGAATGCAGCCCGGGAGTTGAGTTTGCGGTCGCATCTGCTGATTGTCTGTGGCCATTACGAAGGCGTGGACCAGCGGGTGATCGACCAGTTGATTGACCGGGAGTATTCGATCGGGGACGTGGTGCTGACCAGCGGCAATCTG
This sequence comes from uncultured Lentisphaeria bacterium, assembly GCA_949282965.1. Taxonomy (GTDB): domain Bacteria; phylum Verrucomicrobiota; class Lentisphaeria; order Victivallales; family Victivallaceae; genus CALXOD01. The sequence continues at coordinate 2,482 of CASDQW010000026.1, forward strand.
GCGGCGATGGTGATGGTTGATGCGATGGTCCGGCTGCTGCCGGGCGCGCTGGGGTGCGAGGAATCGAGCAGCGACGAATCTTTTGCCGAAGGGCTGCTGGAATATCCGCAGTACACCCGCCCTCCGGAATACCGGGGGCAAACGGTTCCGGACGTGTTGTTGTCCGGCGATCATCAGCGCATCGCGGCCTGGCGCCGCGAGGAGTCAGAACGGTTGACGCGGGAGCGTCGCCCGGATTTGTGGGAACGGTATTTGCAAACGAAAAAACTTGGAGGCAAGTTGAAATGAACATAGTCGACAAAATTCGCAACGAACAGGTCAAGTCCGATGTTGCCGATTTCGCCGTGGGCGATACGGTCAAGGTCTATGTCAAGATCGTGGAAGGCACGACCGAACGCATCCAGCTCTTCGCCGGTACGGTGATTGCCCGGCGCGGAACCGGAATCGAGGAAACCTTCACCGTGCGCCGGGTGACCGCCGGACATGGAGTGGAACGTGTGTTCCCGCTGCACAGCCCCCGGATCGACCGTATCGAAGTGACCCGCAAAGGCCGGGTGCGTCGGGCCAAGCTGTATTATCTGCGGGACAAGGTCGGCAAGGCCGCCCGCGTCAAAGAAGCCCGCTGAAGCGGTTTCCGTGCGGGTGCCGGCTGCGCCCCCGGGAGGGGCGGTCGGCGACGTTGCTTATGAACTTCTTGCCGGAAGATCACGAACTCCTCTCCCTGGAAAGAATGCTCCGGGCGGAGGGGTTCGCTTTTATCGCCGGTGTGGACGAGGCTGGCCGTGGACCGCTGTCCGGGCTGGTAGTGGCCGGGGCCGTCTGTTTCCCGCCGGGTGCCCGGGTGCCGGAGGTCTTCGACTCCAAACAGGTGGATGAAGCCACCCGCCGGGAGATGCGCGAAGCGGTGCTGGCGGTGCCGGGGGTGCGCTGGGCGGTGCGGGAGGTGTCCGCTGGGGACATCGACCGGATGAACATTTTGCGAGCCACGGACCGGGCCATGCGTGAAGCGGTGTTGGCGCTGGGCGAGGAGGTCGAATTCCTGCTGGTGGACGGCCGACCGGTGCCCCATCTGCCGCGGCCGTCGCGGGCGGTGGTCAAGGGCGACGCCCGTTCGGCATCCATTGCGGCGGCAAGTATTCTGGCGAAGGTGTATCGGGACGAATGGATGGTACGGGCGGACGCGGAGTTTCCCGGCTATGGTTTTGCGGAACATAAGGGCTACGGGACAAAGCAGCATCTGGAGGCGTTGCGGCGTCTGGGGCCGTGCGCGCTGCACCGGCGGAGTTTTGCGCCGGTTCGCGAGCTGGTGTCGCCGATGGAGCAGGGCGAACTGTTTTGAGAACGAACCGGATGGAATCAGGGAACGAATGGTGAATATGAACGGAATTTTCACGTTAAGGAGTATACCCCGCGCAACCGGCGCGGGTCAGACCGGATGCGGTTTCTGAAGCGGGGATGCCGTTTCGGAGACCTTTGCAGGCGACAGAACCGGCGTCGGGACGGCGTCGGAAAGAATGTTTTGAATCAATCGGTCAGAGAAATACAGGAAGTTTATCATGAGCGAATACAGTCTGGATACCATTCGTCACAGCGCGGCCCATCTGATGGCGGCGGCGGTCAAGCAGCTTTTTCCGTCGGCCCGGTTTGACATCGGGCCGGCGACGGAGAACGGATTTTACTATGACTTCGATCTGGATCGGCGGTTGACGCCGGAGGATTTGAAGGCCATTGAAAAGGCGATGAAGAAGATGATCGGCCGCAAGGTGCCGTTCGAGCGCTTCGAGCCGACGCGGGAAGAAGCGGAACGGATGCTGCGGGCAGACGGTCAGACCTTCAAGCTGGAACGGTTGGCGGATGTGCCGGAGGGCGCGGTGATCAGTTTTTACCGCAGCGGGGATTTTGTGGACCTCTGCCGCGGGCCGCACGTGGACCACGCCGGACGGATCGGCGCGGTGAAATTGCTGTCGATTGCCGGTTCCTATTTCCGCGGGGACGAAAAGAACCCGATGCTGCAGCGGATTTACGGGACCGCATTCGCCACGGAGGAGGAATTGCAGGAATACCTCCGGCGGATGGAGGAAGCGCAGAAACGCGACCATCGTCGGCTGGGGCAGGAGCTGGGGCTCTTCTGTTTCTCCGAGAACGTCGGTCCCGGGCTGGTGCTGTGGCAGCCGAAGGGGGCTTTTGTCCGCAACCTCATTGAAACGTATTGGCGGGAACAGCACTACCGCAACGGCTACGACCTGCTCTATACGCCGCATATCGGACAGAGCGTGCTGTGGGAAACCTCCGGCCATCTGTCGTTCTACAAGGACGGCATGTATTCGCCCATGCAGATTGATGAGAAGGACTATTTCGTCAAGCCGATGAATTGTCCGTTCCATATTGAAATTTATCAGTCGAAACTCCGTTCCTACCGGGAACTGCCGCTGCGCTGGGCCGAGCTGGGCACGGTGTACCGGTACGAAAAGTCCGGTGTGCTGCACGGCTTGCTGCGCGTTCGAGGCTTTACTCAGGATGACGCGCACATTATCTGCACGCCGGAACAGATCGAATCGGAAATCGCCGAAGTATTGCGGTTCAGTCTCTCCATCTGGAAGGATTTCGGCTTCAAGGAGATCAAGGCATATCTCGCCACCCGTCCGGAAAAGGCGGTCGGCGATCCCGCCCGTTGGGCGCAGGCGCTTTCCTCGCTGGAAAACGCGGTGCGCAAATGCGGTCTTGAGTGCGAGGTTGATGAAGGCGGCGGCGCGTTCTACGGTCCGAAGATCGACCTCAAGATCAAGGACGCGATCGGGCGCGAATGGCAGACGACGACCATTCAGTTCGACTTCAATCTGCCGGAACGGTTCGATATGAGCTATATCGGCGAGGACGGCAAGAAGCATCAGCCGTACATGGTGCACCGGGCGCTGTTCGGGTCGCTGGAACGGTTTTTCGGGATTCTGATCGAACAGTATGCCGGAGCGTTTCCGCTGTGGCTGGCGCCGGAACAGGCACGCATCCTGCCGATCACCGAGCGGCAGCATGAATGCGCCCGCAAGCAGCTGGCGGAACTGCGGGCAGCCGGATTCCGGGTGGAGCTGGACGATCGCCCGGCCAGTCTGGGGGCGAAGATCAAGGATGCCCGGCACGACCGGATTCCGTATCTGCTGGTGGTCGGAGCGCAGGAAGCGGAAAACGGCGGATTCTCGGTGCGCAGCCGCCGTGAAGGGGAACTGGGCGTGATGACGCCGACGCAGTTGATGGAAAAAATGAAAACGGAAGTTGATAATAAGATTTGTTAAATTATAGTAACGGGAAATGGCAGTGCGCGGCACAGGGTCGCGCACCGGAAATCAAACTCAACGGAATGAGGTGTTGCTATTGCTAAGCTGCTGAAACCCGGAGATCGTTCGTTTTCCGCCGAACAGGTTCGCCTGATTGGCGCGGACGGCGAACAACTGGAAATTGTGCCGCTGAGCCGGGCGCGGGAAATGGCGCAGAATGCCGGATTGGACCTGGTGCTGGTTTCGGAACGGTCCGTGCCGCCGGTGGTGCGCATCATGAATTTCGGAAAGCTGCAGTACGAGCAGAAGAAAAATCTGAAGGCGCAGCGCAAAAATACCGTCGCCCAGAAAATCAAAGAGGTCAAGTTTCATATCAACGTCGATAAGAACGATTATGATATAAAAATGAAACGTGCCCTTGAATTTCTGGAAAAAGGGTATAGATTAAAACTCACGTTAGCGCTCCGGGGACGGGAGATGGCTCATCAGGATCTGGCCTTCGAACTGATTGAACGGATTCTGGCGGACCTGACGCCGTACGGCGAACCCGACGGCAAGCCGAAACTGCTCGGGCGCAACATTACGGTAAACTTCGCTCCCAAATAGGTTGGGGAGCGTGGCGCGGCGACCGGCTGGCATCGGCCGGCGCGGCGCAGGAATGACAACCCATTAAAAACATGGAGAGAAACGATGCCCAAGCTGAAGACCAGAAAATGTGCCGCCAAGCGGCTCAAAATGACCGGAACCGGCAAGTTCCGGCACAACAAGGCCGGCGCCCGCCATCTGATGACCGGCAAAGGCGCCAAACGCAAACGCCGCCTGGGCCAGGACGGCGCCGTTTCCCCGGCGGAAAAGAGCCGGATCAAAGTTGCACTGCCCTACGGGCTCTGACAGACGGAGGTAATTACATATGTCGAGATCTACTTATGCCGTGCCGTCGCGGAAGCGCCGCAAACGGGTATTGGAACGGGCCAAGGGGTTCTACGGAAACAGCAGCAAGAACATCCGCACCGCGTACGATGCCGTGGACAAGGCGATGGTGCATGCCTATCGCGGCCGCAAGCAGAAAAAACAGCAGTATCGGGCGCTGTGGGTAGTCCGGATCAACGCGGCCTGCCGCGCGCTGGGCACCAATTACAGCAAATTCATGAACGGCTTGAAGAAGGCGCAGATCGAACTGAACCGCAAGGTGTTGGCGGATCTGGCCGTGACCGAGCCGCAGGAGTTTAAGGCGCTGGTGGAGAAAGTCACCCAGGCCTGACGCTGCCGATTTTGTTACGGAACAGCTTGAAAGCGGGTGAACTTTCACCTCTTTCGAGCTGCTTTTTTTATAGCCGGAGCGCAGCCCCGGATTTTCTGAAAGCACCCCAGGCGGGAGACATGGAAGCAAAGATGAACGCGATTATCGAAAAAATCAATGCGGCGCTGGCCGATGCGGAACGGCGCCTGACCGCCGCCGCGACCCCGGCGGAAGTGGAGCAGCTGCGGATTGAACTGATCGGTCGAAACGGTCTCTTCCCGGCGCTCAGCAAGGAGATGGGAACTGTTCCCGCGGCGGAACGCCGCGAAACCGGTGCGGCATTCAATGCCGGACGCACCCGGATTCAGGAGTGGATCGAAGCTGCCGTACAGCGGCTGGCCGCGGCTCCGGCGGCGGCGACGGAAAAAATGGACCTGACCCTGCCCGGACGCCGCTGGCGGACCGGACATAAACATCCGATTTCCATCGTGATCGACGAATGTGTGACGATTTTCCGGCGAATGGGGTTCATCGTGGCGGACGGGCCGGAGATCGAGAGCGTCTACCATAATTTCGATGCGCTCAATACGCCTCTGGATCATCCCTCGCGCGATCCGCAGGATACCTTTTACTTTGCCGACGGACGGATTCTGCGCAGTCAGACCTCGCCGGTACAGATTCGGGTCATGGAGTCGCAGGAACCGCCGGTTCGCATCGTCGCGCCGGGGCGGGTGTACCGCCGGGATACGCCGGATGCGACGCACGGGATGAATTTTCATCAGATTGAAGGATTGTACATCGACCGGGATGTTTCGATGTCGGATTTGAAGAGCGTGCTTCAGAGCTTTGCGGTCGAGATGTTCGGACCCAAGGCGAAAATCCGGCTGCGTCCCCACTTCTTCCCCTTTACCGAGCCGAGCGTCGAGTATGACTTTTCCTGCATCATGTGCGAGGGGAAAGGCTGCCCGGTCTGCAAGAATTCCGGTTATATCGAAATCGCGGGAGCGGGCATGGTCGATCCCAACGTTCTGCGCAACGTCGGGTACGATCCGGAAATCTGGTCCGGCTTCGCCTTCGGGATGGGAATCGAACGGCTGGCGATGCTCCGCTACCGGATCGGCGACCTGCGCTACCTCTACGAGAACGACGTGCGGTTCCTCGGACAATTCTAAGAAAGAACGGTGAATCATGAAAATCTCACGCAATTGGCTGGCGCAGTATGTGGCGATCGACTGCGATCTGGACACGCTTTGCGATAAATTGACCATGGCCGGGATCGAGGTCGAAGCGGTGGAGACTTCCCACCGGGTGCCCCCCGGGGTGGTCGTGGCGAAAATCCTTGAACGCGCGCCGCATACCGGCTCCGACCATCTGTCGGTCTGCCGGGTGTTCGACGGGAAACAGGAGCTGCAGATCGTCTGCGGCGCCCCGAACTGCGATGCGGGTAAAACCGTGCCGCTGGCGACGATCGGAACGGTGTTCCATTCCCCTGAAGGCGATTTCGTCATCAAGAAATCCAAGCTGCGCGGTGTGGAGTCCTTCGGCATGCTCTGCAGCGGACGGGAGCTGGGACTAAGCTGCGATCACAGCGGATTGCTGATCCTTGACGATGCGCTGGAAGCGGGGACGCCGCTGGAAACGCTCTATCCCGGGGACAGCTGCATTGAAGTGGAAGTGACGCCGAACCGGCCCGACTGGCTTTCCCACTGGGGCGTGGCGCGGGACGTCGCCTGTCTGCTGAATGCCGAGGCCCGGCTGCCGGAACTTTCCCTGCCTCCGACCGTGCCGGCGCCGGAAAACCTGGTGACGGTGGAAGAGCCGGAACTGTGCCCGCGCTATATCGGCCGGATCATCCGCGGCGTGAAAATCGGCGAAAGTCCCGACTGGCTCAAGGAACGTCTGACCTCCGTGGGACTGCGGCCGATCAACAATGTGGTGGACGTGACCAACTTCATTCTGATGGAACTGGGGCAGCCGCTGCACGCCTTCGACCTGGATCTGCTCTCCGGCGGGCGGGTGGTGGTGCGGCGCGGCCGCGACGGGGAATCGATCGTGACTCTGGACGGCGGTCGGCGGAATCTGTCCCCGGCCAATCTGGTGATCGCCGATGCGGAAAAGCCGATGGCGCTGGCCGGCGTCATGGGCGGCGAATACAGCGGCGTATCCGACAAAACCGTCAACATCCTGCTGGAAAGTGCCGTTTTCCAGCCATCCTCCATTCGCGCCACCAGCCGGGCGCTGGAGATCGCCAGCGATTCCTCGTATCGTTATGAACGCGGAGTGGATTACGACATGGCCGACTACGCTTCCGACCGGGCGGCGCAGCTGATCATGGAGGTGGCCGGCGGCGAAGCGGTAACCGCCAAGGTTGACGTGACGCCGGGGCGGCCTGAACCGCGGAGGATCGTCTGCCGCTTTGAACGCATCCGCAAACTGATCGGAGTGGCGGTGCCGGACGAAACGATGGTGGATATTTTCCGGCGGCTGCGGCTGGAGGTTTCGGATTGGGCGGACGGTCGCTGTGTGGTGACCGCGCCGCTGTTCCGGCTGGATCTGGAACGCGAGGCCGACCTGGCCGAAGAAGTGGCGCGGATCAACGGACTCGGTGCGATTCCGGTGCATCCGGTGGTCGGCAAGATGGTTTCCTCCATATCCGACGACGCCTATTGGAAATATCAGCAGCTGCGTGACGAGTTGATCGGGTACGGCCTGTACGAATGCATGCATTACAGCATGGTCAGCGAGAAATCGGCGCTGTCCGATTCGCGCTTTACCGTCAACGATCTGGTCGTGCTGAAGAATCCGCTCAGTTCGGAACTGGCCTACATGCGGCCGTCCCTGCTGGGAGAAATGCTGGGAACGATCGAACGGAACGTGTCCCGGCGCAATCTGAATCTGCAGCTGTTCGAGCTGGGGCGGGTCTTCTGCGCCAATCCGGAGCTCTATCCCGAGGAACGGCATGAATGCTGTATCGTGCTGACCGGTCAGAAACAGCCGGAACGGTATTCGGCGGAGTTGGAGCTGAAATACGATTTCTACGATCTCAAGGGGCTGCTGGAAAGCTGGCTGGAGCGGCGCGGCATTGTCCATTACGGTTTTGCTCCGGTGGAAGACGCCCGTTTTGAACCGGGGACGGCCGCCGCGGTGCTGGTCAACAACCGGGTGATCGGGCATCTGGGGCAGTTGCCGACGGCGTTGACGCGCTCGTGGCGTACGCAGAATGCGGTTTTCGCGGCGCTGCTGGACGTGGATCAGCTGCTGGCGGTCAAGCCGCGCTCCATCTATTACCGGGCGCTGTCGCAGTTCCCGGCGGTCAGCCGCGACGTTGCGTTTGTCGCTGACGCCGGACTGGAACATGCGACGGTTACGGAATTTATCCGCCGCGCCGGACTGAAGCACCTGGAATCGGTCGAGCTGTTCGACATCTTCACCGATGACAAGGTGCTGGGCGCGGGCCGCAAGAGCATGGCGTACAAACTGACGTTCCGCCATGCCGAACGCACGCTGACCGATGCGGAAGTCAATGCCGCATTCGACAAGCTCCGGGCGCGCCTGGAACGGGAACTGAAAGTGGAACTGCGCTGATTTTGCGGGAGAAACCAAGATGACCGATGCACAGATCAGAGACCGGATCGACCATCTCCGCCGGGAGCGTCGTGCGGTGATTCTGGCTCACAACTACGAGTTGGGAGAGATTCAGGACATGGCCGATTTCTGCGGGGATTCGCTGGAGCTTTCCATCCGCGCCGCGGAGACCGACGCCGAGGTGATTGTTTTCTGCGGGGTTCGTTTCATGGCCGAAACCGCCAAGATCCTTTCCCCGAAGAAAACCGTATTGCTCCCGGTGGAATCCGCCGGATGCGACATGGCCGACATGGTCGACGCCGAAGGCGTCCGGCGGATCAAGGCCGAGCATCCCGGAGCGCTGGTGGTCTGCTATGTCAACAGCACGGCCGCGGTCAAGGCGGAGTGCGATCTCTGCGTGACCAGCGCCAATGCGCCGGAAATGGTCCGGTTGCTGCCGCCGGACCGTGAAGTCATTTTCGTGCCGGACCGGAATCTCGGGGCGCACTGCGCCGGCATCACCGGCCGGGCGATGATTTTCTGGGACGGCTGCTGCCCGGTGCATCAGCGGATGACCGCCGCCATGGTGGCGCGCCGCCGCCGGGAATATCCGGAGGCGGAACTTCTGATTCACCCCGAGGCGCCGCCGGACGTGGTGGCGCTGGCGGACCATGCGCTCAGCACCGGAGGCATTCTCCGGTATGTGCGGGAATCGGAGAAAAAGACATTCATCATCGCCACTGAAATCGGGATTCTGCACCGGCTGGAAGCGGAAAATCCCGACAAGACGTTCATTCCCTTAACGGAACAGGCGGTCTGTCCGCATATGAAGCTGATCCGCCTGCCGGATTTGCTGCGTTCGCTGGAGGAAAACCGGACCGTGATCGAGGTGCCGGAGCCGCTGCGCACCCGGGCGGAACTGCCGATCCGGCGAATGTTGAACCGGAAGTTCTGAGACCGCGCCCGAAGGGGGCCGGGGCCCGGAAACCAGATGCTTCTTCGAAGAGAGACCGGAGGGTTCTTTCTCTCTTTGAAGAAGCATTTTTTTATCTGCATTCCTGAGAGGGCAGGAACACTTATGATCAGTCTGATAAGTTCAATTTTGATCAGTCTGATCAGATAACATATTGTTTTTCAGCATATTATCTTGCATATTTTCATAAAAATCATTATAATATGATCAGAGCGAAACATTTTTTCCGGTATCAAACAACAGAGATGTGATCAGATGAGCGGACGTAGAAGAGTCATGAACAAACCGGCCGTGGCGGCGGAGATGATCGAATATCTTTCGGCGCGGATTTTTGCCGGGAATTATGAGCCGGGCGGGCGCATTCCCTCGGTGCGGTCCCTGATGCGGAAGTTTCATCTGAGTTATGGTTCCGCTTTGAACGGGATATCCTATCTTTGTGAAAACGGGCTGCTGGAAAAACACCCCAAGAGCGGTGTGACCGTCAGCCGCCATCCCTGTCCGGCGCCGCCGGAGAACGGGCGCTGCATCGGCGTTCTGACCAGCACCGGCAATCGTCCGAACCGGGGACTGGTGTATGAAGCCCTGGCGGAGATCCAGCAGGCGGCGGCAGGATTCCAGCTGCCGCTGGTGGCTGTTTCCGGTCCGGTCGACGCACTTTTCCCGGTGCTGGAAAAATGCAGTGTGGTGATCGTCATGACGGAGCTGGATGAGTCGTTGACGGAGTTGCCGTTTGCTGCGCCGGCGGTGGGCTTGTTTCAGGGAGACGACTTCGGCGGACAGATGTCGATCGTGGATCTGGATCCGTATCAGGCGGCCCGCGTGGCTGTGGGGTTTTTCCGGGAACGGGTCCAGCGGGTGACGGTGTTGACCGACCCGCAGCCGGTTTACCGGCATCGCGGGCGGATATTCGAATATCTCTGGCGCGAGGCGGGCGGCGAATGCGGAGGCTTTATCGCGTCTTCTTACATGGATCTGGCGGAGTGTGAATTTCGGGCGGGGGAGGGGTATCTCTTTACGTCCGACCACCAGTTGCAGCATTATGTCGAGCGGCGGCGGAAGGCCGGATACGGACGCTTCCCGGAAGCGGCGGTGATGCTGGGGTTGGACGGCAAAAGCCTGCTGGTTCCGGAATTTGAGAAATATCCCACTGTCGCCGCCGACTGGCGGTTGATCGGCCGTATTGCATTTGAAGAGGCACTGGCGCGGATGGAGCGTCCGCAGCGTCCGGCCCGGCGCATTTACTGCTCCGGTACGCTGGTACTGCCGGCGGCCGATTCCGGATAATCGGACGAAATTCTTTCCATAAAAGACCGGATCATTAAAAAAGTGCTCCGAACCGAAGCGTTCGGGTCAGGGGCGTTTTGTATAAAAGCAACAGAGACCCATCCTTAAAAAATCAGGAGAACGGATGATGAAAAGACATTTTACGCTGATCGAGTTGCTGGTGGTGATTGCGATTATCGCGATTCTGGCATCGATGCTGCTGCCGGCGTTGAACCGGGCGCGGGAGACGGCACGGATGGCCTCCTGCACGAACAATCTGAAGACTCTCGGCATGTGGCATGCCTTTTATGTAGATGATTATGATGGCTTCCTGCCGATGGCGAATACGGCCGCGATCGGGGGGTGGCAGGGCGGGATGCGCTGGCCGCAGCTGCTGAGCAAGTTGTACAGCAAGGGGGATTTGCTCTCCACTTTGAGCAAAGTGAGAACGGCGACCAATCCCTTCAACTGCCCGTCCGTCATTCCGACGGCACAGCGGCTGCAGGCGGAAAAGGGATACAAGGATCTGGTGATCAATACTTATCTGCGGGTGTGGGCGCTGCAGTGGGCGCAGTACACGCCGCTCCCGGTGGATGACCAGTATGTGCAGAACGGCAATACGTTTGTAAAAACTACGCGGATTACGCATCCCGCCGCGGGGATTATCCTCGTGGATTCCGACGCGTCGAAATCCACGAACAGTACCTATGAGACGGGATTTAACAACGCTTACGGAAACTCCGCCTCGATCTGGATGCTGCGCGATGTTCTGGCGCAGGATATTTACGATGAAGCGGGTCAGCCGCGTCCCTTTGTCGGACACCGGGGAGACGGATTCACGATGTCGCTGCTGTTTGTGGACGGACATGCTGCGCCACAGCATCGTATGAGCATCAAGAAACATCAGGGCGACCTCGGCCACCAGAAACAGCATCTGGCCGACGGCAACTGATCCGGATCGGAGTGTCCGGCAAGACGGGAGGCCGGCTCGGCCTCCGCCTTGCCGGAACCATCATAAGAGAAACTACGGAAGGACGATATTATGAAAAAATATCTGGCAGTCTGGGGCATGACGCTGCTGGTTGCCTGGAGTTCCGCCGCTCTGACGGATCTCGGCAACGGCTTCACCGATCACGGCGTCTGCACGCCGGTCAGCAGCAATAAAGGCGTGACTACCGCCACCGGAGCGCGGGGGCAGGACGTCCTGTTGTCGCTTTTTGCCGACTACCGGGGGTGTAACGGGGTATATATGATTGACCCGGCCACGGGCGAGCAGAATTTTATCGAGCTGCCCTTTGCTCCGAGCGGACATTATGGGATTTTTTCGTCGTTGTACAGTCGGGGGAACCGGTATTATTCGCACCACAGCAGCCATTTGACGGAGTTCAATCCGGAAACGAAGACATTCAAGGTATTCCCCACGCACACCGGCACCGGCATGGCGATGACCGAGGATGACGAAGGGACCATCTGGACCGTCACCTATCCCGACAGCGGCCTGGTCGGTTATAATCCGAAGACGGGATACTTCAAGGATTTCGGCAGTCTCCGCCGGGAGAACTGGGCGCAATATCACCGGACGATCGCGGCAGATGATACCGGTTGGCTCTATTTCGGCGTCGGCAATACCCGGGCACAGCTGGTCGGTTTCCATCCGGCATCCGGAAAAAAAGTGGAATTTCTGCCCGAAGATCAGCGTCCCGACGGCAGCAGCGCGATGGTGTTCCGGGCGGAAGACGGCAAAGTGTACGGAGCCGTGGCTCCCACGTATAATCAGCGGGATGTCGCGGATGCCTTAGAAAAGGTGCGTGCTCTCAAACCGGCGCCGCAGTGGTATGAGTTTTACCGGGGAGAAATGCGCCCGGTCAACGGTGTGCCGCAATTCACGCTGCGCCAGATCGACACCGGTTCGCAGGGATTTCAGAATTACCGTTTCCGGGACGGCTGGAAGATCAGCCGGTTCGACCCGGTGGAACGGGTGGCACGGTTTATCGACCGGGACGGCAGCAAAAAGGAATTTCGCATGGAGTATCCGACCGAGGGGGCCCATGTCTCCAGTCTGGCTGCGACCAGCAACGGTCTGATTACCGGCGGAACCTCTTTTCCCATGCGCAATTTCGTTTATGATCCGCAGAAGGACACGATGATCAACCGGAACGGAGCGGTGCAGTGGAATACCCTGCTGCCGTGGAAGAATCACCTTTTCGTCGGGGCGTACAACGGCGGTTTTCTGGTGGACTGGCAGCTGGACAAGCCGTTTGCCGGCATTCCCCGCTTTGTGACGCAGGCGAAGACCAATCCCCGGTGCATTAACCAGGCCGGCAAGGAACTGATTCGTCCGCATGTGTTGAAGATCACGGCGGACGGCAAGGTGGTGCTGATGGGCGGGACGCCGGAATACGGCCACACCGGTGGCGGTCTGGCGTTGTGGAACCGGGAAACGAATGAATTCACGGTGATTCCCAACCGGGAGCTGATTCCGGATCACAGTATCTATGCCCTGGCGCCGCTGCCGGACGGGCGGATTTTCGGCGGGACGACGGTGGAGGCCGGAACCGGTGGCGAACAGAAGGCGCGGCAGGCGAAATTTTTCGAATTCGACCTGAAATCCCGGAAAATCGTCCGGGAATTTGAAGGGATTCCGAAAGCGACGACGATTCACGATCTGACGGTGCTGCCGGACGGAAAGATTCTCGGGATCGCGGACAAGAAGGAGTTTTTCCTCTTCGACCCGGCGACGGGGAAGGTGGTGCGGCGCTGGAATTCCGGCCGGTTCGGATTGGCGGCCTGGCAGCAGGGACCGCGGATGTTCGTGCGGAACGGAGACGAGGTGTATGTGCTGTTTCACCGGCACATCGTGAAAGTGAATCCGGACCGGGGCGAACTGATCGAAGTCGCGGAATCCCCGGTGGAAATTCTCACCGGCGGGGATTGGCTGGACGGCCGGATTTACTTCGCCAACGGCTCCCGGCTGTACAGCTATCAGGTGTCGCCAAAACAATAACCCGTATAAACCCAACAGCCGCGGCATCCGGTCCCGGGTGCCGCCGGCTGATGATGAAAAAAAGAGATTTTTTGAAAGATCACATTTGACAACGGGCATTTTCTGTGCCATTGTAAAAAATATGAAATACTCGACGTACAATCGCAACACTGGTCGATGGCTCTGGCGGTAAATCCGCCGGGGCAGTGTTGTCGTTTGTTGGTCAGATTCTGAAGAAACCGGCGGTGGAAACGTTTTTAGCTTCTGCCGCCGCTTTTTTGTATTGAAAATTCTGAGACCGCCGCGCCCTGGGAATAGGCATTCCGGGCGCGGCGTTTTTTTTTACAGCAATTCAGGGAGAAAAATCAAGATGGCGCAGATGAATTTCAGGGAATTTGAGGAGGCCTGCGGGCGCGGCAATCTCGTGCCGGTCTGCCGGGAGGTGCTGGCGGATCTGGAAACGCCGGTGTCGGTGCTGGCACGGTTTGCGGAGGACGAACACGTGTTTTTGCTGGAGAGCGTTGAGGGCGGCGAGCGCTTCGGACGGTATTCCTTTATCGGGGTGCGCCCCCGGGGAGTGTTCACCGTCGAGGACGGGAAGCCGTACCTGACCGGGAGCGACGGAGAACGCACGGAACTGCCCGCCCCGGACGGGGCGTTCACGGCCTTGCGCGCACTGCTGAAGGAGGTGGTGCCCGCGGACGTGCCGGGCCTGCCGCCGCTGTTCGGCGGCGCGGTCGGTTATATCGGCTACGAGACGGTGCGGGAATTCGAATCGCTCGCCATTCCGGCGCCGCCGCCCGGCGAGCCGTCGGCGGCGATGCTGATCACCGACGAGATGATCGTCTTCGACAATGTCCGGCATACCATCCGGCTGGTGGTGTGCGTGCGCCCCGGGGAATTTCCGACCCGGCGCGAGGCGTATGCCGATGCACAGCGACGGCTGGAGGAACTGGCGGCCGTGCTGCGCCGCCCGGCGGCGGTGGCGGCGGAACCTCCGGTCCGGGCGCCACGTCCGGAAGGCAACCTGACGCGGGATGAATTCGGAGACATGGTGGAAAAAGCCCGGGAACAGATCCGCGCCGGAGAAGCGATTCAAGTGGTGCTGTCCCAGAAATTTTCCGCCCCGACCGTCTCCTCCGGACTGCAGCTGTACCGGGCGCTGCGGCTGATCAATCCGTCACCTTACACGTTTTATCTCAAAATCGGCGACCGCACCTTGGTCGGTTCTTCGCCGGAAACCATGGTCAAACTGGAGGACGGCTGCTGTTCCCTGCGTCCGATTGCCGGGACCCGCCGCCGGGGCGCCACGCCCGCTCAGGACCGGGCGCTCGCGGACGAACTGCTGCGGGACGAAAAAGAGCGGGCCGAACACCTGATGCTGGTCGATCTCGGCCGAAACGATCTCGGCCGGGTGGCCCGTCCGGGAAGCGTGCAGGTGAAATCCTTCATGACCGTGGAGCGGTACAGCCATGTCATGCATCTGGTCAGTTCCGTGGACGCGGTGATGGCGGAAGGGCGGGATGCCTTCGATCTGGTGCGGGCGGCGTTTCCGGCGGGGACGCTGTCCGGAGCGCCGAAGATCCGGGCCATGGAACTGATCGGCGAACTGGAGCAGACGCCGCGCGGCGTATACGGCGGTGCAGTCGGATATTTCAGCTACACCGGCAACCTGGATCTGGCCATCACGATCCGTACCCTGGAACTGCGCGGCGGCCGGATAACGGTACAGACGGGGGCCGGGATCGTCTACGATTCGGATCCGGACCGGGAATACGAGGAAACATTGAACAAAGCCGCCGCGGTTTTTACGGCGATCCGTCTGGCCGCGAACGGATTGATACTGGAGTGAAGAAGGAGGTGCTGCGATGATACTGGTCCTTGACAATTACGATTCATTCACCTACAATCTGGTGCATTTGCTGTACACCCTGACGCCGCAGGTGCTGGTGCGGCGCAATCGGGAAATCACCGTGGACGAGGCACTGGCGCTGCGTCCGGAGGCGATCGTGCTTTCCCCGGGGCCCGGACGGCCGGAGAAGGCCGGCATCATGCCGGAATTGATCCAACGCGCCTGCCGGGAGATTCCGCTGCTCGGGGTCTGTCTGGGGCATCAGGCGATCGGACAGGCGTTCGGCGGCGAGGTGGTTGGCGCGAAGGAGATCATGCACGGGAAATCCTCGGACATCTTTCACGATGGAAAAGGGTTGTTTGCCGGACTGGAATCACCGTTCCGGGCGGTGCGTTACCATTCGCTGGCGCTGCGGGAGGCGTCTTTGCCGCTGGAACTGGAGGTGACGGCCCGGACTGCGGACGGGGAAGTCATGGGAATCCGGCATCGGGAATTTCCGGTGGAGGGGATTCAGTACCATCCGGAATCGATCATGACCGCGACCGGGAAGCGCCAGCTGGCCAATTTCGTCCGAATGGCCGGGGAGTATCGCCGCCGCGCCGGCGGGAGGGGATGAACATGCTGCGGGAATTTCTGGAAAAAGTGCTGGCGGGACACGACCTTTCCGCCGGCGAAATGGAACGGGTGATCGCGCTGCTGACCGGCGGCGAAGTGCCGCACGTGCAGATCGGCGCCTTTCTCGCCGCGCTGCGGATGAAAGGCGAATCCCGTTCCGAACTGGTCGGGGCGGCCCGGATGCTGCGGCGGCATGCCGCTTTCATCGACAGCGGCTGCCGGGAAGTGGTGGACGTGGTCGGGACCGGCGGGGACGGCGGGATCTCGTTCAACATTTCGACGACGTCGGCGCTGGTGGCGGCGGGCGCGGGGGTGGTGATCGCCAAACACGGGAACCGGGCGGTCTCCGGCAAATGCGGTTCGGCCGACGTGCTGGCGGAACTGGGGTTCAATCTGGAGGCGACGCCGGCGCAGATGGAGTATTCGATCCGGGAACACGGCATCGGTTTCCTCTTCGCCCAGAAAATGCATCCTATGCTTGGCGCCGTGGCGGTTTTGCGGCGGGAATTGCGGGTGCGCACGATCTTCAACATGCTCGGCCCGCTCTGCAATCCGGCGGGCGCCTCCGCCATGGTGCTGGGGGTTTACGATGCCGGACTGACCGAGCTGTTTGCGGAAGCACTGGTGGACCTCGGGATTCGTCGGGCCATGGTGGTGCATGGACACGACGGACTCGATGAGATCAGCTGTTCCGCGCCGACCCGGGTAACCGAGTTGAAGAACGGAGGCCTGACCAGTTACGAACTCTTTCCGGAGATGCTGCTGGGACGAATCTTTCCCGCCGGATTATTGCGGGGCGGCGATGCGGCGGAAAACGCCGCAGTGCTGCTCGACGTGCTGGAAGGGCGTGATCACGGTGCTCCGCGGGCAGTGGTGCTGCTGAACGCGGGTGCGGCGATTTACGTCGGCGGCCTGGCGGAAGCGTTGCCGGAGGGAATGGAACGTGCCGCCACCGCCATCGATTCCGGCGCGGCCCGGGAGAAACTGCGGTTGCTGATTGAGGAGAGCCGGCGATGAATGATATTTTGAAAACCATTGAAGAGCATACACGGCTGCGGGTGGCGGCGGCGAAACTGGCCGTGCCCGAAGCGATTCTGGAGGCGCGTCGGGAAACGCTGCCGTCGTGTCGGGATTTTCCGGCGGCGCTGCGGGGGAAGGGCAGGGGAACCCGGGTCATTGCCGAACTCAAATCCGCTTCGCCTTCGAAAGGCCTGATTCGGAGGGATTTTCCGGTGGCGGAGCTGGCGCGGGAACTGGAGGCTGCGGGGGCGGCGGCGCTGTCGGTGCTGACGGAACCGGAATTTTTCCGCGGCCGTCTGGAGAATCTGGAACTGGCGCGTCGGGAAGTCCAGATTCCGCTGTTGCGCAAGGACTTTGTTGTGGATGAGTACCAATTGCTGGAAGCGCGCGTTTTCGGCGCCGACGCGGTACTGCTGATCGCGGCGCTGCTGGCGCCGGAAGAATTGCACCGTCTGACTGACCGGGCGCACCGGTTGGGACTGGCGGTGCTGGGCGAGGCCCATGAGGAGGCGGAACTGGGAATGCTGCTGGATTCCGAAGTGGATATGATCGGCGTCAATGCCCGCGACCTTCGAACGTTCCGGACCGATCTCGGCACGACCGCCCGGTTGTTGAAACAGATTCCGCCGGACCGCCTTCCGGTGGCCGAAAGCGCCATTCGCGACCGGGCCGACGCGGCAGCTATGGAAGCGGCCGGAGCCGCCGCGCTGCTGGTCGGGGAAACGCTGATGCGCGCCCCGCATCCGGGCATGGCGCTGAAAGGATTGCTGAAATGAGGATTTCGGTCAAAATCTGCGGTCTGACCCGGCGCTGTGATGTGGAACTGGCCGTGGAACTGGGCGCGGCGTATGTCGGCTTCGTCCTGGCTCCGGAATCCCCGCGCCGGGTGACGCCGGACGCGCTGGCCGAGCTGACCCGGGATCTGCCGCGGAGCGTGCGGCGGGTCGGGGTGTTCGTCGATGCTTCCCCCGCATTCATCCGGGACGCCGCGACGGCGGGAAATCTGGATGTGGCGCAACTGTATGGCGGTGATTCCGCCGCGTTCATCCGGGATTTACCGGAACTGGAGATCTGGCGGGCGGTTCCGATAACCGGCCCGGCGGCGGTGGCGGCGTTCGCGGAAGATCCGGCGGCGCTGCTGGTGGCGGACGCCGTACGCGGCGGCTCCGGCGTCCGCTGCGACTGGGAAGCCGCGGCGAAACTGGCCCGGCGGCGGCCGCTGCTGCTGGCGGGCGGGCTGACGGCGGAGAATGTGACGGCGGCGATCCGCCGGGTGCGTCCGGCGGGCGTGGATCTTTCCAGTGGCGTGGAGTCGGCGCCGGGAGTGAAGAGTGCGGAAAAATTACGGGAATTTTTTCACGTTTTGAATCATATGGAGGAACTATGAAAACCCATTACGGGATCTATGGCGGGCAGTATGTGGCGGAAACCCTGATGCCGGTACTGCAAGAGGTGGAAACGGCCTATGAATCGGCCCGGCGCGATCCGGCATTCGCACGGGAACTGGCGGAGCTGCTGACGGATTACGTCGGCCGGGAGTCGCCGCTTTATTTTGCGCGCAATCTGACGCGGTATTGCGGCGGCGCGCGTATTTTCCTCAAGCGGGAGGATCTCAATCACACCGGCGCGCACAAGGTGAACAACACCATCGGACAGGCACTGCTGGCCCGGCGCATGGGCAAAAAGCGGTTGATCGCGGAAACCGGCGCGGGGATGCACGGCGTGACGACGGCGACGGTGGCGGCGCTTTTCGGCATGGAGTGCGAGGTGTTCATGGGAGCGCTCGACGTGAAGCGGCAGGCCCCCAACGTCGAGCGTATGCGGGTGCTCGGCGCCGGGGTGACGGCGGTCGACGCCGGTTCCGCCACACTCAAAGACGCGATGAACGAGGCGATCCGCAACTGGACGGCGACGGCGGACCATACCTTTTATGTGATCGGGACGGTGGCCGGTCCGTATCCCTATCCACGTATGGTGCGGGATTTCCAGTCGGTGATCGGACGTGAGACGCGACGCCAGTGCCTTGAAAAAATCGGCAAACTCCCGGACGAGGTGATCGCCTGCGTCGGCGGCGGCAGCAATGCGCTGGGAATGTTTGCCGGATTTCTGGAGGATGCGTCGGTCAGACTTACCGGCGTGGAGGCGGGCGGCGAGGGGCTGGAAACCGGACGCCACGCGGCCAGTATCAACGGCGGGCGCGTCGGTGTGCTGCACGGCAGCAAATGTTATCTGCTGCAGGACCGGGACGGGCAGATTCTGGAAACGCATTCGGTTTCGGCGGGGCTGGACTACCCCGGCGTCGGGCCGGAACATTGTCTGCTGGCGGATACGAAACGGGCACGTTACACGGTGGTGAATGACGAGGAGGCGGTTCGGGCATTCGAGCTGCTGTCCCGGCTGGAAGGGATCATTCCGGCGCTGGAATCCTCCCACGCGGTGGCGCAGGCGCTCCGGACGGCCGGAACGTATCCGCCGGATGCCGTGATCGTCGTCAATCTTTCCGGACGCGGCGACAAGGACATGGACAGTGTCCGGCGTTACCGGGAAACACATCCTGCAGCTTGAAGGAATCAGAAAAAAAGGAGCGACAATCATCATGGATCGCATTGCAAAAATTTTTGAACGCTGCCGGCAGGAAGGCCGTCCGGCGCTGACGGTGTTTGCCACCTGCGGCTGCCCGTCTCCGGAAGAGAGCGGGGAATTGATGGCGGAGATTATTGCGCGGGGCGCGGATATTCTGGAGATCGGCGTGCCGTTTTCCGACCCGATGGCGGACGGAGCGGTGATTCAACGGGCTTCCGACATGGCGCTTCGGCAGGGCATGACGCTGGAAAAAGTACTGGAAACTGCCGGCCATCTTCGGGAACGCCATCCGGAAACCGGTATTATCCTCTTCAGTTACTTCAACGTTCTGCTCCAATACGGATTGGAACGGCTGACCGCGCGCCTTGCCGAAATCGGAGTAGACGGCATTCTTGTCGTGGATCTGCCGTTTGAGGAACGCGAGGAGCTGTTGCCGTTCTGCCGGGCGAACGGACTGCATTTGATCAATCTGGTGTCTCCGGCCACGCCGCCGGAGCGGATGCGGCGGATTGTCGCGGACGCCACGGGATTTGTCTATTATGTGATGGTGCGCGGGGTTACCGGTACGCGCGACGGCCTGCCGCCGGAACTGGCGGACAATCTGGCCCGACTGCGCGCGGTCAGTCCGGTGCCGGTGGCGGCGGGCTTCGGGATCGCCTCGGGCGAGGCGGCCCACGCGGTCGGGCGGTACGCGGACGGCGTGATCGTCGGATCCGCGGTGATGCGGCCGGCGGTTTCCGGGCGCCCTTTTCCGGAAATCCGGAAAGAGGTGGGAGACCTGATCGCGTCTTTGCGCTGACATGAACGGGCGACGGAAAAGGCCGCTGATGAAACTCAGCAGATCCGTCGCGGCAAGAATACCGGAATGGAAAAAAGGATCAGTCGGGAAAAAAAGAATGGGAGAAACGCGAAAACCCATTTGCTTCACTGGCCAGCCGAGGTTATTTTAATTCGGAGGGAAGAACTGTTTTTTTTTGAGGTGGGTGATGGATTTGCAGTTGCGGCCACTGAGTCTGGGCGGAGCGGGACTTCGGGGACAGATCGGCACCGGATTGACACCGGAGGCGGTGATGAATTTCGCTTCCGCCTTCGGGACGCTTCACGCCGGTCGCGGCGTGTTGCTGGGGATCGACACCCGTCCGTCTTCACAGATGCTGCGCCAGGCGGTGATTGCCGCGCTTTGCGGCTGCGGCTGTCGGGTGATTGACGGCGGGGTCATGCATGCGGGGATGATGCACGTGCTGATTCCCCGGCTCGGACTGGACGGCGGATTGCTGATTACCGGAGGACATCAGGCGGCAGGGTGGAATGCGGTCATTCCGATGGATGCGGAAGGGGCGTATTATGATGATCTGCGCCGTCGGGAACTTTTCGATCTGTATCACGGGAAACGCTTTTGCGAGGCCGGTTATGACCGGGTCGGCAAAGTGGAACCGTTGCCGGAACGGGCGGAACGGTGGTATTGGGAATTTATAGAGCGCGCGGTGGATTCCAGTGCGATTCACCGGGCCGGATTGACTCTGATCGGGGATTTCTGCAACGGTGCCGGGGGCGGGATGGCGGCGAAATTCGCCTCGCTGTTCGGCGTGCGCCTGATCGCGGTCAACGATTCTCCGGGAGGCATTCTGCCGCGCGATCCGGAGCCGCGGCCGCGCAGCGAGTCGCCGATCCGCGCGGTCATTGAACCGCTGGGGGCGGCGGCGGGACTGGTGTTCAACAGCGATATGAGCCGGATGGGGATTCTCACCGACGGCGGTGAGCCGCTTTCGGAAGAGATGACATTTCCTTTGGCGGCGGACTATCTGCTGGAGAAATGGGGCCCCGGCGCAGTGGTGGTCGGCAACTGCTGCAGCAGCCGGACGCTGGACGACGTGGTCCGCCACCGGAGCGGCCAGCTGGAAAAAGTCAAGGTCGGACAGGCGCAGGTGATCGCCGGGATGAAACGGTTGGAAGCCACGCTCGGTGGCGAAGGCAGCGGCGCATTCACTTTCGGCACGCTGCGGGGGTTTGACGGGTTTCTGATGGCGGCGCTGCTTCTGGAAATGATCGCGGTGCGCGGTCAGCCGCTGAGCATGCAGCTGCGGAATCTGCCGCGCTATCACATTGTCAAGAAAACCATCCCCTGTCGTTCGTCGCACGGGTACGCGCTGTTGCGCCGGGTGAAAGGACGGTTCGGAGATGCGAAAGTCAGTGAAATCGACGGCTTGCGATTCGACTGGGAGGACGGCTGGCTGAGCCTGCGGCTCTCCTCGACGGAACCGGTAATCCGGCTGATTTCGGAGTCGAAACGCAAAAGCACGGCGCAGGAACGGGCCTGGCAGGCACGTTCCCTGCTGGAAAATCGGGTGGGAAAATGAATCGGAACGGCAGTTTTCTGAAATTTTCCGAAAGCGGCGTGCGCGGCGTGGTCGGCTCCGGCCTGACGCCGCGTCTGGTGGCGGATCTGGCGACCGCTTTCGGGCTTTACCAGGGAGGGGGCCGGGTGGTGATCGGACGCGACACCCGGCCTACCGGTGAGATGCTGGAACGCGCCGCGGTGGCGGGGTTGCTGGCCGCCGGCTGTCAGGTGATCTGTCTCGGCGTGGTGCCCACGCCGACGGTGCAGCTGATGGTTCGGGAACTGGACGCGGTCGGCGGCATCGCCGTTACTGCCAGCCATAACCCGGTGGAGTGGAATGCGTTGAAGTTTGTCGGCAGCAGCGGAACATTTCTGGACGCGACCGAGGCGTCGGAGTTGTTCGATGTCTACAGTCAGGGCGGATACGAGTACGCGCCGGAGACCGAACTGCGGGAAGTCAGTCATTACGCGCGGGCGTTCGCGGACCACTCCCGGAAGATTTTTCAGGCCGTGGACGCGGGGACCATCCGGAACCGGCGGCTGAAAGTCGCCGTGGATTGCTGCAACGGCGTCGGCGCCCTGTATTCTCTGGGATTTCTGGAGAAACTCGGCTGCGAGGTGCTGGCATTGAATGACCAGCCGGACGGTTTGTTCCGGCGCGTCCCGGAGCCACTGCCGGAACACCTGGGCGAACTGGCTGAACTGGTGCGGCGTGAACGGTGCGATATCGGTTTTGCCCAGGACCCGGACGGCGACCGGCTGACATTGGTGGACAACACCGGCCGGGTGCTGAGTCCGCAACTGACGGTGGCGCTGGCGTTGGAACATATTCTGGAGGCCTATCCCGGTCCGGTCGCAGTTAATTTGCAGACCACCCATCTGGTGGACCGGATCGTGGCGGAATGCGGCGGTGAGGTTTTCTATTCGAAGGTCGGGGAAATCAATGTGGTGCAGCGCATGCGCGAATGCGGTGCGGCGATCGGCGGAGAAGGCAATTGCGGGGGGATCATCTGGCGGCGGGTGCATCCGGGGCGGGACAGTTTTTCCGGGATGGCGCTCATGCTGGAGCTGCTGGCGCTTTCCGGAGAAAAACTTTCGGACATCGTGGACAGCCTGCCGCCATGCTGCAACCGGTCGCTGCGGTTTGACGCCTCGCCGCTGGAGGCACGACGGGTAGTGGAGACCCTCTGCCGTCGCTATGAGGCGGAACGGCCGTTGACGTTCGACGGATTCCGGCTCAACCGGCCGGACGGCTGGGTACTGGTGCGCTCGTCCAATACCGAACGCATTCTCCGGCTCAACGTCGAGAGCGAAACGGAAAAGGAGACCGAAACGCTTCTGGCACGTTTTGCCGATGAGATCAAGGAAATATTGAAAGAGACGCCATGAAGCGGGAACCGAAGTTTTATATTTTTGATATGGACCACACGCTGATTGACGCGGATTGTGATGTGACCTGGAAGCATTACGCCGTCGCCGCCGGAATCGCTCCGGCGGATGCGCTGGAGCAGGCGGACGAGTTTTACCGGCAGTATCAGGCCGGAACGCTGGACTCGGAGGCGTTCATGCAATTTCAGTTCCGCGAGTTCATTGGCGAACCGCAGTCGGTGATGGAAAAACATGCCGTCTTGCACTTTGAACAGTTCATTCGTGCGCGGTGCTATGCCGCCGCCCGGGTGCTGGTGGGGTCTCTGTTGCGGAAAGGTGTGCCGGTGGCGATCCTGACTTCGACCAATACCACGCTGGCCCGCCCGGTGGCCGATTTTTTCGGTATCCGCGAGGTGATGGGGACTACACTGGAGCTGGTGGACGGACATTACACCGGGCGGATTGTCGGTGAGTACACCGTCGGTGCGGGCAAGATCGCTCCGGCGGAGGCTTTTGCTCAGCGTTGCGGCGGAACGCTGAACGATCTGGCCTACTACGGCGACAGTGTCAACGATTTGAACCTGCTGGAGCGCGTTGGTTTTCCCGTGGCGACCAATTCCGACGATGTTCTCCGAAAAGTGGCCGGAGAACGCAGTTGGCCCGTCGTAGACTTCGGTTCGCTCTGAAGCGGAAGTCCGGGGCAGGGACGCTGATCTGCGGAGGAGTGCGCGGTGCCTTCCGGAGAGATCCGGAAAAAAGATGAAAAAAACGAGATTCGGAAAAATATAACGCCCGGGTGGATCGTTACTCAGTTTTGAGTGCGTCCGCAGAGTCCCCCGGGACGGTTTCCGGACACGGATGCAAGAGGTACGGATATGAAGAGGAATATTATTGGGTCTGCGACGGTGGCGACCGTCGGTTTGTTGTTCTTCCCCTGGGATGCGTGGGCCTATCTGGATCCCGGCGCCGGGAGCATGGCGATCCAGGCTTTGGCCGCGGCGGTTTTCACGGTGGCGGTGTTTTTCCGGCAGATCCGGAACTGGGTCTGTTCTCTTTTCCGGAAAGGCAGCCACCATGACAAACTTTGAATGTCCGCCGGAATGCTTTTCCTTTCGCGATCCCGCCGGAGGAGCGGTGCGGATCGGAAATGGCTTCTTTCGCCGAATTACCGCCGCGGGATGGGAGGACTGGCGGAAATTCAATGATTCCGGACTGGCGAAGTCGCTTGTGGCGGACGGATTGCTGCTGCCTTTCGACAAGGCGGAGAAACAGCCGTCCGGTGACTGGCTGGCGCCGGTGGAAACCTTGGACTTTATTTCCTATTCCCATGAATGGGCGTTCGGGCAATTCCGGGACGCGGCCTTGCTGACCCTGGAGCTGCTGTTGCGGGCGCTGGAATACGGAATGACGCTCAAAGACGCCTCATCCTGCAATGTGCAGCGTCATCGTGGTCGGACGGTATTTATGGATCATGGTTCCTTTACCGTCTATCACGAAGGCGAGGTCTGGGCCGGATATCGTCAGTTTGTTGCTCATTTTCTCGGGCCGCTGCTGCTGATGGCCTGGGGGGATCGGCGACATCAGCTGCAGCTGCGCAATTTCCCGGATGGCTTACCGCTGGACTACGTGGCGGGAGCATTGCCGCGGCGCAGCCTGTTTTCGTTGCAGGCCCTGGTACATATCTATGGCCATGCGTGGTTTCAGCACCGGTTGCAGGACACCGCCGATCTGCGGGCGCCGGAGATCCGGCCGTTGCCGCGAAAGCGTTTTCAGACGCTGCTGCTGTCGCTGCGGGATTTTCTGTCCGGTTTGAAAAGTCCTTCCGAGTCCGGGGAGTGGAGCGATTACTACGACCACACCAGTTATTCTGAAGCGTCGTTCCTGGATAAACAGCGGATTGTCCGCGAGCTGTGCCGGGAACTGGCGCTGCGCCGGGTGGTGGACCTGGGGGCGAATACCGGTGTGTTTTCCCGGATCGCCGCCGAAACCGCCGGCGTGGTGATTGCCGCGGATGTGGATTTTCCCGCAGTGGACCGGTTGTACGGACAACTGCAGAATATGGGCGGCGGAGAGCGGATTTTCCCTCTGCAGCAGGATTTGTGCTGTCCGTCCCCGGGGCTCGGCGTGCTGAATCGGGAACGGCTGCCGTTTCTGGAACGGGCCCGGGCGGACCTGGCTCTGGGATTGGCGCTGGTGCACCATCTGGCGATCGGCTGCAACTGGCCGCTGGAGCTGGTGGGGGCGCTGTTTGCGGAGCTGGCGCCGGCAGCGGTAGTGGAGTTCGTGCCGAAATCCGATACCCAGGTGAAGCGGCTGTTACGGACCCGGCCGGATATTTTCCCGGAATACGGAAGGGACGGATTGCTGGCGGCGTTCGGGCGGTATTACCGGCGGGTGAGGGTGTTTCCGATTGCGGGGTCGGAACGGGAGATTTTTCTGTTTGATGAGAGGATCGCATGAAGGGTGTCGGCGTTATCGTGCGGTTGTGGCGGCGGATTCCACCGTGCGTCTGGTCCGCTGTCGGCGGCGGTGCGCTGGTGGCGGGATCGTTGCTGTTGCCGGGAATTGAACTTTATTGCACCAATGCCGGGGAATTGAATTTCCGGTTAAGCCGTTTTCTGCCGTTTTTATTGAGTCTGACAGGATTACTGGCGCTGCTGCTGTCCATGTTGCAGCTGGCATTCCGGCGCTTTTTTACGGTGGTGAATGCGGCAGTCATCGGGTGCGGATTGATGATATGGGTGCAGACGACATTTCTGCAGAATGATTTCGGTGTGGTGGACGGTGCGGCGCCGACCTGGGAGGGATTGGAATTTTTCGTGGTTCTGGAGCTTTTGGTGCTGCTGGCGGTGTTCGCGGGAGTGCTCTGGCAGCGGCGCTGGTGTTCGGCTCACGGCGCACAGATCGCGTTGGTCGTGCTGCTGGCCCAGCTGGTGCCGGTGGTGATGCAGGTGAAACGGAACAGCACCGAAGATTATCGTAATCATTCGTACTGTTTGACCGGTGATGAATTATGCCGGTTTGCGCCACATGACAATGTCGTGTTGATTCTGATGGATGCCGTGGGGCGGGAGATGTTTCAGCGGGTGTTGGCGTCGCACCCTGACGTTGAGGACATTTTTCAGGATTTCAATTGTTTTATCCGCACGATCAGTCCGACGCCGCTGACGCGGTTCGCGGTTCCCGGACTGCTCAGTGGCGTAACCTACACCGGAAATTACGGGGAAGCCACCAACGAGGAACATAATGCGTATCTGCGGGAGTCGGCCTTTTCCTCCGGTTCGCTGTGGCGGACTCTGGGCGCGGCGGGGTATCGTCGGGAGGCGTATCCTTTTGTGGTACCGACGGTCTGGCTGGATCCGGCACTGGTGGATAATCTGAAACCGTTGCAGAACGAGTCGATTTCGTTGCGGCCATGGCTGGAATTGTGGAATCTGCGTTGCATGCCGTTGCTGCTGAAGCCCTGGGCCCACCGGCGGGCGCAGAAAATTCTGAGCGACTATGGCGTGCAGGTGCAGAACTCATACGTGAACCGGCGGTCGTTGCCCCGGGATCTGCATCTGCTGCGGCGCTTCCAGGAGGAAGGCACGGTGGGAAAGCGGGCCAAAGTGTTCAAATACCTTCATTTTCAAGGGGCCCATGTGCCGCTGGCACTGGATGGACAGATGAATCCGGTCCCGGAAGGGAGCCTGCCGCTGGAGGAACAGGTGGAGGGGGTGTTGCGGATTTTAGGGGAGTGGATGCAATGCTTGAAAAAGCTCGGGATTTACGATGATACGGTGATCGTAATTGCCGGAGACCATTCAGAACGATACGGGGCGGATACCGTGACGCTGATCAAAAGACGTGGCGAAAAGGGCGAGCAGATGCGTACGATTCAGCGGGCGGTGTTTTTACCTGAATTGGCGGAAACCATCCGGCGTCTGGCGCTCGGTGAAGGCGAGCAGGGGACCATTTTCGATGAAAAACGGCCCGGTCAGAAGGAACGCTGGCAGGAAGTCGCCCAACATCGCCGCACGACGGCGGTGGTGAAATTGGGCCGCTGGGAGCCGGTGACTTCGAACGAATGCATGTCTTACGAAAACCAGGTATGGCCCCGCCGGTTTCTCAATGGATACGGCGAGCGGGACGGGGAATGGCTGATGTTGATTGCGCACGATCTGCCGAAGGAAGAGTTGCTCGGCAATACCGAGATGATTTCAGAGATGTTTCTGGGGGATCCCTGGTCGGGGAAGTTGCTTTACCGCAGCCGGCTGCAGGTGCCGGCGTCGCAGGCGAAAACCACTTTGCCGGTTTGTTTCCGGATGTCGTTTGCCGGGATTCCGGACGGTGTATACCGGTGCCAAATCCGCATGAAAGATCAGAGTGTGGGTGAGATGACGCAATTTTTCTTCCCCAGTCTGATCCAGATTGCCGACGGGCAATGGACACTGATCGGAAAATCACCGCCGTCGGGAGTGGCGCGTCTGCAAATCGGCGACGATATCCAGTTGCGCGGAGATCGTTACTGGCCGCAGCTGGATCTTATCCGGGTGAGGAATCAGGATTTCGATCAATTTGATGTTTTCCCGAGCAGTCGCCTGGTGTTGCGGCTGCCGGAATACGACGGGGCGCTGCGGTTGACCTTCACGGTGGCTTACGGGCGGTTCGGCCTGACTTCGGTTCTGCCGGTGGCGGCCGGGCTGCATTTCGCGCCATGGGAGTTGAAGCAGATGGAGGCGGATCAGGAGTTTTCGCTGGTGGTTCCGGCGGAAACGGTGCGGAGCGGAGAGTTGACATTGCGGTTTCAATTTCAAAAGAAAGAGATGGTGCGGCCGTATTTCAGCTTGTCCCGGATTCGAGTCGAGGCGGCGGAGCCGTAAGATGGCGGGAGGGGCCTGTGCCGGACAGATTTTTGAAAAAATGCTGCAAAGGATGAATATTTATCTTTGCAAAAAAACTGATAAGGGAATATATTCCGGAATCAAGTTTGTTTTTATGAAAGAACATAGGAGTTCCGGAAACATGAAATTGAGATTATTACCGATGGCAGGAACCGTGATACTCGCTGGTTGGTGCGCGGGGTGTGCCATCTCAAATGGAGGAGGATCTTCCGTGGATGCTGTGAAATCGATTTCTTCGCCGGCGGAGCAGTTTGCCAGTGTTGGGAAGCCCATGCTGCCACCCAAACCGGAACGGATTACGGTCAGTTTGGTGGCACCTTTCGCCGTTCAGGAAAATCTGCATGGTGAAGAGGCGCTGGAGTTCATGAAAAAATTCTGGACCGACGCGCTGGATCCAGTCCTGCCGAATCATCCGGACCTGATCGTGCTGCCGGAAGCGTGTGACCGATTCCCGATGCATACGATGGAAGAACGCTTCCGCTGGTACGAGTACCGGGGGGACAAGATGCGGGATTTCTTCCGGGAGATTGCCCGGAAAAATCATTGCTATATCGCCTATTCCGCCGCGCGCCGGATGCCGGACGGCAGCTACCGCAACTCCACTCAGCTGATCGGCCGGGACGGGGAGATTGTCGGGATTTACAACAAGAATCACCTGGTGCCGGCGGAGACCACCGAAGGAAAAATTCTCTGCGGCAAGGACGCGCCGGTTTTCGAAACGGATTTCGGTCGGGTGGCCATGGCGATCTGCTTTGACCTCAACTTCGATGAATTGTTGCGCAAATATGCGGCACAGCGGCCGAATTTGATTATTTTTTCCTCGATGTACCACGGCGGTCTGATGCAGAATTACTGGGCCTACCAGTGTCGCAGCTATTTCGTCGGCGCGTTCGCCTACGAAAGCACAGTGGTCAACCCGGTGGGGACCAAGATTGCGCACAGCACCAATTATTACCAGACCGTCACCACGACGATCAATCTGGATTATCAGGTGGTGCATCTGGATGAGAACTGGGAAAAGCTGGTGGCACTCAAGAAGAAATACGGCCCCGGCGTGACGGTGTTTGATCCCGGATTCGTCGGCGCGGTGCTGGTGACTTCCGAGCTGCCCGATGTTAGTGCCAAGCAGATGATCGAGGAGTTCCAGATGGAAACCTGGGACGAATATTATGATCGGAGCATGCGGCATCGGCATACTCCCGGCAATATGGAGCCGTGAGCCGATTGCCCTGAAAAAACGGGAGGTGCGTGAAATCGAAACCAGCTTTTCCGGTTTTCCGCATCGCTCTCGGGGGACGGCGCGTTGCCCGGACTTTTTCCTGTCAGGGAAACTACCAGCCAATGAGTATTATGGACAAGGTCGACCGACAGATACTGGAGATTCTGCAGCAGGATGGGAAGATTTCCAATGCGGAAATCTCCCGTCGGCTCGGCATGGTGCCGTCAGCAGTGCTGGAGCGGGTGCGCCGGCTGGAGCGCTCCGGTTGCATCGAGCGCTATGAGGTGCGGCTGAACCCGCGGCAACTGGGGTTGAAATTGACCGTGTTTGTCGCGCTGGAAACCGCAGAGGTGATCAATCAGCATGCTGTGGCGGACACATTGGCCGGGTTGCCGGAGATTCAGGAAATTCACGAAGTCGCCGGCAGCAGTGACTACATTTTGAAGATCCGGGTGGCCGATACGGACGAACTGGCCGGTGTGATGCGGCGGATCGGGGCGTTGCCGGAGGTGCGCAGGGCCCGCACGACTTTGATCTTGAACACGTTCAAGGAAACTTCCGCAGTACGGCTCAAACCCCAGCAATGAGGAACGTTTACTGACTGACCTGAAAGGGCAGTCGGACATCTGTTCCGGGGCGGGGGGCGTGTTGTTCCTGCCAGGTGCCGGGAATCCAGTTCCGGTGCCGGTCCAGCATGACTTCATAACTGCCGGGCGCTCCGGTCAGGATGGCGTCAAACTCTTTTTCCGCACCGGAAATGCCGACCTGCCGACCGTTTTCAATTCGGACTTCTCCCAGGGCTTCGCGCAGTTCCGACGACAGGCTGACCCGGATGCGTTCAAGGCGGGGCCGGATTTCCAGAATCCGGCAGTTGGCGTTCCACTTCTCAACCGAGAGAATCTGGGACGGAGTCAGACCGCGCTTCCAGGGGGTCTGCCGGTCCGGCGGAAGTTCCGGGAGGGGGCCCAGCAGCCGCTCCAGCTGACTCCGGAACTCCGGAGTGAGTTCCTCTTCGCGAACCAGACAATAGAGGTCGAAGTAACGTTCCGACCAGGCCAGCGGTACACCATCCCGGTCCAGCAGGCGGGCCCGGGGCGCGTAGTATTCCGCATGGTGCAGTGCCAGTTTTCGCCCCAGGTCCAGATAGGTTTCCCGCTCCGGGCCGGCCAGGGTGAAGTTCATGGCCAGTGCGGCTGCCAGCCAGGCGCCCAGCAGCGCGCTCAGCACAAGACAGCGTTTGCGAAAAGAGCGACAGTCGTCCATGGCATTTTCTCCCGTTTCACGCATGGCGTCGCCGTTCCGGCGGCGGAATCCTGCCTCCGACAAACCGAACCAGTGGCAGCAACAGCAAAAACAACACCGCGGCCCCGATGAATACTGCCCGGACATTGTTGTCGAATACCCGGATCATGCCTCCGCCGAGCAGCGCCCCGAGGGTCCAGCCCATGGCCTTGAAGCAGGCGGCCCAGCCGAAATAACGACCATGTTCCTTTTCCGGGGTGACTCCGGCCAGCCAGGACTGCAGCAGGGGCTCGATGCCACCCGCGGCCAGAACCATCAGCGTTCGGAACGTAAGCAGCATTCCGAAACTTTCGGCCAGAGCCTGCGGAATCCGCAGCAATCCCGCAATCAGAATGGCTGTCATCAGGACCTTCAGCAATCGCATCCGGTCTGCAACGTATCCCAGCGCCAGGCCGGACAAAATGGCCGCTGCGGAACAATAGCCGCTGATATGGCCGCTCCAGCGCAGAGCCAGCACATTGTCGTTGACGATATGGTCCACCAGCACCGGGACGAAGGGGCCGTCGAAATCCCGGCAGAGACTCATGCAGATGAACAACAGCATCAGGTACCAGACTTTGCCGAAACGGGGAATGCGAAAGGTGAAGTCCCGGCGCATGCGTGCCAGCGGTGCCGGATGGCGACGAAAATTTTCCCGGACCCCGAGCACCAGCACCCCCGCCGTTCCCAGAAAGGCTCCCCCGACGACAAACGTGGCATTGAAACCGATCCAGTTGACAATGTCCCCGCCCAGAAACTGGCCGATCATCATGCCGCTGAAAAGCGCGGAAGCAATCGCCCCGAGAGCGAACGTCCGATGCCGGGATGGGGTGGTGCTTAAAACCAGCGTCTGGGCGGCGGTTACCGTTCCGGTCATCGCCCCCAGCAGCAGCCGGTGGAAAATCAGCAGTTCCGGCTGGTGAATCAACCCCATGACGGGAATCAGTGCGGCGGCGGCAAAATTCGCCCGCAGCAGCATCATTCGACGACCGTACAGGTCCGCCGCCATTCCCCAGATGGGAGAGGCGACGGCGAAGCTCAAATTACCGGCCGCGGCGAACAGGGCCACATACCAGCTCAACCGGTCATTCGGCACCCCGATCGCCTTGAAGTAAAAGGGCATGAACGTATAAGCGGAACTGAATGCCGCCATGGACAGGAACTGGGAACACCAGATCAGCACCAGATTCCTTTGCCAACCGGTATCGGGCGTCATGGCAATGCGGCCGGCCGGGAGCCGGCAAGTTCCCGCAGATTCTGCAGCAGTTGCGGATAGTTCACCGGGCGTTGCAGAACGTGCATCCCGGGGAAAAGGGACAGATGGCGCCGGTACTGCTCCAGTTGGTCATTGACCAGAATAAAGACCGCGGTCTGCGCGGCGACGGCATCCGCGAGAAATTTCTCCAGCTCCGGCGTGCGGGCGTGAAAACCGGACGCTCCCGGAGCGATCAGTACCGCATCATATTCCGCCGGGGCCGGATATTCGGTCAGACGATCCGGTGGCGGCAGCGTCTTGAGGTCGGTATCGGGCAGCAGGGCGCGCAGGATAGCGGCAAAATCCCGGTCCGCATCCAACAGCAGCAAACGCCGCGGTTCCCGCAGCCCGCCGGCGTGCTGTTGCTGCGTGTGGTGCAGTCCCGAGTTGGTGTCGGCAAAGCGAATGGAGCCGGCACCGGCCGCGCTGCGCTGCGGCACGGAGGCCTCTTCCAAGATCAGGCACAATTCGGTGGTCTCTTTTTCCTGCACGTCCAGTCGGCCATTGATGGTTGCCGCCTGGGTTTCGACGAACAACAAACCAAGGATCACCCGTTCCGGCGGCGTGCCGTGCTGATGATCCCGGCGATAGGCGTGGAACCATTCGGCCAGCGGATTTTTGCGGATAACCGGACCGATTTCCCGGATTTTGAAGAGAGTGTTGTGCTGGTGATGTTCGCAGGAAATTTCCACGGAATTGCCCGGTGCGGCCGTATGGCCCACCGCTCGGATCAGAATGGTCAGCAGCTGAAACAACAGGCTCCGATCGGTCACCAGTTCTTCCGGCGCGTCGGACGAGAAACGTTTGACCAGTGTTACTTCCCGTTCCAGCAGATAACGGGCATTGTATTCGGTCAACTGACGCAGCAGGGAGGTGAGGTCGAACGGGACTTCCGCACGGTCCCGATCGCCCGGGGCGCCGAGGGCGCCGATGTCCAGCAGGCGCTCCAACAACCGCTCCGCGGCATGCAGATTGTGGGCGATGGCGGCGATCCATTCCGTCCGTTCCGGAGCGTCCGGACGGATTTTCAGCAAATATTCATAACCGGCAAGGTTGTTGAGCGGGGTTCTCATATCCGGAAGCATCCGGGTGAGAATCTGGCTGCGCAATTCTCCATTGCCGTCTCCGGTGCGGAAATGCTCCTCCTGCTGGCGGCTGCTGCGTAAACGGGTGTCCGCATTCTGCAGGCGATCCCGCAGCAGATTCAGCGAACGGACGAGATCCGGAAAGGCACTGTGCCGGGTACTGTCGTTTTTCAATGGCGCGGGAAATTCCCCGCGGGCCAGCCGGTCGGAAAAATCTTCCAGCTCCTCCAGCGGGCGGATCAGTCTTCGATAGATCCGGCGGCTGACCAATACCCCTCCTGCCGCCAGCCAGACTCCCAGCACGGCAGCGGCAGCGGGAAACAGCGGATAGTCGGGGAAGAATCCCCACAGAAACAATAAGATGACGCAGATGATGAACAGCAGCGCCAGAAACAGAACCAGACGGAAAAATCTCGCGGAAATGGTTCCGGTGGCGTTGAACAGCAACGGTTGTTTTTTCATGTTGGGCGTCCTAATTCGCCGGGTAAAAGAAACCAAACCAGGAATAACATACACCACCCCTGCGTTTTTTCAACCGGCGGGGGAATTTTCCGGGAAGAAGATCTTTTCCGCAAAGGAGAACGCCTTGCGGCGGCACTTCTTCCCGGGCAGGATTATCCGAAAGATGTCGAAGATGTCCGCCGGCTACTTGTCGGGAAGCGTTTCCGCTTCGTCACGTTTCAGCAGGCGCGGCGCAAAAAAATCAATCGCCCACGCTCCCGCGGGCGCAGTCAATACTATGGATACCACGGCCATCGCCAGCACCAGCCGTCCGCAGGGCAGATGCAGAGACAGCGGCACCGCGCCGATAGCGGCCTGGACCGTGGCCTTGGGCAGGTAGGCCAGCATACAGAAAATCCGTTCCCGTCGTGCGAGAGAACTGCGCAGCAACGAGCCGTATACCCCGGCGACGCGGAACAGCAGTCCTCCCAGCACGACTGCCGCGATCCACGGCCCGGTGTGAAAGACCAGGCGCAGGTCCACCGTCGCGCCTACCAGTGCAAAGAGCAGGAGTTCGGCGGGAATCCAGAGCCGGGCGAACTGTGCAGAAAACCGTTCCGCAAGCTCCGGATTGCCGCGCAGCAGCACGATACCGACTGTCATTACCGCGAGCAGTCCGGAGAAGGGCAGCGGTGCTTTCTGTTCAAGAGCGGTCAGCAGAAAGGCGGCGCTGAGCAGCAGCAGCACGCCGGAAACTCCGGGCATGGGAAAGCGGCGGAACCAGCGTTCCAGCCCCCATCCGGCAGCGGCCCCGCCCAGGATGCCGCACCCGATGGCGAGCGGAACCCGGCCGAACGTTCCCGGCGTGACGGCGTCTCCGCCGGCCAGTGTAACGGCGGCGCTGAACAAGACAATGACCAGCACGTCGTCCAGGGAGGCCCCTGCCATCAGCAGCTGAGGCACGCTGTGGCGTGTTCCATAGCCTTCCTTGATTAATCGGAGCATGCGCGGTACAATGACGGCGGGGGAGACGGCCGCCAGCACGGCACCGGCGATTAACGCTTCCGTGACAGACACCCCCAGCAGCGGCGGTGCCAGCAGCAGGACTCCGGCGATTTCGAAGAGCGCCGGCACAAAACACATCAGTACCGCTGGGCGTCCCACCCGGCGCAGGTCGTTCAGATCCAGTGCCAGTCCCACCCGGGTCAGAATGATGATCAGGGCGATTTGCCGCAGGTCGGGGGCCATGTGCAGCAGATCCGGCGCGAGCAGATCGCTTCCGTGAGGGCCGAGCAGCATGCCGGTAAGCAGCATGCCGCACAATCCCGGCAGCCGCAGGCGGCGGGCAATCCGGGCGGCCGCCATGCCGCACAGAAACAGAAGGGCAAGACTGATCAACATGAAAATCATTTCCTTTCCGATTTCGAGGCAAAAAAAAGATGACTTCTCCGCCTTGCGGCGCAGAAGTCATCAGCTGAATTGTCAGCGGTTCCGAATCAAAAATTCGCGGGAGAACCTCATTCCCGATGGGGACATACTATACCACGTCTTTGAAAAACACCAAATTTTCCGGCAATAATCATCGACTTTTTTTCATTTTGCATATACAGTAAGAGCACGGAATCAATTTCAAGGAGCAGATGCATATGACGGTCTGGAAGAAGGTTTCCATCGTGGTGATCATTGCGGCGCTGGGGGGCGGCGGCTGGTATCTCTGGCAGGAGCAGCAGAGCCGCGCTGAAGATCAGGTGCAGTATAAGACAGTCAATCCCCGCCGGAGTGATCTCATTGACGCAATCTCCGCTACCGGGACCATCGAACCGGAGGAACTGGTGGATGTCGGTGCTCAGGTCGGCGGCATGGTGGCGACCTTCGGTACCGATGTGGACGGCAATACGATTGATTACGGTTCACGGGTCAAGGCCGGCATGGTGCTGGCCCGGATCGACGACTCCCTGTATGCGGCGGAACTTCGGCAATGCGAAGCCCAGCTGGCTCAGGCCAAGGCCAATTTGCTCAGCGCCGAAGCCGCATTGAAGCAGCTGTATGCCAAACAGGAACTGGCTAAAAGCAATTTCGCCCGGGCCGAA
This sequence comes from uncultured Lentisphaeria bacterium, assembly GCA_949282965.1. Taxonomy (GTDB): domain Bacteria; phylum Verrucomicrobiota; class Lentisphaeria; order Victivallales; family Victivallaceae; genus CALXOD01. The sequence goes on from CASDQW010000026.1 coordinate 37,804, forward strand.
CAACTGCGTCCGAGCGGAGCGGTTTCCCAGTCTGATTACGACACGAGCAAGGCGGAGTTTGATGTCGCCGTGGCCGATATTGCCGCCGGTGCCGCCGCCATCGAGCAGGCCAAGGCGGAAATCGCCAGTGCCGAAGCCGCCCGGGACCGGGCGCAGCGCAATCTCGGGTATTGCATCATTTCCTCGCCGGTGGACGGCGTGATCATCGACCGGCAGGTGAATGTGGGACAGACGGTGATTTCGAGCATGAGTGCTCCAAGTCTGTTCCTGATTGCCAAAGACTTGAAGCGCATGGAGATCTGGGTGGCGGTCAACGAGGCGGACATCGGGCGGATTCAGCCGGGACAGCGGACGATTTTCACCGTGGACACGTTTCCGGGAGAAACCTTTCAGGGGGTCGTCAGCAAGGTCCGGCTGAATGCGACGATGTCGCAGAACGTGGTGACTTATGTGGTGGAAGTGACGACCGACAACTCCAGCGGCAAGCTGCTGCCGTACCTGACCGCTTCGGTGAAATTTGTCATCAACGAGCGCAAACAGGTGCTGGCCGTGCCTAATGCGGCGCTGCGGCTGCGGCTCGGTGATGAAGAGCCCGGCAGCGGCATCTGGATTCTGGAGGCAGACGGGCCGCGCCGGATCGCTGTCGAAACCGGTTTGAATGACGGTGTCTATACGGAAGTTTCCGGGGATGGGCTCACGGAAAATACCCAGGTCATTACCGGTATTGCCGCAGTGGAAGCCGGTTCCGGGCAGCAGTCGAAGAATCCCTTCCTGCCTTCTCCGCCGAAGCGCCGCCGTTGAATCGGGGAGAAACGCATCATGGGGTTTATCGAAACCAGAAATCTCTGTAAGACCTATTTTCTCGGTGAGGTCAGCGTTCCGGTGCTTCAGAATGTCTCGCTGGAGATTCAGCAGGGGGAATATGTGGCGCTGATGGGGGCTTCCGGTTCCGGGAAAAGCACGCTGATGAACATTCTCGGGGCACTGGACCGCCCGACGTCCGGGGAATACTATCTGGACGGGGAAGAGATCGGCGGCATTTCCAATGACCGGCGGGCGATGGTCCGCAACCGGAAGATCGGCTTCGTCTTCCAGAACTTCAATCTGCTGGCCCGGACCAGCGCACTGGAAAACGTGATCATGCCGTTGACCTATACGGCAGGGAATCTTTCGCCGCGTCAATGCCGGGAGCGGGGCATCGCCATGCTCAAGCGGGTGGGGTTGTCTGAACGGATCCATCATCATCCCTCGCAACTTTCGGGCGGCCAGCAGCAGCGGGTTGCCATCGCCCGGGCGCTGATCAACCATCCGCCGGTGGTGTTCGCTGATGAACCGACCGGGAACCTGGATTCGCATACCAGCGTGGAAGTGCTGGAAATGTTCCGGGAACTGAACCGGCAGGAAGGCATTACCATCATCCTCGTCACCCATGCGGCGGACGTGGCGGAAAAGGCGGACCGGACGATTCACATCGCTGACGGACAGATCGTGGAAGGCCTGTTTGGTGTGACACCGGAAGGAAAGGAGGGCGGGCGATGAGGTTGGGGTCTTCGGTTACGGTGGCGCTCCGGGCGCTGGCCCGCAATCCGGGCCGGGCCGCTCTGACCATGCTGGGGATCATCATCGGGATTGCCGCGGTGATCACCTTGATGGAGCTGGGGGCAGGGTCCGCCGAGTCCATTCGCAGCAACATTGAAACGATGGGGGCCAGCACCATTCTGGTGTTTCCGGGGGCGGCGCGCAGCGGCGGAATCAGTATGGGATCAGGGACCAGCATGTCGCTGACTCCGGATGATTACCGGGCGTTACTGCGGCGCTGTCCGCATGTGGAGGCGGCGGTGCCGATCGTGAACGCCCGCGGACAGGTGATTTTCGAAAATCAGAACTGGACGCCGAATTCCATGGTGGGGACTGCGCCGGAATATCTGGAGGTGCGCGGCTGGACCATGGAAGAAGGGGAAATGTTCAACGACCGTCAGGTGCAGAGTTCGGCCACCGTCTGTGTGGTGGGGAAGACGATTGTACGCGAATTGTTCAACGGCCGGTCGCCGCTCGGATCGGAAATCCGGATCAGAAACGTCAATTTCCGGGTGATCGGCGTACTCGCCTCCAAGGGGGCGAATATGATGGGGTTTGACCAGGACGATGTGATCATCGCTCCCTGGACGACGATTCGGCAACGGGTGGCGGGGTCGCGGACTTCAAGTGGGACCTCTTCCACTTCGGAAATCTCCACCAACAGTGTTTACCCGGGGGAAACAAGTCTTTATCCGCCCCAGTCCGATACCTTCGAGTCAAACTACCGCTGGAGTCCGCGCTTCGTTTATGTGGATCAGATTCTGCTCAAAGCCTATTCTCCGGACGAGGCGTCGAAGGCCATGGACGAGATCGAGGCGGTGCTGCGTGAACGGCATCGTCTGCTGCCGGGTATGGAGAATGATTTCCGGCTCCGCAGCTCGGCGGAAATGCTCAAAATGCTGACCGAAACCACAACGCTGATGACGAATCTCCTGCTGGGGGTGGCGCTGCTGTCGCTGGTGGTCGGCGGGGTGGGGATCATGAACATCATGCTGGTATCGGTGACCGAGCGCACCCGCGAAATCGGATTGCGCATGGCGGTGGGAGCGCGGGCGCGGGATATTCTCCGGCAGTTCCTGATTGAGTCGATCGTGCTGTGTCTGGCGGGAGGGGTGATCGGCATTCTGCTCGGGCACGGTGCGGCGCTGTTTCTGCGCTACTATCTGGGGTGGCCGGTGATCGGTTCGTTGCAGGCGGTGCTGGCGGCGATGACGGTATCGGCTTCGGTGGGGATTGTGTTCGGATTCTATCCGGCGTGGAAGGCTTCGCGGCTGGATCCGATTGACGCGCTGCGGTATGAATAGAAATGCCGCGTCCGCATTTTCCGGAAATGAACGGAGCGGACGCCGGCAAAAAGGAGTGGCGATCATGAACGACGGTCAGATCAATCCCGTGCGTTACGCGGTGATTGGATTCGGAGGAATTGCGGAGAATCGGATCGCCCGGGAGGGTTTCGCGCTGGACCGGCGGCGTTTTGCGCCGTTGCGGGAAGCGGTCTTGACCGGAGCCTGGAGCCGGAGCGACCGGCGGCGGAAGGCGGCGGAGGAGCTGGGTCTGCATTGGTACGATTCGCTGGAAGCGCTGCTGGGCGATGAACTGCTGGACGCGGTTTTTATTGCCGGCAACAATGCCACCCATGTGCCGCATGCCCTTCAGGCGCTGGCGGCGGGCAAGCATGTCATTCTGGAAAAACCCATGGGCATCGCACTGGACGGGGCGGAAGCAGTGGCGGCCGCCGCGGCGGCCGGAAGACTCAGCCTTGCCGTGGATCATATGATGCGCCGCAACGGCTTCAATCAGAAAGCCCGGGAGGTAATCGCCTCCGGTGGTTGCGGGGAAGTGTGTCATGCGGAATTGCATATTCAGGGCGGTTTCGGTCTGCGGCCGGAGGAGCGGACCACCTGGCGTTGTGCCGCGCCCGGTGAACTGGGCGGTCCGATCGGCGACATCGGCAGCCACTGCCTGTATATGGCGGAATATCTGCTGGGATCACCGATCGTTCGGATCGCGGCGGTCTATGAACCGAAGGTGCTGCCGATGCCGGTGGAGGACGGTGCGCTGATTCGTTTCGAACTGGCATCCGGTCTGCGCGGCGTGGTGCGGGTGGCATTCGGCGTGTCATACGGAACGGCGGCGGAGGAGCAGGACCAGTTGGGCTACGAGATTTACGGCACGGCCGGGACGCTGCGCGGATACGGGGTGCTGGGGCAATGGTCCGGCCATGAGGACGAACCGCGACCGTTGCGGCTGGAACTGCATCGCAACGGAGAACGGGTTATGATCCGGCCGGCACACACGGAGAACATTTACCGGCAGGTGGTGATGGAGCATGCCGCTTCGGTGCGGAGCGGGACCCCGCTTTCCGGCGAAGAAGGCGTGCACAATCTGCGCCTCTGTCTGGCGGCGCACGCCTCCGCCCGGCAGGGCGGCGTCTGGCTGGACGTTCGCTGACATGTTATGCCGCGCCGTGGTTCCCCGGTGGCGGTTTACCTGTATATCTGCGGCGGTCTGGGGCAAATTCCCCATGAGTTGCGCGTGCGGCCGCGGGCAGTTCAGAAAATCAGTGCGGGCAGCCCGGCGTCGGTGCGGCGGGTATTGACATACTGGCAGAGCGCGGGATCCCGGGCGATAAGTTTCAGCAGGGCTGACGGCGTGTGGCCGGTTTTCCCGGCGGTTGCCTTCAAATCCCAGTGCTGTTCCTCCAGATGGTCGAGCAGCCGCGCCACCCAGAGCGGATAGTCGGGGTGATCAAGTGCGCAGCGTGCGCGCGGCAGCTCCGAGGCCGGATGCGTGCGCAATGCCAGGGCGATGTTCAGCCGCAGTTTGCGCAGCGCGATTGCGCGGTTGCGGTGCTGGCTGCGTTCGGAACAATCGACCGCTTCGATGCCGGTGGCACGATGGCGGAGCCGGACGGCGGAAGCGGTTTTGTTGCGATGCTGGCCGCCGTTGCCGGTGCCCTTGGTGAAGGTCATGACACAGGCTGCCGCAAGGTCCCGGTCGTCGAGCCGGAGAACGGCATCGCGGTCCCAAGCGGAATCATTCATCGGGATACCTCTGGCGGATGATGGCGGCGGGCCGTTTTTTGGTTTCGATGAAGACCCGGGCCAGATAAATTCCGACGGTGCCGATGGAAATCATCAGCAGCCCGCCAAGCCCCCAGATGGAGGCGACTACATGGCTCCAGCCGACGGGGACTTCCCAGAAGATCTTGTTGATCAGCAGAAAGAGCAAATGCAGCACCGCCGCGGCAAAGACCACCCAGCCCGTCAGAAAAATCAGATACAGCGGCGCCGCGCCGGATGAGGTGATGGAATCGACGGCGTGGCGGATTTTGCGACGCAGCGTATAGGCGCTTTCGCCTTTGCAGCCCTTGACGGCCTCCCGGGGAATCTGGCGGAACCCGGCCAGGGCAAAGTTGATCCAGAGGTCGAACTCCCGGTCGTCAAAGCGCTTGAGCGCTTCAACGTAACGGCGGGTCATCAGCCGTGCGGTCAGCGTATCGGCCGGGTAATCGAAGTCGCATCCCCATTTCATGATCCGATAGAAGAGCCATCCGCTGCAGCGTTCGAACCAGCCGCCGCGTCGTTTCGGCTGTACACCGTAGACGACATCCGCGTCCGGAGTCTGGTCGAGAACGGTGCTGAATTCGGTCAGGAGTTCGGGGGCTTCCTCCAGGTCGCAATCGATCAGAAACACCCGGTCGCCGCGACTGTCCCGGATGCCGGTCATCAACGCCTTGTGATGGCCGAAGTTCCGGGAAAGATCCAGAATCCGGATCCGGGGATCCTCCGCACGCAGGCGCAGGGCGACGGCGAGGGAGTCGTCCGGAGACCCGTCGTTGACGAGGACGATTTCGAAATCATCTCCGGCCACAGCGGTTGCGGCGGCGGCCGCGCGCCGGCAGAATTCCGGCAGCCAGGCGGCGGATCGGTACAGACTGCTGACGATTGAAATTTTCATGATCAACCAAAATACTCTCTGTACGGGGTTCCGTCAAGGCGGAAAAATAAAAAAAAACGCAGGACGGATAAAATGCGCTTTTTTTTTAATTTTTCCGGTGCGGACCGGGTTGCATTCACTTTTTTTCCTGCTATTAGTAGGGAGTACCCAAGGCATGAATATGACCTGGATTTTTCATGGTTGTAATCCTTAACATAAACAATAAAGGATCCTTATGAAAAAAGCTGCTGAGTGTCGTAATTTCGTGATTGCCGGCCACTGCGGAAGTGGTAAAACCGCTCTCTCCGATCTGATGCTGTTCAAGGCCAAAGCCGTTGACCGGGCGGGCAGCGTCGACCAGAAGACCAGCGTCTCCGACTTTGCTCCCGACGAGCAGGAGAAAGGCAGCAGCATTTACACCTCAGCGTTGAACTGCACCTGGCAGGACTGCCACTTTTTCTTTCTGGATACGCCCGGATACGGGGAGTTTGTCGGGGAGTGCGCCAGCGCCATGCGTGCCGCCGATGCGGCGCTGGTGGTGCTGGACGGCACGGACGGCCCCCAGGTGGGGACGGCCCGGGCGTGGAAACTGGCGCGGCAGCGGGATATTCCGCGGTTTGGTTTGATCAACCGTCTGGATCGCGAACGGGCGGATTTCCGGGCCACTCTGGAGAAAATGCGGGAAAACCACGGACGTAACGTGGTGCTTCCGGTGTACTGGCCGGTCGGCGCCGGTGAGAAATTCGAACGCGTGGTGCACGTCCTGTACGATCAGGATATCCCCGCGGACATTGCCGATGATGTGGCGGAGTGCCGGAGCCTGTGGCTGGACGCCATCGCGGAGACCGACGAGGAGTTGATGATGCGCTACCTCGACGGAGAAGAGCTCAGCCGCGAAGAGATGGAAAAGGGCATGAAGGCGGCCATCCTTTCGAAGAAAGTGATTCCGGTATTTGCCGGCAGCGTGGCGAAGGACATCGGGATTACCGAATTGATGAATGCGATCGCCGAACTGTTCCCGAGCCCGCTGGCGCGGACGGTGCTTTTCGGCGACGGCAGCGAACAGCCGGTGTCCGACGACGGGCCGGGGATCGGGCTGGTGTTCAAGAGCGTCAACGACCCGTTCATCGGACAGCTGACGTTTGTCCGGGTGCGCTCGGGGGTGTTCCAGGCCGACCGGGAAGTGTGCAACATCACGCGCGGCACCAAGGAACGGTTCGGGCAGCTGCTGCTGATGAACGGCAAGCTGCAGTCTCCGGTAACGGAAATCGGCCCCGGCGGCATTTTTGCCGTTGCCAAGCTGAAGGATACGCATTTCGGTGATACGATCGGCACCGTGGCGACGGTGAAGGAACTGCCGCCGATCGATTATCCGCATCCGGTCATGTCTTATGCGGTGGCCGCGGCCAAGAGCGGCGACGACGATAAATTGATGGCAGCGCTGAACAAGATCGCGGAAAGCGACCCGACCGTTACCGTCGAACGGCATCCGGAAACGCATGAACTGCTGCTGTCCGGCATGGGCGACCAGCATCTGGGAATCGTGGCCCGGCGTCTGAAAGACATGTTCAAGGTGGACGCCGTACTCTCCACGCCGAAGATTCCTTATCGCGAAACCATTACCGGGCGCGGGGACAGCAGTTACCGGCACAAGAAGCAGACCGGCGGCGCGGGACAGTTCGCCGAAGTGCATCTGCGGATCGAACCCTGCGAGGGTGAATACGAATTTTCCAACGACGTCGTGGGCGGAAACATTCCGAAGAACTTCATCCCGGCGGTGGAAAAGGGCGTCCATGAAACCCTGACCCGGGGACCGCTGGTCGGTTGTCTGGTGGAAGGGGTGAAGGTGTCCGTGTATGACGGGAAATACCATCCGGTGGACTCCAACGAAATGGCGTTCAAAATCGCCGCGCGCATGGCGTTCCGCGATGCCATGAGCAAGGCCAAGCCGGTGTTGCTGGAGCCGATCATGTCGGTGCGGGTGCACATCCCGGATCAGTACATGGGGGACATCACCGGTGATTTGAACCACAAACGCGGCCGCATTCTCGGTATGGACGTCGAGGAAGGGCTGCAGGTGGTGAATGCCGAAGTGCCGATGGCCGAAATGCATAAATTCGCCACCGAACTGCGGAGCATGACGCAGGGGCGCGGTTCCTTTGAAATGGAATTCGCCCGTTACGAACAGGTGCC
>CASDQW010000027.1 GCA_949282965.1 uncultured Lentisphaeria bacterium
GCATTCGTGGTTCAACAGATTTCGCAAACTGCTCGTTCGATATGAAAAGAGCAACTCGTCATATGAAGCTTTGCTACACCTTGCCGCAACGGTTATAATTTATCGAAAACTTGCTGTTATTTAGGGATAGGTTCTAAGAATCTGCGGTTTCCTTTTTAATCTCAAGGCAATATAATATCCTTTGGAGGAAGCCTCCATCCATTTTTGTAGCTCCAAAGTTGTCTTCATTAATGGTTCTAAATGGGCACTTCTATAATCATCAAAAATTTTTTCAGAGAGAAAAAATTTTTCTTCTGAGCTATGATCTTCTTTAGCTAAAACTTGCCCTGCTTGATCAATTTTACTTTTTGAATAGTGCATATTTATTTATAAATTTAATATTCTATACCAATATCATTAAATAACATCTTTAGTAATCGTGATAAAATAATCAGAATAGATTACAATTATATACTAATATTTTGGAGCATCAGAATGACCCGATTAGACGAAATAACTTATTACCAGAAGTGCTGTTTCCTCAAGGTAAACTATTTGTATTAACATTGAGTAATTTCCTCATATCAAGCAAAAAAGAATTTTTTTCATATCCGGCATTGATCAGCAGTTCACAATACCGTTTTTTGTTCTGCGCTAAACGCACATATTGTCCAAAAGAACGCAATAAGTCTTGAACTTCTTTCTGATAGTTCTAAGTACAGGAAATATTCCATAAGAAACAAAACATGTTCAATTTTCGCCTCCAATACAGTTATTTTTCTCGTGTCTTTCCTGTTAATCTAATTTTTCCCCTAAAATGCTTTTCTTTTTATTTCAATATCTAATTATTTTGCAATTCATACAATTATCTCAAAATATTTAAAAGTCAACCCACGAAGTCATCTCTACAAAAAAAACACTTTAGTTTTTTCTAACTTTTTAACTGACTCGATGGCTCTGTTGTCTTCATGCATCTTTTTCATGCAAAATAACACATCTCAATCTTACTTCCAGACCCCACGTTTGCTTGTCCTGATACAATAAAACAGTTGATTGAGGTGAAATTCTGTCCATGGTTTGACTTCATCCGGACTCAGTTGTTTTTTCTTCCAGAATGCCTAACTCTAAGGCTGTTTCATATTATCACCAATATGGAGGTGATCCGACGCAGGAATTAAAGCCGCTTAACTCTCAGAAAAAACACAATCAGAAAACGAATTGAAAATCTGGCTCATTTCATCCAATTTCAGTTGAATGATTCATTTTTTCATATTATTTTACTTTAGAACATGTGAATTTGACACGAGGAATTACAACAATATGATACACATTCCATCTTCCCGAAAACAACCCGCCGCTCCGCGCTTTCATGGTGCCAAGGTCTTCGGCGCCCGTCCGGGGAATCAATTTTTTCTGTCACTGCCGGTCGAAGGTGAAGCCGTATCGCTGCATTGCCCCAACCCGCCGGGAGGAACCCGCTTTGATGCCGAAAGCGGCGTTCTTACCGGGGCAATTGCCCGGAAGGGACGTTACCCGGTAACGTTCATCGCCGCCAATCGCGCCGGAGAAACCACCATCACCGTGGAATTGCGGATCGACGAGCCCATCCAGCTGACGCCTCCCATGGGCTGGAACAGCTGGTATTGTTTTTCCGAAGGCGTTTCCGACGCCCGAATCCGCGAAACCGCCGCCGCACTGGTCGAAAGTGGACTCGCCGCCCACGGCTGGAACACCGTCAATATCGATGACTGCTGGCAGGGTGAACGCGGCGGACGCTACCACGCCCTGCAGGGTAACGAGCGATTCCCGAATATGAAGGAGCTGGCGGATTTCGTTCACCGTCTCGGATTGCGAATCGGCATCTACTCGACCCCCTGGATCTCCACCTATGCCGGATTCCGCGGTGGCAGCAGCGACGGCGGCGCGGAAGAAGCCTGTTTTCTTCCGGAATCGGAACGGCTTCAGCCGCAGCAGGTTTTCGGACGGTATCCAGGACTGCACGAGCGCCAAGTCGATCGCGTCGGTTCACAATGGCATTTCTCCGACGACGTCCGGCAATGGACGGAATGGGGCATCGACTTCGTCAAAGTGGACTGGCTGCCCAACGACCTGCCGACGACGGAGCGGATCGCCGCCGATCTGCGCGGCTGCGGCCGCGACATCGTATTGAGCCTCTCGAACAACGCACCGGTGAAGAATGCCGCCGGACTGCTCCGGCATGCTCAGCTCTGCCGGATCACCGCCGACATCCGGGACGAATGGGAAAGCATCGAACGGAACGGGTTCGAACATCCCGTCGCCTGGCATCGCCAATTGGCGCCGGGGCGGTTTCCGGATCCGGACATGCTGCAGATCGGCGCGATCGGGATTCCCAACCGGCCGAATCCAACCTATACGCCCAGCCGGCTCACGCTGGAGGAACAGCGGCTGCAGTTTTCCCTGTGGTGTCTGCTGTCCGCACCGCTGCTGCTGAGCTGCGACATCGCCGGAATGGACGACGCCACATTCCGGATGCTGACCAATGACGACGTAATCGCGATCAATCAGGATCCGCTGGCGGCGGCGCCGGTCATCGAAAAGCGTCAGGACGGCATTTGCATGTATCGCAAGACGCTGGCGGACGGCGCGGAGGCGGTGGGAATTTTCAACCGCAGCGGGGAACCGCGCGTCTGCCGGTTGGATTGGGCCGCCCGCGGCCGTGATCTCTGGAATGAGGAAGAGATCGAACTTGCCGGAGAATTTGCCGTGGCCCCCCATGGCGTGCGCCTTTTCCGAAGAGAGCCTTGCTGATCGCCTGGAGAACGGTATCCGGGAGCATCGCATCATGCGGCATCCGGTCCGTTTTTTTTTGCTGACCCCGCACGGCGTCCCCCTTTCAGAGGGGGATTTTTCCGTTCCATCATTGCCCCGAAACGGAAAAGGGGTTATATTATCCGGATGAAGAATCACATGCTTTTGCGGAACCCATACCATCCATGACCGATCAGCTCTCCGCGGCCTTAAGCCGCTTTTTCGGATACGACCGTTTTCTGGACAACCAGCGCGAAATCATCGAGCGGGTGCTGGCCGGACGCGACCTCTGCGTCGTCATGCCGACGGGCGCGGGAAAATCCCTCTGCTACCAGCTCCCGGCCCTGCTGCGTCCGGGATACGCGCTCGTGGTTTCTCCCCTGATCTCGCTGATGAAGGACCAGGTGGATGCGCTTCAGGCCCGGGGAATCGCCGCGGCGTGCGTCAACAGCATGGTGGACTTCGGCGAGCAGCAGCTGATTTTCCGCGACACCGTCGCGGGACGGGTAAAACTGCTCTACGTGGCGCCGGAACGCTTCCAGACCGGCGCCTTTCAGGGGCTGCTGAACGACGCTCCGCCGTCCATGCTGGTCGTCGACGAAGCCCATTGCATCAGTCAGTGGGGGCACGACTTCCGCCCGTCCTACCTGCGCCTCGGAGAATGCGCCGAACGGTTCTCCGTGCCGCAGGTGTGCGCGTTTACCGCGACGGCCACGCGGCAGGTGCGCGACGACATCCGCACCCAGCTGCGCCGACCGGAAATGGAGCTGCTGGTGGCCGGCTTCAAACGTCCGAATCTGTCGTTCTCCGTCCGGGAATGCCCGCGGAAAGAGGACAAGGGAAAGGCACTGGATGCCATTCTAAAACAGAAACTCCCGACCATCATCTACGCCTCCACGCGCAAGGCCGTCGAGGAAATTTCCGAGCGCTTCGGCTGCATCGCCTACCATGCGGGCATGGACGATGCCGCCCGCGTCGAAGCCCAGGAGCGTTTCATGAACGATCCCTGCCCGGTGCTGGCGGCGACCAACGCTTTCGGCATGGGGATCGACCGGCCGGACGTGCGGCGCGTGGTGCATTACAATCTGACCGGCTCGCTGGAGGCCTATTATCAGGAGGCCGGGCGCGCCGGGCGGGACGGGGAACCGGCGGAGTGCATTCTTCTGTTTTCCTACAGCGACCGTTTTGTCCAGGAGTTCCTGATCAATCTGAACAACCCGTCGCCGGAACTGGTCAACGGCGTTTACCGGACGCTGGACCGGCTGGCGGCGGAGCGGAACAGCCGTTCGCTGGAACTTTCCCTGAGCGAACTGGCAGAGCTGACGCCGGAAGCCGGCAGCGACACCGCCGCCGGCAGTGCGCTGAGCGTGCTGGAAAAAGCCGGATATGTGGAACGCGCCTACCGGACCGGCAATCGCGGCACGCTGTGTTTCCGGGGCCGCCTGAAGGAACTGGCCGACGCGCACGCTGCGGAAAAAAATCAGCGGTCGCGTTTCATTCACCGGGTCATTGCCGCTTACGGCGAAGCGCTGCTGCATCGGATGGACTGCTCGATCGAGGAACTGGCGCAGGTGGCGGGACTGCAGCCGGAACAGCTGCGGCGGGTACTGCGGGCACTGGACGGAGACTGTCTGGAGTGGCACGCGCCTTTCAGCGGGCGGACGACGGAACTGCTCCGTCCCGGAGAGACGCGGCTGGACGTCGACTTCGCGGCACTGGAGCGGAAACACGATTTCGAACTGGCTCGACTGGATGAGGTCATCGGTTATGCACGGTGCCGTTCCTGCCGCCAGAAATACCTGATCGAATATTTCGGTGAGGAAGCCGGAGACTGGACGTGCGGCAGCTGCGATTCGTGCAGTACACTCCGGTATCGTACTACCGCGCTGCGGCAACCGGACGCGGCGGAAACGGCGACGATCCGGTTGGTGCTGGCGGCGGTCGATTCATTCGGCGGTCGTCTGGGCGGCGGCAAGCTCAGCGCCATTCTGGCGGGGGCCCGTCGGGCGGAAATCGTCGAACGGGGGCTGGACCGGAATCGTTATTTCAGACGGCTGGCCGCGCTCCGGCAGAACCGGATCATGGCGCTGCTGCGGGCGCTGGAGGACGGCGGCTTGATCGGGCGCTGCGGTTCGCCGGAATATCCCTGTCTGGATCTGACCGCCGTCGGCGCGGAGGTGCTGGCGGGCAAGGAAACGCCGCCGCTGGCCCTGCCGGATCTCGATCCGGACCCGTACGGCGGGAAAAAAACGGCCGCCGAAAAACGTGCCGTCATACCCCAGTCCCCTCCCGCGGCGGATGCCGATACGCCGGAATGCAACGACCTTTTCGAACTCCTGCGCCGGCTGCGGCAGCAGCTGGCACGGGAACGCGGGGTGCCCGCCTATCGCATTCTCACCGATGCCGCGCTGACGGGACTGGCGCAGACGCAACCGGCCACCCCGGAAGAAGCGGCCCGGCTCAAAGGCATCGGACCGGCCAAGGCCAGGGACGTGGTCCCGGCTTTCCTGGAGGCGATCGCCGGGTGGCGCCGGGAAACGCTGGCGGCCGCGGCGGACGATCCCGTTCCGTTCTAATCTGCCCTCTGCCGTTTTCCGCGTCCCGGCCGACACGCCGGGCGGGAAGTGCGGGGCCCATTACTGCATGGATGGTACGGAATTCGACGGCGCGGGCGCCGGTGCGGGCATCGGTGCCGGAGATGGCGCCACTGGAGATGGCGCCGGAGACGGCTCGACAACGCTTCGGGACACGACCGGCGCGGCGTTCCGGGAAACCGGCTGCGGCAGCGCGATGGACGACGTTTTCAAGTCGGTCCAGAGCGTGCCTTCTCCGGCATGGATGATCCGGGTCTGCACCGCCGGGTTGAGCATTTCCACGAAGCGCAGATCGGCGAGAATACCGAGGTCGCCGAGCACCTGGGACTTGAGAAAGGCGCCGTTGGCCAGTTCGTTCTCCTTGAGAAACGCCACCTTGACGTCGGTTTCGCCGCGGAGCTTGACGGTGCGGGCTTCGATCTCCGATTTTTTCAGCTGGAGATCGGCCACGGCAAGAGCGGTTTCGGCGCGGAGCTTCTCGACGGAATTCTTCTGATTGGCCATGATTTCCGCCACCAGTTTACGGGTTTCCTGCTCCACCTCCTTGCTGCGCTGCTGGATCATGGCCTGTTCGGTGTTGAGTTCCGCCTGAACCTTCGCGGTTTCCTGCAGCGACAGGTTGGTCAGATTCTGTTCCCGGGCGATGCTGACGGCGCGAATCGGCGTCAGGATGTCCACCGGAATCTCCACGTTGCGGATGATCGCGTTGTGAACGATGATGTTTTTTTCAGCCAGCGCTTTAACCAGATCGTTGCGCAGATCGTTCTGAAACGTTTCCCGCCCCTCGCCCATGATGAAGTCCTGAGCCTTGTAGGTGGATCCCTTCAGCCGGGAGATGGAAAGCACCTGCGGCAGAATGATGTTCTCCACCACCTGCGGCAGGTCGCCGTACAGCAGATAAAGCCGGGAAATGTGTTCCGGCATCAGTTCGAATTCCACCGTCATGTCGATAAGGATCTTGAACCCGTCCCGGGACGGAAATTCCACATAGCGGCTGATACCGTAGATCACGCTGTCCGCATCGACATTGCGCAGATTCTGCGCCATCGCTTCCGACCGAGGTGGGTTGGCTTTCGCGGGAGCGATTTTGCGGGCCCCGTCTCTGGCCATGGCGGGGGCCGCCGCCGGCGCGGCGACCCGTTCGGGATTGGCGGCAAGAGCGGCCTTCATCCGGCTGGTGCGCTGCATGTTCAAAGTATTGAGCTGCATCTCCTGCAGGGCATTGCCGACGGAACTCAAGTCGTTGCGCCCGGCAATGAGGCTGCTGCCGTCTTCGCCGGTCATACTGACCTGATTCATGCCGATTTCAATGACGTTCACCTGATAGGCGCGGGTGTTGATGTAATACAGTCCCGGCTGAAGAATGTCGCGCAGCACTCCTTTTTCCCCGAGTCCGGCGAAGGTGCCGGGCTGCGGCGCCTTACCGGTCTGCGAAGTAACCACCCCCGCGTACCCCACCGGAATGTTGATGGCGTCGACGATCTCCACCTGGTAGCCCTGAGGATTCAACCGATAGGTGCCGGGGCCGAGCACGTCGCGCCAGAGCCCCTTGCTCCGGTGATCGGGCGCGATGATTTCGCCCGGGGGCAGCTCCGCGCCCACCTTGGAGGTGACCAGCCCCACCTTGCCGAGTGGAATCTGGATGGCGGGAACAATTTTGACATCGTAGAAGACCGGATCCAGAAAATGGCGGCCTTCCGCCAGCACTTCCCGGCGGATGCCCTTCTCGCCGTCCTCGACCAGAATGGCGCCCGGCGACGGATTTTTCCCCGACTTGGCGGTAACGATCGCCATGTGCCCCGGGGGCACGTAGAAACGGCAGAAGAACCACTGATACCCGCCCCAGGCGAGCACCAGCACCAGCGCCACGACCACGATGGCCGGCCAAATGCGCGAAAAACGGGAAACGGCGGCAGCGGACGATTCGTTCATTGGGCGGAGCCTCCATGGTTGACGGGTTCAGCGGTACGACCGGATTGCAGCGGCAGCCCGAAGTTCGGGGTGCCGCCGCCGGCGGAATTGGTCATGATGGAGGTCAATCCCGGCGCGATTTTTTCATACAGCCGGGCACGGACGAAGGCACTGCCGCTGCCGTAGGCGGCGACGTTGCGGCGCAGCACATCTGCCTCGCTGCGGTTGCGTTCGGCAATGACCTGCCGTTCGGCCTCGGCGAGTTTCAACGCGGCCTCGGTTTCCGCCTGCATGGTCCGGTAGGCGGTCTCTGCGACTTCCAGCTCGGTGCGGGCGGCGATGGTGCGTTCCAGCTGTTCCTGACTGGCGGCGATTTCCGCGGTCAGCTTGGCGGTCTCGGCCTCGACCTTGCTGCGATTCTGGATGGCGAGCATTTCCTGGCGCTTGAGTTCGGCGTCGGACTTCGCCTGTTCGATCTGCTGGAGGAATTTCTTCGCCTCCTGCTGGGCCAGTTCCCGGTTCCGGATGATCCCCGCGATCTCCTGCGGCGGAATGATGTCACGGATCAGCACGGAATTGATCGAAATCCCCCAGCGGCTGCAATTCTGTTTGAGATAATTGTCCAGCTGCTCCTGAAAAATCTGGCGGCTTTCGCCGACGATGAATTCGGTGGCGGTTTTCTTGCTGCCTTCGAGCCGGGCGAAACCGTGGACGTTGGGCAGGATCAGTTTTTTCAGGATATCCTCCAGGTCGCCGACCTCGTTGGCGAGGCGGGGCGCCTGCGCGGGGTCGATGTTGAATTCGACGGTGCCCTCCAGCGATACCTTGAACCCGTCCACGGTGAGAAAGCTGATCGCGTCGTCACCGCTGAATTCATGTCGCTGGCTCTGGGTATTGACGATGGCGATGCTGTACAAGAAGGGGTTGATCCGGTGTGTTCCCTCCTTGAGGACTTCGCTCAACACCCCCTTGCGCCCGGACGCGACCAGAAACCCGTGATGATTGCTGAAGTCATTGGCGACGCCGGAAAAGAGGTCGCCGCCGCACAGGGAGGTGACGATGCCGATGTGCCCCGGCCGGATTTTCAGGTCGTCGAAGATCTTGACTTCATAGGCATAGGGGTTGAGGCGGTGTTTCCCGGTGCCGAGGACTTCCCGCACGATGCCCTTGTACTCCGCGCCGGGGGCGATGATTTCGCCTTCCGGGAGGTCTTTGCCGAACTTGCGGACCAGGACGCCGAATTTCCCCGCCGGGATGTCGGTGATGTCAACGATCTCCCAGGTCCAGGTGTAGGGGTTGCGGAAATAACGGCCTTCGCCGAGCACTTCCAGTTGAATGCCTTTGTAACGGGCGTCGGGAGCGATGATTTCGCCTTCCGGCAGTTTGAGCCCGGTTTTGCGGATGAGGACGGCAACTTCACCGTTCCCGGGTTCGATGCGGCAGCAGAACCAGAGGAAGAGCGGACTTGCCACCAGCAGCAGCACCACCACCAGTCCGGCGGCGGCAGCGAATGCGGAGGTCTTTTTTTTGGCCATGCGTGAGCTCCTGTTGTTTCCGGTGTTTCCGGGTCAATCGCGGACAATGCCAGAAAATAGCGCCGGGGGCTGTTTTTTTCAAGGCGCCAGTGATAAAAATGTACGGTCCCCGGCCCTTCGGGAAAACGCTGTACGCAATCAGTCTCCTGCTTCCCGGGCGCTGCCGGGATCGCCGCCGGCACTGGATTTTATGGAAAAATCCTGTTTTTTATCGTACCGGAACTTGCAAAACCGTGAATGAGCGTTATTGTAAACATGCTGAAAGCGCAAGCGAGTGTAGCTCAGTCGGTAGAGCATCACGTTGCCAACGTGATTGTCGCCGGTTCGATTCCGGTCACTCGCTCCAGTTTTTTTTATTCCTGATTACTCCCGGAATGACCTTTTTCGCGAGATTCTTCTGTTCCTTTCAACATCGGGATCGGGGGAACTGCTGTTTCCCGGGATGAGCCGCGGCCTCCGTATAATTGCAAAATAAGTGACTTCTTCATTCCATTCCGTCTTGCGATTATCCGGAAACCATGCTATTCTTTTGGGGAGAGTCTGTCGGAAAATTCACCAAAAAAAAAGCGGCTATTGAAGCCGCCTGGAGGACTTTCCGCGGAAAGTCGCCTGCAGAAGTTCTTTACCAGAACTTGTAGAGTTATCGGAAATAATAATCCAATTTTTGCCTTTTGCAAGCCTCTTGAGATAAAAAAAAGGAGAAAAACATGAAGCAGCGGATTCTCGGCCTTGATCTCGGCATCAGTTCGGTTGGTTGGGCAGTCGTGGACGATGATCGGGACGACCGGGTGGAATTGCTGGGCTGGGGCGCCCGGATTTTCGAACCGGGTCTCGCGGCCACCGACGAAGAGATCACCGCCGGCAAGGGCGAGTCGCGCTGCGCCGAACGTCGCCAGAAACGGGCATTGCGTGTCGCTTATCAGCGCCGTCGGCAGCATAAAAACGAATTGACCGCCATCCTGACCCGGGAGGGAATGCTGCCGCCGGAGCTGACTCCGGAATTTTTTACGCGCATCGACGGGGAATTTCTGCGGACCCTGCCGGAGGAGCAGCGCAGGACGGGTGCGCACGTCCTGCCGTATCTGCTGCGGGCGGCGGCGCTGGATCGACCGCTTTCCCCCATGCAGCTGGGGCGCGCCCTCTACCACCTCGGGCAGCGCCGGGGGTATAAAAGCAATCGCAAACAGGAGGCGAAAGACGCCGATTCCGGCGTGGTCCTGTCCCAGATTGCGGAACTGAAGCAGGCCATACAGGAATCCGGGGCGCGGACGCTCGGGGAATATTTTGCCGGGCTTGACCCGGAACAGTGCCGGATCCGGACCCGGTACACCGAGCGCGGCATGTTCGAAGAGGAACTGCACAAAATCTGCGCCGCCCGGCGCGACCTGATTTCCGAAGCGCTGGAAAAGGAGCTGCATCATGCCATCTTCTTTCAACGCAAACTCAGAAGCTGCAAACACCTGATCGGCGCCTGCCGCCTGGAACCGGACCGGAGACGCTGCTCCCTCCTCGATCCCGTCGCGCAGCGTTTCCGGGTGCTCCAGGAGGTCAACCATCTCCGGGTCGGCGGCAGAGGCGGCACCGTGCGCACGTTGACGGAAGCGGAACGCCGGAAAGTTCTGACCGTGCTGGACGGATTGAACGGAGAACTAACCGTTCAGGGAACCATCGCGCTCTCCCGGCTGGGAAAACTGGCCGGTCTCGGCAAGGGTGAAAAATTCACGCTTGGAGACGAGGAAAAACACATTCACGGTCATGCGCTGCATGCGCTTCTGTTTCAGGTCTTCGGTCCGGCGGCGGAGACGATGAGCGCCGCCGATCGGGAACTTTTTCTGCACCAGCTTGTCTCCATTGAAAAAGACGAAGTCCTGCGCCGGATTCTGCGCGAACGCTGGGGCCTGGACGAAGAGGCTGCGGAAAAAGCCCTCCGCCTGCCTCTGCCGGAAGGGTACTGCAATTTTTCACACCGCGCCATCGAACGGCTGCTGCCGGGACTGGAAGCCGGCATCGCCCTCAATACCGTGATCAAAACGGAATATCCGGAACAGTTTCAGGCCACCGACCGGGTGCTGGAACTGCTGCCGCCGCTGGACGACACCGACATCGAACTGCGCAATCCCATCGTCCACCGGACATTGACGGAAATGCGCCGCGTAGTCAACGCCGTCATCCGCAAATACGGCAAGCCCGATCTGATCCGACTGGAGCTGGGCCGCGACCTCAAAAACAGCGGCAAGGAACGGGAGCGGATCACCCGCGGCAACCGCGACCGGGAAAAGAAGCGTGCCGAAATCGCCGCCGGCATCACCCGCGACGCCGGAATTGCCAATCCCTCACGCCGGGATATTCTCAAAGTGATGCTGGCCGAAGAATGCGATTTCACCTGCCCCTACACGGGAAGGCGTTTCTCCATGCAGGAGCTGCTGCACGGCGGACTGGTGCATATTGAACACATCGTGCCGTATTCCCGCTCCATGGACGACTCCTACGCCAACAAAACCTTGAGCCTGCGCGACGCCAATGCGGCCAAAGGCGACCGTCTGCCCTTTGAAGCGTTTCCCGCGGAAGAGTATCAGAAGATTCTGGAACGGGTCCGGCACTTCAAGGGCCCCTTTGCCGCGACCAAGCTGGAACGCTTCCGGATGCAGGAAACCAGCATTCAGGATTTCATCGAGCGCAACCTCAACGACACCCGTTACGCCAGCAAGCTGGCCATGGAATACCTGGCGCTCCTGTACGGCGGCCGCTGGGATCGGAACGGTACGCTGCGGCTGCAATGCAACGCCGGCGGCTGCACCGCGGTGGTCCGGCGCGCCTGGGGCGGCAATTACCTGCTGGGCGAAGGCGAAAAAGTCCGTTCCGACCATCGCCACCACGCCATCGACGCCTTGACGATGGCGATCACCTCGCCGGCCATCGTCAAAACCGTAGCGGAAATGCCGCCGGAAATACGCAAACGGGCCATCGAGGAAAAGCAGCCTCTGATTGTCAATCCCCTGTATACGCAGGCCCGGGCGATGCTGGAGACGGCCGGTATTTCGCACCACGTGGTGAACAAGATCCGCGGTGCGCTGCATCGGGAAACGATTTACAGCAAATCCCACGGCGGCAACCTGCGGCACGTCCGGCGCCGGCTGGATGCGCTGGACGCGAGCGGCGTGGCGGACATCGTCGACGACGCCATCCGCCGGGCGGTGATGGAGAAACTGGCGGAACTGGGGCAGACCGATCCCCGGAAGGCATTCACGGATGAAAAAAATCTGCCGGTGTTGCGCGACCGTTTCGGTCGCCCGGTCAACACCATCCGCTGTGTCCGGGTCCGTCAGAACGTGACGACCCGGACCATCGGCACCGGAGACCGGCGGCGCGAAGTGCAGAACGGCGCCAATCACGTGCTGGCCGTCTATGCAAAACGGGATGCCGAAGGCCGGGAAGTCGGCTGGGAGGGGGAAATCGTCAGCGTGCTGGACGCCCGGCTGCGGCTTCAGCGGGGCGAACTGGTTTATCCGACGGTCAAAAACGGGAATCCGCTCAAATTCACCCTCCGCAAAGGCGATCTCGTCCGCTGGACCAGGGACGGCCGGGAATATCTCTGCGTCATTCGCGGCGTCTCGCTGCCGCAGTTTTATTGTACACCGCTTCACGAAGCGCGCCTGAAACAGGAGTTGATGTCTGCAAAACTGTGGTTCTGTCCGACGCTTTCCGCGGCCTTCAAGGGGGGCATGGTGAAATTCCGGACGACTCCGCTCGGCGAACTGCGGCGTGCCAATGACTAAGCGCATCATCGAAGTCGCCGAACGATCGGTCCGCCTGAGTCTGGAAAACCGCCTGCTGGTGCTCCGGACCACCGACGGGGAAGAACACCGGGTGCCGCTGGGCGAAATCGAGTGCGTGATTCTCGGTGTGCCGGCGGTCTCCATCACTGGCGCTTTGCTGGCGGCCCTGGCGGAAGCGGGCGTGGCGGTCGTGATTTCCGGACCGGACCGGCTGCCGGCGGCGATGCAGCTGCCGCTGGCGGCGAACTATCTGCAGAACGAGCGCTTCCGTCTTCAGGCCGCCGCCGCGCTGCCGCTGCGGAAACGCCTGTGGCAGACGGTGGTAACGGCCAAAATCAAAGCTCAGGGAGGATTATTGCGGGAATTGCACGGCCATGACGGAGGACTGACGGCGCTGGCGGACCGGGTTCGCTCCGGGGATCCGGACAATCTGGAGGGCCGGGCCGCGGTGATTTACTGGAAAACGCTGTTCGCGCAACCATTCCTCCGGGAACGGGAGGCCGGCGACAGCAATATGCTTCTCAATTACGGATATGCGGTACTGCGGGCGATGACGGCCCGGGCGATCTGCGGGGCGGGCCTGCATCCGACGCTGGGCATCCATCATCGGAACCGTTACAATGCATTCTGTCTGGCGGACGACCTGATGGAACCGTACCGCTGTCTGGTGGACCGGGTGGCGGTCGGTTTGAATCCGGACAACCGGCCGCTCTCCGGCATCGGCCAGGAACAGCGCCGTGCTCTGCTGAACGGCCTGCTGGAGCCGGTTCGCCGACACGGCGAATGGCACGGGTTGACGGAGCTGCTGACCCTTCATGCCCGGCAGCTGGCCGCCTCTTTTGCGGAAAAGAAAAACCTGCTGGAGTTCGGATGATGGCGACATCGGACCGGACTCCCGTTTCGGAGATCAAGGCCATGTGGTTGATGGTGATGTTCGACCTGCCGGTGGTCACGCCGGAAGAGAAGCGGCAGTATGTGCATTTCCGGAAGTTTTTATTGTCCGAAGGCTTTATGGCGTTGCAGTATTCGGTTTACGCGAAATACTCCTCCTGCCGGGAAAACGCGCGCAAATACTATCGTTACATCGAGGAAATCGTACCGCCCGGCGGCTATGTGCGGCTGCTGATGGTGACGGACAAGCAGTTCGGCGACATGGTTTCGCTTTACGGAAAAACGGTGCAGGAGGTGGAGAAAAAACCGGAACAACTCCTGCTTTTTTGAATCAATCCATATTGTAAAATGTCATCATTCAGCTATTTATGACCGATACAATATAGCATTGTCAAAAAACTCTACAAGCTCCAGCCTGATGGATTATTTGTCGGAATTTCGCCCCAATATAGCATTGTCAAAAAACTCTACAAGCTCCAGCGTACGATTATTACTGGCCTGCTCTGGCTCAAATATAGCATTGTCAAAAAACTCTACAAGCTCCAGCCAAAAGGTATCCAAGTAAATGTTATCCATAAATATAGCATTGTCAAAAAACTCTACAAGCTCCAGCCCAAAGCCAACGCCATGTATACGCCGGAGAAATATAGCATTGTCAAAAAACTCTACAAGCTCCAGCTTCCGCATGGAGCTTTATCAGCTTGCCAATAATATAGCAGTGTCAAAAAACTCTA
>CASDQW010000028.1 GCA_949282965.1 uncultured Lentisphaeria bacterium
CATGCTCCACCATGTACCGCCCCCCTTCCCGCATGAACAGAAACGCCCCGGCGACATTGACGTTCATCACCCGTTCGAATTCCGCAAGCGACGTGTCGAGCAGCGGTTTGTTGAGCTGCAGCGCGGCATCGTTGACCAGAATGTCGAGACGGCCATAGGACCGGTCGGCGAACTCGATGACGGCACGCACCTGTGCTTCGCAGCCCACATCGCAGGAAACGAAATCCACCGGTTCCAGTTCCCGGGCGAGCGCCTCTCCCGCCTGCCGATCGAGGTCGGCGATGATCACCCGCGCGCCGTCCGCGGCGAAACGGCGGACGATGGCGGCGCCGATGCCTTTCGCACCGCCGGTGACGACGGCGACTTTATCATGCAATGATTTCATAAACGAGTCTCTCCGAATTTCGTAATCAGACGCCGGCAATATAGCGCCGGAAACCGGAGAAACCAATGAAATTCACTGAAAAAACCGATCTCACGATTCTCCCGACGCGAAAGAATGCTATATTATCCGCGACTTTTTCGCGCAGGAAAGGAAAAGAAACGTGAAATTCGACCAATTCCGCCGGTTCGTCGCCTACTACCGACCGCACTGGAAACTGTTTTCCGTCGACCTCGGTGCGGCACTGACGCAGGCGGTGCTTACCGTGGTGCTGCCGATGGTGGTATACCGGGTTTTCCAGGTATACCTCCCGGCCATGGATCTGAACCGGATCATCGGCGCGTCGGTCGTGCTGGCGGTACTGGCCGGGTGCATCGCGCTCGCGGAATACGCGGGCATCCGCTGGGGCCACATGCTGGGGGTGCGCATGGAGGCGGACATGCGGCGGGACCTCTTCGCCCACCTGCAGAAACTCTCTTTCAGCTATTTTGACCGGAACAAAACCGGACACATCATGTCCCGGATCGCCAACGACCTGACCCAGATTGCCGAAATCGCCCACCATTGTCCGGAAGACATGTTGATCGCCGCCCTGACCATGAGCGGCGCACTGGTGATGATGTTTCATTTGAATCCGCTTCTCGCGGTGATTTCGCTGCTGCCGCTGCCGCTGGTGATCTTCTGGGGCATGGTGTTTCAGCGGCGGATGCACCGGGGCTTCCGTGAAGTGCGCCGCAAGGTCGCCGACATCAACAGCCGCGTGGAAAATTCCATTCAGGGGATCCGGGAGGTCAAATCCTTCTGCAACGAAGAGCTGGAAATCCGGCGCTTCGGGGAAGTCAACGGCAATTTCCGCAAAGCGCGGGAAAACGTCTTCGGCGTCATGGCCGGTTTTCACGCGGGCATGATGTTTCTGGTGCAGGGGTATTCGCTGCTGTTCATCGCGGCGGGGGCGGTGCTGATGTATTACGGCCGGGCGGAACTGCCGGAGATTCTGGTGTTCACGATGTACGCGCGCTACTTCACCATGCCGATCTTCCGGATGGTCAGCTTCGTGGAGCAGTTCCAGCAGGGCGCCACCGCGTTCGAACGCTTCACGGAAGTGCTGGACGAAACACCGGAGGTGCGCGATGCCGATCAACCGGTCCGTCCGGTCGGACTGACCGGCGCCATCGACTTCGAGCATGTCTTCTTCCATTATCCCCCGGAAACCCCGGACGCGCCGCCGCCGGAAACGGTGCTGACGGACATTTCCCTGCACATCCCCGCCGGTCAGTCCGTCGCGCTGGTCGGTGAGTCCGGCGCGGGCAAAACCACGCTGGCGGCGCTGATTCCCCGTTTTTACGACGTTTCGTCCGGCGCGATTTCCCTGGACGGAATCGACGTGCGCCGTCTGCCGCAGCGGTGGCTGCGCGAACAGATCGGCGTGGTGCGCCAGACGCCTTTCCTTTTCGACGCGACGATCCGGGAAAACATCCGCTTCGGCCGTCCCGAGGCCGACGACCGGGCGCTGATCGAGGCCGCGCGCCACGCCAACATTCTGGATTTCATCGAGTCGTTGCCGGACGGCTTCGACTCCCAGGTCGGCGAACAGGGGGTGAAACTTTCCGGCGGGCAGCGGCAGCGGATCTCACTGGCCCGGGTGTTCCTGAAAAATCCGCGGATCCTGATTTTCGACGAGGCCACCAGCGCCCTGGACAACGAATCCGAAGCCATGGTTCAGGAGGCGCTGAAACGCCTCTGCGCCGGACGCACGACCATCATCATCGCCCACCGCCTCTCCACGGTGCGGGACGTTAACGTCATCTGCTGCATGCAGCGCGGACGCATCGTGGAATCCGGCAGCCACGCGGAATTGCTGACGCGAAACGGGTATTATCGGAAGCTCTACGAACTGCATCACTCTGCCGGGCCGGTCGGACTGCGCTGAAGCAGCCGCCGGGTCATGCCGCTGACCAATCGCCAGCCGATCAGGGCCGCCAGCACATCCGCCGCCAGCCGGGCGAAAAACAGCCCCTCCAGCGACCGGAACCAGTACGCCACCAGCGAAAACGGAATCAGCAGTCCGCCGATGCGCAGCGCATTGAGCCAGCCCGCAACCGCCGGCCGACCGCAACCGGTATAAATGAATCCCGCAAACCGATGGACCTCCACCCCCCACAATCCCCAGGCGACGATCCGCAGATACTGCGACATGATCTGCTGCACCTCCGGCTCCACGCTGAAAAAGGCCGCAATCTGCCGGCTGAATACCGTCGCCACCAGCGCCGATACCAGCAGAAAAGCGGTCGCAAAGCGCATGACGAAACGCTGTCCCTGCCGGATTCGGGAATACAACTTCGCCCCGTAATTCTGACCGATGAACGGCGTCAGCGCAATCCCGATCGACATCGGCACCACAAATGCGATCATTTCGACCCGGCCCGCCGCCGCCGTCGCCGCCACCGCGGCGTCGCCGAACTCCGCGGTAATTCGCGTAACGATACCGGTCCCGAGCGGAATCATCAGCATCCCCAGCGTCGCCGGAATGCCGAACCAGACGATCAGTCGCGCCGCACTCCAGGCCACGCGCCACGGAATCCGTTCAAACCGGAGCAGCCGGTACCGCCGCGCCAGCAGCGTCAACACCAGCACCGTGCTGAAACACTGGGAAAGCACCGTTGCCAGCGCCGCTCCGCGAATGCCGGTCGCCGGCAGCCCGCACCATCCGAAAATGAAAATCGGGTCCAGCACCACATTGACCAACATGCCGGCAATCATCGCGAAACTGGCCATTCTCGACGCTCCCAGCGCCACCAGCAGGTCATTGCCGGTCATGGAAAGCGAAGCGGTCATGCAGCCGAAAAACCAGATCCGCATATAGCCGGTCACCAGATCCAGCGTCTCCCCTTCGGCGCCGCACAACTCGAACAACCGTCTGGACCCGATCATCCCCAGAATCGCGAGCACCACCGAAAACAACGCAATGACAAACAATCCCGTGGAAGTCAACCGGGCGGCCCGGTCATGCCGACTTGCCCCCAGCGCCTGGGCCGTCGTCGTCATCACTCCGATCGCCAGCCCCCGGAAAACACACCCGATCAGCATGATCACCGGAAAAGTGAATCCCATTGCCGCCAGCGGCTCCGCCCCCGGCAAACGGCCGACGAACCACGTATCGGCAATGTTGTATCCCGACATGGCCAGCGTGCCGGGAATCATGGCCAGAGCCGTTTTGAACATGACCTGCCGGACCGGCGCGGTCGTATACAGATTGGAAGTCCTCATAAATCATCCGTCGCTGAAACAAATTCAGCCTCATAATATAGCGGATATTTCCAGAAAAACCAGTCATGGAAATCGGTTTCCGCCGTTTTTCCCGATAGCTCCATTCCCCCCATTCCACCTGATCATTTCCCGGAAGCGGGTGAGGGGGGACGCCGCCAGCCGGGTTTACGGACGGGAAACCGGTGACGCCGGCATGACCGGAAAACAAGCCTCCCTCTTTCCCGCACGTTTTCCTACTTCTCCCGATCATCGCCGGCATTGAAGAAAGCGGAAAAGCCCTGAGCCCCCCTGACGTCGGAGTTCTGACGGCCTCCGCCGGAAAGTCGCCTGACACGTTCCGTCTCCGAATCGGCGCTGCCGCCGGTAAGCCGGAACCGCTGCCTCCCCCCGAGCAGCTTGAGATACTGGCGGCACCTGGCCTGGCCGTCCGGGAAGTCCGCGGTCAATACCTGCGTGCAGGATACGCAGAACATACGGCTGCCCGACCCGGCACATTCGAACAGCCTCTGGAGAGCCCTCTCCGGCAGTCCCTTCCTGAAATCCAGCTTTCAAAATTGCTGCGGTTCCCGTAACGCCGTCCGACCGCCCGCCCATGCGATCCCCCCGTTACCGCGGCAGGGCCCATATCCCCGCGGCCAGTCTCCCCGGGACTTGTCTACGCCGGTTGCGGCAAGCAGTCCGGGCGTCGCCGCGTTGATCACCGCCGGGCATGGACACGACAGCAATCAACGCGGCGACGGAGACGGCACTCCTCTTCATATTGCCTCCTCGTCTCCTCCGGTTGCATCAAGAACGTTTCGTTACCTCCAGTTCATCATCAAGCATCTGAAGTACTTCGCGGCAGGTCTGAATTTTTTCTTCGGGCACGCCCCGCAACAGCCGCGCCGTCAAAGCCGCGAATTCCACATCCAGTCCGGCGCGCAGTTGTACGCCCCGGGGGGACAGGGAAATATTGACCATCCGGCGATCCCGCTCGTCAACAGCACGCTCAATCAACCCGGCCCGGACCAGATCCTCCACCACCTGGGAAATCGCTCCGGGAGTGAGCCCCAGTTCCCGGGAAATATCCTTGACTCGGGTGCGCCCCTCCGGTGAAAACAACACGCAACCCATTACCCGCATCTGAGTCCAGGTGGCACGGGGCGCCGGCCCAGTGGCATAGGTACGAGCGTGAAGGTTGCGCAGAGAATCACCGGTTTTGAGCAGCAATTTCCCCAGGCATTCAAACAGAAGGGAGGGCTCTGAATCTTCAGACATTAATTCCAATTTTCAAATATTTTAAAATCTATATTATTTAACAGCTAAACAAATAGCCGCAAAAATCGATTTTGTCAAGTCGGAAAGTGTAAAAAAGGCATTTTCTTTTCCGAAAAAATGGCGGCACAGCGCCCTGATCCATCGAAACGTGGCGCCCCCTCTTTGCCGCGGTCTCCGGACGTCCCGCGAACATTCCGCAGGAAGCCGGTTACGCATTGCATTTTCCTCTTTTCCGGTGTATGTTAAAAGGTAATAAATTCTGAATATTCCGGACGGCGTTCGTGGCCCAAACCGGGATGAAATTCCCGGACGGACGCGGCCGAACCGGCGGAACGTACCGACGGATCACAAGGGAGGAAGGGCTTGGCTATGGCGGACAATCAGGAGATCAAAAAATTCATCGCGGCGGAACTGGCCGCCGGACGGACGCTTTCGGAAATACAATCCGAGGTCAATGCGAAATTTTCCTGCAAAATGACCTTCATGGAGCTTCGCATTCTTGCCGCCGAACTTGAAAATGTCGACTGGGCGGCCCTGGATCCGACTCCGCCGAAGGACGATGCCCGGGAACCGGAGGCGGACGCCCCCGACGCGACTCCCGCCGCGGGCGCCGCCCCCGGTAAAACCACCGTGGAAGTCAGCAAGGTGCTCCGGCCCGGCGCCGTCGCCGGCGGCTCCGTCCGTTTTGGATCCGGCGCAAGCGCCGAATGGTATGTGGATCAATTCGGTCGCCTGGGCCTGGACAAAGTCTCGGGCGAACCGACAGACAGCGATCTGCAGGAGTTTCAGAAAGAACTTCAGTCACTGTTTGCGCGCTGACATTTCATCCGACCGCCGCGGAGCGCCCGCGACGGATCCGGAATCGGGAACATTGATGGCATTCAGAAAGAAGAAACTGGCGGTAACGGTATTGCTGGTCGCCGTCGTTTTGACGGCGACCGGTTTTTTCCTGACCAGTTCCTTTTTTCTGACCGGTGCGGTATTGCCGCTGTTTCGCCGGCTCACCCATATCCGGCTGGAAGTGGATGAAATTTCCTGGAATCCCTGGCGAAATCATCTTACCTTGTACCAGTTCCGGCTCGGACCGGAGGACGCACCGCTGGTAACGGCACGGCGGGTGCGCGGGTATTACCTGCCGGGCCGACTGCTGCGCGGTGTTCTCGCCTTTCACGACGTGGAGGGCGACGGCGTAGAGGTTGCACTGGTCGAGGACGAGGAAGGGCGCTGGAACTTCCAACGTCTGCTGGCCCGCAAACCGGGCAGGACCGGTTCCCCCGCCGCCGCCTCCGTCAACAGACCCCAGCCCCCCTCCTCCCGGAAACCGGCGGCAATGAAGAGCGCGACCAACCATGCGGCGGACATCGATCCGGACTCCGGACGGCGCACGCCCCGTCTGGATCTGACCAACATACAAGTGGAGGAAGGGGCGTTTCATCTGATTTCCGCCAGGAGCGGCCGCCGGTTGGATTTCCACGTCGAGGACCTGACGCTGGATGCGAAATCCCTGCGAAATCCCGGCATCATGCCGCTGCAGGGGACGGGCCGGTTTTCCCTGAAAAGCTCCGGAGGCATGGATCTGACCGGCCGGGTGGACCTGACCCAGACGATTCAATGGACCCGGAACTTCCGGCTGAGCGGCTGGGATCTGCGCTTGCAGCTGAACGAACTGGAGGGACAAATCGCCGAACGCCCCCTGCATCATGGCGGCATCATGCTGTCCACGGCGGCGGAACGACGGAACGGTGCGCTGGAAATTTCCCGGTTTCAACTGCGGCAGGACCGGCTCGGCGAGCTGCTCAGCCGGTTGGATATGACCGGAACGCTGGGCCCGGGACGAAGGGAATTTCAGCTGGAAATATTGCGGGCGGAACTGTCCGAAGAAGTAGTGGCATTGCTTTCGGACGTCTGGTTCGGCGTAAATCCGGGACAGGTGCGCCTGGAAGGAGCGGGAATTTTTCAGGCCAGCCGCGGCAAACTGCTCAGCCGGGGGCAATTGTCCCTGGAGCGCCGGGAGGGGGAAGCCGCTTTCGGCGGGGAGCGACTGCGGCTGCCGGGGTTCCGCTTCCGGACGGAACAGGATTTTGTCATTGACTCCGCCACCCAGGAATTGCAGGTGCGCAGCCTGAATGCCGAACTGTCCGAAGAAGGTCATTCCGCCCTGCGGCTGCATCTGCCGGGACCGGCCCGCTACGATCTGAATGGCGGAGCCGGAAAGGCAACGGCAGCCGGGGCACCGTCCAGAGTGTTGCTGGAAGTGGACCGGTTTGATCTTTCGCTGTTGCGCTTCTTCGTTCCCGCCGGCAGAGGCGTCAGACTCTCCGAAGGGCTGCTTTCCGGACGGGTGGAAGTGCGGCTCCCGAAAGACCTGGATGGCGCCGAAATGGCGGGAGAGCTGGATGTGGGCGGCTTGAATCTCCGGCTGCGTAACTGGCACGGAGAATTGCTGAACGGCCGTCTGGAATTTACCGCGGCCCTGCTGCCGGATTTCAGCTGGAAAATTCCCAGTCTGAGTTTGACCGCCGATCATGGCGGTGATCTGCTGGGCATGCTGGAGGCATCCGCCGCATGGCACCGGAAAGACCGGCGCGGCCACCTTCTTCTGAAATGCAGCCAGCTGGAAGAAGCCTTGCTGCCGCTGCTGCCGTCGGCGAAGACGCGGGATGTCATCAAGCGCCGGATTGCCCCTTTCGCTCCAGTCCGCGGCGCGGGAACGGCCGAACTGGAATGGTCGGATGCCGGCGTCCGCTTGAAACAGGCCGTTTTAAGTGCCGCCGGAGCTGAAGACAGCCTGCTGAGCCTGCGCCTGGCGCCGCAGTTTTTCGATCTCTCCGAAAAGCGATGGATTCCGACGGACAACTGGAGAGGAACTCTGGAAGGCGAGGCCCCGCTGTCACGTCTGAATTCGTTTCTGCCGGCCGATAAAGTAACCTTTTCCGAAGGTCGACTCCGGTTCAGCGCCGCGCTGGATGCCGGCAGTGACCTGAAGAGCATGACCACCAACGGGACTTTGGTGCTGAACGGTCTGGCGGCACGCTGCGGCGGTCTGCATTTCCGGGACGTCACGCTGCAAAATAATTT
The DNA here is from genome assembly GCA_949282965.1 of uncultured Lentisphaeria bacterium. Lineage (GTDB taxonomy): Bacteria > Verrucomicrobiota > Lentisphaeria > Victivallales > Victivallaceae > CALXOD01. The sequence goes on from CASDQW010000028.1 coordinate 7,985, forward strand.
CTCGCTCTATTTTCCGGGAGACGGCCGTGTTCAGGTGCCGTCCAACGTGCTGTACTGCCGGGTGAACGGACGTCCGGCGCTGCGGCTGGAGCTTTCCGGAGCGACCGAGGCGGCAGGAGCCTGGGAATATCGACTGGCCGTACGGTATTTGAATGAACAACTGACGCGACTGCTGCTCCCGGGGCGACTGGAGGAATGCGCACTGGCGGGCGAATTGACGGTATCAGGCAAACAAACCTCTGAAATTCAGGCTTCCGGCTTGTTGAATCTGGAAAATCTGCGCTGGACCGGTGCCGGCATGGGAACCTCCGGCCAGCTGAATTTCGAACTGTCCCGGAAAGGAGGCACCTGTCGTATCCGCCACAGCCGCCTGACGTTGCTGCAAGGGCCGCGCCGGCTGCTCTCTGCGGAATTAACGGCAACCATCCCCGGCGATGTGTCCCGTCCGATCCGCGCCGAGTTGAAAACGGAACAGGCGGATCTGACCGCCCTCCACGCCTTGACGGTCTCCCTGCCCGCCACGCCCGCGCCTCTTTCGGCCGTATCTTCGAGCCCGGCCACGCCGGTGCTGGCGGCGACGCCGGCGGCTCTGCCGAAAGTCCGGACGCCCCTGTTCTTCGGCAAACGCCCGGTGGCACTCACGCTGGGGCTGCAAAACCTGAACTGGGGATCCGCCCTGGCTTTGTCCTTAACCGGCAAGGTCCGGACCCGGGAACATCGCCTGGACGCGCCATCACTCCGGCTGACGGTAAACGGGCGCCCGTTGACCTGTTCGCTGTATATGCTGGATACCGCAAGGGGGCTGGCCATCGGGACCACCGGGCAGCTGGAGCAACCGCTTCGTCTTGCGCCGCTGGTGAGCCTGTCCACACCGGATTCACAATTTCAGGGAACGCTGCGCCGGCTGAGCTGGCGTCTGAACCTGCGGAACGTGCCGGAACCGGAATGGCTGGAGCTGGCCGAAGGCACGGTCCGGGCGGAGCTGGCGGATATCATCATTCCCAACCGGACGCTGTTTAACCCGTATGCCCGGATTCTGCTGGCGCCGGTGGAAGCGTTGATGCGCGTCAGCGCCCTGCTCCCGAATTCGATCAATTTACAGGGCGAATGGCGGAAGTTTCAGGACAATATGCTGGCCTCCGGCAGCACTTTTTCCGAATTGCGTTTTCATAGCGGGATTCTGGCCCTCCGGGCGAGGCAGCGGCAGATTGAAATCGAACAATGCGACTTCCGGGGAACTCCGGTGGAGGCATTGAAATTTTACGGACGGATCGCCACCGGCGACCAACAGACCCTGGCGCTGGTATCGCAATTGTCGCTGTTCGGCATGCCGGTTACGATTCCGATCCAGGGGACTTTGACGGCACCGCAAATCAACCTCCGGGAGCTGATTCCGGCGATGACCGGCGGCCAGTTGCAATCGCTGATTGACCGGGTGGGAGAAGTGCTGGAAGAAGCGCTGCCGCTGGAAAATATTCTGAGCACCTCTTCGGAGCAGAAGCAGCACCACCCCTCCGGATCAACCGGAAAATAACAACCGGAAACAGAACGACTGGGAAACAGGAGAACGGAACATGCCAAACAGAAAAACGCCGCGCCGACTCAGACAAGCGATCGGCGAAAACAAATGTGCTTCGCTGACCCTGTCATTGATCTTGTTTCTGCTGTTGAATCCACTTCTGGGCTGCTGGAACGAAGGTTTGAACCGTTGGCTGCTGATGGCGTTTTATGTGGTGAGCGTATTCGCGCCCTACTTTGTCAGTTCCAACCGGAAGGTGCTGTATCTGACGGTGATTCCGGGCGGTCTCTTTCTGCTGCCGAAGGTGTTGCAGGTGTTTTTCGACCGGTTCAACGGCCCGATGACGGAAGCATTGGGGCTGCCGGGAACGGCCATGCTGCTGCTGATCGCCTTTGAAGTGTTGCTGGTGTTCTGCGTCATGTTTTATTCGCTTTATACCACACACCCGAAAGAACCGATCTTCGGCTGCATTCTGACGTATCTGCTGCTGGCGATCGTTTTCGGCGATCTGTATTTTCTGATGTCGCGGCTGCTGCCGGGCAGTTTCACGTTTCAAGGAGCGGCGTTCACGCCGGAACTGAGCGACATGTGGTATTTCAGTTTCACCACCTTGACGACCTGCGGCTTTGGTGATATTGTGGCAACCCACCCGTTCACCCGTCAGCTGACGGGACTGGAAGCGGTATGCGGGGTGCTGTACGTGGCACTGTTCATCGGGCGTCAGATCGGCGTCATGACGACGACGCACCGGGCGGGACGGAACCAGCCGGAACCTCCCATGGAAAAGGATAACCAAAATGAAGCTGTTTGACACCCATTTTCACTACAGCGGCGAAGGAACGCCGGAACAATACGGGGAAACCATCCGGTCCTGCCTGCGGGAAACGGACGGATTGCCGGAACCGGAGCGCCTGTATCTGCTGGCGAACGGCGGCGATTATGAGGAGAGCTGCCGGGCGCGGGACTTCGCCCGGGCAACGCCGGACGCTTGGTTTGCCGCGGGGGTGCACCCCCACTGCGCCGAAAGTGAAACGCATCCGACGGTGGATTTTTCCCGGCTGCTGGCAGAACCGGAATGCGCGGCGGTCGGGGAGATCGGGCTGGACTATTTCTATGACCAGGCGCCCCGGGAACAGCAGCGGCGGGTGCTGGAGCGTTTTCTGGAACTGGCTCTGGAAACCTCGCTGCCGGCGGTGATTCACTGCCGGGACCGGGAGGGGGAATCCGGCGCTTACAGCGATTTGTACGCGGCATTGCAGTCTTTCGCCGGAGCCGGAGGGCGGATGGTGATCCACTGCTTTGCCGGAACGCCGGAATGGGCGGAAAAGCTGCTGGCGCTCGGCGCCTGTCTCGGCGTCACCGGCATGGTGACGTTTCCGCGCGCCGACAACATCCGGGAGGTTCTCCGGATGATTCCGGACGACCGGCTGCTGATCGAAACCGACGCCCCGTATCTCGCCCCCGTTCCGCACCGCGGCAAACCCAATACACCGGGGTATCTGCCGCTGATCGCCGCCCGGGTCGCCCGGGAAAGGGGACGGAGCGTGGAGGAAATCGCGCAACTGACCACGGCTAATGCCCTGGCCTTTTTCCGGCTGGAAGGGAGGGGGTGCTGATGGAATTCATTCCGCTTCCTCCTGTTGCCGTGAATGGAGATCCTTCCGCACTGCTGGCGGTTTTCACGGAAGGGCGGCTGCTGCTGCAGCGAACGGAAGACGGGGCCTGGCGCCTGCCTCCGGCGGAAGCGCTGCTGAGCCGCTCGGCCCGAATGATCCGGGTGGGGCGTTTCGGGGAACGGCTGTGCGGAGCGCTGGAATTGCCGGGTTGTCCGGGAGCCGCGGAACTTGAAGCACGCGACATCCGGGAAGCGCTGCAGCTGCTGTCGGAACCGGAACGGATTGCGGCGGCCCGGGGGCGGGAACTGTTGTTCTGGCGCGACCGGCGCCGCTATTGCGGCGTCTGCGGCGCGGAAACCGTGGATCACGAGACCGAGTGTGCCCGGATCTGCACGAACTGCGGGGCGATGTTTTTCCCGGTTCTGGCGCCCGCGGTCATCGTGGCGGTGCGGCGGGGCGACCGGCTGCTGCTGGCGCATAACCGGAAATTCCGGGAAGGGATGTACAGCCTGATCGCCGGCTTTGTGGAAGCGGGCGAAAATCTGGAGAACGCGGTCCGGCGGGAAATCCGTGAGGAAGTGGGGATTGAAGTCAAAGATCTTGCCTATTTCGGCAGCCAGAGCTGGCCGTTTCCGAATTCGCTGATGCTGGGTTTCCGGGCCGAATACGCCGGCGGGGAATTGCAACCGGACGGGGAGGAAATTTCGGATGCGGGCTGGTTCCGGCCGGAATCGTTTCCGTCGCTTCCGTCTCCCGGCAGCATTTCCCGGGAACTCATCGAAGATTATTGTCAACGAACGTTTCCCGGATCAACACAATGGAAACGGATCATGGAAGGGGCAAAAAGATGAATGAACTGACCATATTCCGGGTGGCGCTGCTGGTGGCCGCGCCGGTCTGGATACTGCTGGGATGGTGGGTGTGGACCCTGAATGCGGAAAAACTGCCGCGCTGGGAAAGCCTCCCGCGCAACCGCTCGTTCGGAGTCGTCCTGGGATTGGCGGCGCTGATCTGGTGCATTCCCCACGCGCGTCCGATCGTTTTCGACTGGATGGTGCCGTGGCTGTGGCCGATGGCGATCGGTGGAGCGGTGCTGGGGTACTTCTTTCTGGATTATCTGTTTGCGCGGGCGACGGGGGGGCTGCTGATTCTGCTGGCCTATTATTTCGTACACGGGACGTTCGACTTCCACACGCCGGGGGCGGCGGTGCTGGCAATTCTATACTGGCTGGTCGGCATTGCCGGGATCTGCATTTCAGGAAAGCCCTGCTGGATGCGGGATGCTCTGCGTGCAGCCTGTACCCGGAATCGGGTGCGCTGGTGCACCGGAGCTTTTCTGATGGTGCTGGGCATCGTCACTTTGATCGGCGGACTCCTGCAGAAAGGACTGTGAAAACATGGCATTCGATCTTGTCGGCTTCGCCGCGGAATGCGGGGTCACGGATCCGGAACATTTCACCCGGGCCTGCCTCCGGTTGCGGGAGCTGCTGGAGGAGGCGAACCGGACGGTGAATCTGACCCGGATTGTGGCACCGGAAGCCTTTGCGGTCAAACACGTGGCCGATTCGCTGAGCATCGCCCGGTTTTTCCCGGAACTGCGTTCGGAAACACTGCATGTGGCCGACATCGGCTGCGGGGCGGGATTTCCATCGCTGGTGCTGGCGCTGGCGTTTCCGCAACTGCGGCTGACGGCCATTGATTCAACCGGAAAGAAGACCGCTTTCGTGGAACGGACGGCGGCAACGCTGGGATTGCGGAACTGCCGGGTCATCACCGGACGCTCCTGTGAGTTAAACCGCCGGGGAGAGTGCAAACACCGGTTCGATGTGGTCACGGCCCGCGCGGTGGCGCCGGCCCGGACGATCTGGAAAGACGCCCGGGATTTCCCGAACCGCAATGGCCGTTTCATTTTCTACAAGACCCCGGAACAGGCGGAAACAGATCTGCCCGAAGTCTCCGCAGCCTCCCGGGAACACCACACGACCTGGCGTCTCACCCCCGTTTTCGAGCTGCCGGAGAACTGCGGTTCGCGGTTGTTTCTATACTCGCACCGCGACCTTCCGGCCTGAATCAGCGCAGCGCGGCGGACGGAGGCAGCCGTCAGCGTTTCCGCTGAATCAACACAGCGCCGATGATGACCGCGCCCTTGACCGCGCCCTGCAAATTGACCGACACGCCCCACATGTCGAGCACATTGGAGACGATGCCGAGAATCAGGATCCCCGCCAGCGTTCCCCAGACCGAGCCACGCCCACCGGCCATGGCGGTTCCCCCGATGATGACCGCCGCAATGGCGTCGAGTTCGTAGGAGAGCCCGGCATTGGTCGAGCTGATGGAATTCAGCCGCCCTCCCAGCAGCAACGCGCTGATGCCGACGACGGCTCCGGCCAGCACATAGGTGCAAAAGCGGACACGTCCCGTCCGGATCGCGGCGTAATGCGCCACGCGCTCATTGGCACCGACCGCGCACAAATGCCTCCCGAAGCGGGTCCGGTTGAGCAGAATCGAAAAAACGACCGCCGTGCCGAGCAGCACCCAGACCGGCACCGGCACCCCGCACCAGGCGGCGGCCCCGAGCCGGCGGAAATGATCGTTGCCGCTGCTCACCAGCCCCGCGTCCGCCGCATACAGCGCCAGCGAACGGAAAATCGACAGCGTCCCCAGCGTCGCAATGAAGGGCGGAATCCTGCCCGCCGCCACCAAAAGTCCATTCAATGCTCCGCCGCCGACGCCGACCGCGAAGGCCACTCCCGCGCCGAGCAGCAGCCCCGCGAGCGGATCGGCCACCTGATTCATCGCCATGATGCCCAGCACGCCGGACAACGCCAGCAGGGACCCGACGGCCAGGTCAATCCCCCCGCCGATAATGATCAACGTCATGCCGAGGGCGATGATGCCGCTGTAGGAGACCTGGCGCATGATATTGAGCAGATTCTGAGGTTGACGGAAGCTCTCGCTCGACAGACAGCAGACCGCCAGCAGCACCACCAGCGCCAGCCAGGGACCGCTTTCCCGCATAAGTCGGGTCCATCGGTTTGTCTGAAACGGGATGATTTTCGTCATTTTCTCTATTTTACTCCGGTTGCGAGATACATGATTTCCTCTTCATTGACCGCGTCGTCTTCGACCGTGCCGGCCAGTCTGCCGCCGCGCATGACCAGCGCCCGGCGGCACATGCCGATGATCTCCTCCAGATCCGAGGAAATCAGCAGGCAGGAGACTCCCTCATCCGCCAGATGCCGGATGAAATGGTACACCTCGCTGCGGGCGCCGACATCCACCCCGCGCGTCGGTTCGTCAAAAATAAACAGTTTCGGCTCCGGATCCAGCCCCTTGGCGATGGCGACCTTCTGCTGATTACCGCCGGACAGGCTGCGCACCGGCGTCCGGGTATCCCCGGCGCGGATCGAAAAACGTTCCCGGTAAAATTCCGCCCGTTCCCGTTCCGCTTTCCGGTCGATAAACCAGCGTCCGTATTTCGGCAGAGAGGTCAACGTAATGTTCTGCTCCAGCGGAAAATCCAGCAATACCCCCGCGCCCTGTCGGTCTTCGGCCAGCAACGCCACCCCCGCCGCCACTGCCTGCGGCGCGGAACGGAATCGCACCTCCCGGCCGTCCAGCATCATACGCCCGCCGGTCATCCGCCGCAGCCCGTAAATGGTTTCCGCCAATTCGCTGCGCCCACTGCCCCCCAGACCGGCCACACCGAGAATTTCGCCGCGATGCAGCTCAAAGGAAATATCTTTCAGCACGCCGGCCACGGAGACATGGTCCAACGCCAACAGGACCGGCGCACCTTCCGGCGGTGCCTTTCGCGGAGGAAATTTCCGGGAGAGTTCCCGCCCGACCATCATCCTGGCCATCGCATCCGGTTCCAGCGCCGCGGTGGCGTCCCGTCCGACGATCCGGCCGTCCCGAAGCACGGCGACTTCGTCGCAAATGCTCTTTACTTCACGAAGCTTATGCGAAACGAAAAGAATCGACACTCCGGTCGCACGCAATTTGCGCATAATGCCGAACAACAATTCCGTTTCCGGATTGTTGAGTACCGTAGTCGGTTCGTCCATGATCAGCAATCGGCACTTCTGGCCGAGGGCCCGGGCGATTTCAACGAACTGCTTTTCCGCCACATTCAGCGTCTCCACCCGGCGGTCGGGATCCAGATCCGAGTGCAGTTCCGCCAGCAGTTTCCGGGCCTCTGTGCGCATCCGGGCACGGTCCAGCAGTCCGAAACGGGTCCGCGGTTCCCGACCGAGAAACAGATTTTCGCAGACCGAGAGCTCGCCGATGAGGTTGAATTCCTGCGGCACCGTGGAAATGCCCGCGGCCACCGCCTGGGCAGTATTTCGAAAACTAACCGGACGGCCGTCCAGCAGAATCCGGCCGCCGCAGCTGCGTTCCAGACCGTTCAGACATTTAATCAGCGTGGACTTGCCCGCGCCGTTCTCTCCGATCAGCCCGAGAATCGTTCCCGGCGCCAGCGAGAGCGACACGCCCTGCAGCACCGGAACTCCGGAATAATCCTTGCCCAGATGTTCGATTGTCAGCAAATCCGCCATAGCCACCCTGCCTGCCGCCTTCCGCCCTCTGAAAAAACCGGAACCGCTCTCCTGTCGCGGCCTTCCCCCGACCATGTCCCGCCGTTCCCGACGGCCACTCCGACACAAAAAAAAACGCTCTTTCCCCGCGACACGGCGAAAGAGCGTCGAACCAATGCAATCGTCCGGCGATCAGAGCTCTTCGCCGACTTCCCAGCGCACGAAGCGTTTTACCCGGGCGTTGGGTTTGAGTTTGGCAAAGGAGGTCTTGTCGTCGCGAATCCAGGGCTGGTTGACCAGGCAGACTTCGCTGTAGAACTTGTTGATTTTTCCATCCACGATTTTGTCGATGATATTGGCCGGCTTCCCGGTCAGCTGCGCCTTGGCGATTTCGCGTTCCTTCTCAATCTTGTCCGCAGGGATGCAGTCCTTGCAGATGTAGACCGGCCGGAACGCGGCAATGTGCATGCACAGGTCATTGAGCACTTCCGGATCGCTTTCGCCTTCCACTTCGACCATGACGCCGACGCGGCCGCCCATATGCAGGTAACTGGCCAGGGTGCCGGTGGCATTCCACTTGGCGGCACGGCGGATCTGCATATTTTCACCAATGGTGGCGATCTTGCCGATCAAATTTTCCTTATTCAGTTCATTGACCTGTTCCGCGACATCGCCTTCGCCGGAAACGGTCAAGGCGCTTTCGGCCACTTCGGTCACAAAATCCCGGAAACGATTGGTATTGGCGGCGAAGTCGGTTTCGCAGAGCACTTCGACGATGGCGCCTTTGCCGTCCTTGATGACGGCGATGACCTTGCCCTGGTTGGTGGCGCGCCCGGTCTTCTTTTCCGCCTTGGCCACGCCGCTCTTGCGCAGCACTTCAATCGCCTTGTCCATATCGCCGCCCGCTTCAGTCAGGGCGCGTTTGCAATCCATCATCCCCGCACCGGTTTTTTCCCGGAGGGCTTTCACCGCATCAGCACTGATCATATTCTTTTTCTCCCGCGAATCGTTCGTTATTCAGCTTTGTTTTCTTCGGCGGCGGATTCCGCGGCAACCGGTTCCGCAACAGCAGCTTCCGCAGCAGCGGATTCCGCAGCTACTTCGGTCTTCCGGGTCCGCGGGGCGCGCTTGGTTTCGCCTTCGGCCTTTCTGGCGCGCGGCGCCCGCTTCGGCTTATCCTGCGCGGCTTCTTCCGCGGCATCCTGGGCAGCCTTCTTCGCAGCGCCTTCGGCGGTCTTTTCCTCAATCACGCGCTTCTGGTACACTTCCTTGGCCACCAGAATGGCGTCGGCGAACAAACCGGTAATGATCTGCAGCGACTTGACCGCGTCGTCGTTGGCCGGCACCGGATAATCCACCAGGGTCGGGTCGCCGTTGGTGTCGACGATCGCGACAATCGGAATATTGAGTTTATTGGCTTCCCGGACGGCATTGAGTTCGTTGCAGACGTCGATGACCACCAGCGCGGCGGGCAGCTTCTTCATCGCAGCGATGCCGTCGAGGTCGCGGTGCAGTTTTTCCGCGTTGCGGGCGAGCATGGAAACTTCTTTCTTCTTCATGCCCTTGACGGCTTCGGACTGCAGCGTTTCATCGATTTCCGCCATCTTCGCAATGCTCTTGCGGATGGTGACGTTGTTGGTCAGCGTGCCGCCGAGCCAGCGTTCGGAAACGTGATACATACCGGTTTTTTCCGCGATCTCCCGGGTCAGTTCCCGTGCCTGCCGCTTGGTCCCGACGAAAAGAATTTCGCCGCCCTTGACCACGACGTTCTGCAGAAAATTGCAGGCCGCGGCGATCTGGTACATGGTTTTGCTGAGGTCGATGATCGAAATGCCGTTCTTCGCGCCGTAGACATATTCCTTCATTTTCGGGTTCCAGCGGCGGGTCTGATGTCCGAAGTGACATCCGGCTTCCAACAGATCGGTAATCGTGACTTTTGCCATTTGCGGCCTCCTCTTTCGTCGTTGCGGCGGCTTTTCCCCGGTCATTTCGACGCGGGCTGTTCAAGTCGCCTTCGCGGTTTGGGTATTTCCCGGCGTACCGGGGTCTCCTGCCTGTCAGGAGACAACGATTTTTTAATATAATATATTCCGGCGTTTTTACAACCGGGATTCTCCTTTTTTACGGAAAAAACCCTCCCGGAACCGCGTGGAATTTGACAAACTACCAAGCAGCCGCCCCGTTCCGTGGTTGTTCACGGGATCGGGGCGGCTGGTTTTCGCGTCTCTCCGGAAAATCAGAGAAACATCTCCCGCCATGTTCCGGCGGCAGATTCAGAGTCGGACTTTACGGCCGGTCCGGGCGGAACGCTCCTCGGCCAGCGCAATCCGGATCGTCTCCCGGGTGCTGAAGGGACTGTCCACCTGCGGCTGGCGATCCTGCAGAATGCAGCGGGCAAAATATGCCACCTCGTTGGCATAACCGTTGCCGCTGAATTTCACGGTCTCCGGCGCCTGATCCACCCGGTATACGGCAATCTGATCCACATCGCCGTCCATACAGAGCGTGGCCTCTTCGAACACCGCCGTGTAGCTCATCTTGAACGTGCCGCAAGACCAGCTGGTCTCTGCCGATACCAGCGGTCCGCCTTCATATATATAATGGGTCACCGCGTCGTCGATCGCCCCCGTGTAATGGGTGCAGCCGAACGTCATGACCGCGTCCGGCACCCCGAGCAGGTGATTGACGAAGTCGGTATCGTGAATATGCATGTCCAGCAAGGCTCCCCCGCTGCGCTTGCCGTCCCGGAACCAGTCATTGAGACCGTGCGGCAACGCACTGTTGCGCTGCATCGACAAACGCAGCAGCCGGCCGTATTTCCGGCCGTCACACGCGGCTTTGAGCGCCTCGTAGCAGGGATAAAAACGCAGACACTGACCGATCATGAGCAGCTTTCCGCTTGCTTCGGAAGCGCGGATCATGGCATCCGCCTGGGCAAGGGTCCGGGCCATGGGTTTTTCGCTGAGCACATGCAAGCCGGCGCGCAACGCCTTGACCGCATATTTCGCATGCAGGTCCGTGGGCAGGCAGATGTCGACGAAATCCAGCTGCTCCTGTTGGATCATGCTTTCAAACGAATGGTAGCGATGCAGTTGCGCCAGGTCGGTCTTCCCGCTGGCCCCGAGGTTGATCTCCGCCGAATCATCCTGCAGCCGGGCCGGGCAGCTGTCGGCCACGGCCACCAGTTGACAATCCTTCAGTCCGGCGTAATTGGCGGCATGGTGGTGGCCGATGCCGCCGAAACCGAGAATGGCAGCCTTCAACTTCCGGCTCATTTTTTCTTTTCTCCCAGGGTTTTATTGACCAGCTTGCGCAACAGCTTGATGGTCTTGATGATGTCCCGCGTCTGCTGGTCTCCCTCAATCTCGCGCTCAATGACGATTTCTCCGGTAAACCCGATCTCATGCAGGCGGGGAATCAGTTTCTTGTAATGGCTCTTGCCTTCGCCGACCGGCACTTCCCGACCGAGTTCCCGGCCGTTGGTCGGATACAGCCCGTCCTTGGCGTGCAGATTGGTCACGTATTTGCCGAAAACATCCAGCGCGTCCAGCGGATTGGCCTTGCCGTACAAAATCACGTTGGCGGTATCGAAGTTGATCCCGAGATTCGGCAATCCCAGATCCTCAATCACCCGCAGCAGCGTCACCGGTGTCTCCTGCCCGGTTTCAAACCAGAAACCGAGCCCCAGCTCCCGGCAATAACCGGCCACCTCGCCGATCGCCTCGAGCGTGCCCTGATACAACGGATCCGACGGCGCTTCCGGAATGAAACCACAGTGCGTGATGATCGCCGGCGCACCGCACCAGGAGGCAAAATCGGCGCCCAGCTTCAAGTCCGCAACCCGTTGCCGCCGGGTTGCCGGCGGCACGATCCCCAGTGTCGCGGGCCCGTCCACCAGATTCCATGCGTTGGTACCGGAATAACCGGCCCAGACCGCGGCCAGCCGCACGCCGCTGTCACGGGAATACTGCTTGATCTTTTTCGCGTTTTCCGGCGTCCATTTCGACATGTCCCAGTTGCAGAGCTGGGTGACGCCGACGCCATGCGCGGCAATCGCGTCAAAGGGATTTCCGCCGTCCGCCGCAAAACGGGACAGCACTCCGATCTCCATGATCTTCTTTTTCTTCGCCATATTCCGAAAAACTCCCCTGTCAGTCAATTTTCGGGTCCCATACCCGGATTCAACCTGTCTACTCTGTTATGGTACACCCGATCAGCGGCAAATCAACACGAAGACGGCAATGATTTTTGTTTTTCTCTGCAATTGCGCCAGCGCCGTTTCAACGCTCGGAGTCCCCCGGTTCCTTCACCCAGCCGTCGTCAGCCTCGTCGACCCGGGTCGCCTTCAACCGCCGGAACATGGAGGAAATATCCACGACCCCGCCAATCAGGAACCAGACGGTGGTGATGATGCCCAGCACGAACGACAAGACCAGCTTGAATTTCCAGAACTGCATCCAGTGCGCATCGGACAACCCGACCGTGCAGGCAAGCACCGTTACAATCAGAAACAGAGCGAACCAGCCGAAAGTCCAGAGCATCGTCATGAAGAATATGAACATGTCGCCGCGGGTGAACTCCCGGGTGACGCCAAGCAGTTTCAGCAAACTGGCCGGCTCCCGATTCTGCGCGGCAATGTTGTCCTCAACCGCGTACTGCCCGCGGTGCAGCATTTTCTCCAGATTGAAATCCCCGACCTTGCGCACCTTCCGCTCCAGCAGCGAAAGCAGCACGTAAAACGCAATCCCCGCCAGGCAGGAACAGAAAAACACCACCTGCCCGTTCAACGGGAAATGATCCAGGTTGCGCTGCAGATATTCCCAGTTCGGAAACAGCCGGATCAACATCGGCGCCACAGTTCCCGTCCAGGTCTGCTGCAACACGATCCCCAGCGTCGCCAGACCGGAACCGACCACCATCGCGCCCCAGGCGCCCCAGGTCGTCCCCCAGCGCGTATACAATCCGCCGATGAGTACCGCCCCCGCCCCGCCGGAGAAAATCGCACCGGTAATCTGGAAAAACAGCAGAATCATCTCCGTCTGCACAAACAACCAGCTGAAAAAGAAGGCGAACAGCCCCACCATCACGATCGACAGTCGCAGCAGCAGCAGGTGCTGTTTCGGCGAAAACGGCTTCTTCCGGAACGGCATCACCACATCCTGAATGAAAATGCTGCCCCAGCTGTGCATATAGGTATTATCGGTACTGAGCATGGCCGCGAACATCACCGAGGCAAAAATCCCGACCAGTCCCATCGGCAGCACTTTGACCAGCATCAACGGCACCAGCACCTGTGACCGGGTCTGAGCATCCGGCACGGTTTCCAGTGTCTGAGTAACCGCTCCGGCCAGCGCGGCGAACTTCGGATTATGCATGACCGCAAAGGCGACGATCGGAATGAACATGAACAGCATCAACTGCATCATGCCGCGCCAGGAACCGAGGAAGCGGGACATTTTCGCCTCATGCGCCGACAACGCGGCGGCATTGTAACCGGCACTGCCCTGCCAGACCCCGGACGTGTAGAACATGCTGAAAATCCCGATCAGGAAAAAGTAAATATTAAAGTCCGGCACCTGGGTGGCGCTGTACGGATTGATCAACGACGCGTCCGGATGGGCCCGACAGTACTCCAGAATGGGGTCGAAAATGTCGCTCCAGGAAAAAGTCAAGAACAAAAACACCATGATCACCAGAAACGCGACATTGCAGAAAATCCCCTGAATAAAGTCGGTCACCATAATGGAGATCTGCCCCCCGCCGATCGCAAACGCCGCTCCGAGCCCCAGCATAAGCAGCATCAACAGCGGATAGACCACTTCCACCCCGCCCACATAATAAGACGGAATGCCGCAGTAGTAAATGAAGAATTTCACGGAAACCGCCGGAAAAATTCCGTAATTGACCAGCCCCGCCAGCCAGGCCAGCATCCCCGCGAACACCCGGAATTTCCGGCTGTAACGCACTTCCAGCAACTGCGCCAGCGTCAGGCAGCGCGTCTCCCGGAAGCGATAATATACCCATCCGCAGATGGAGAGGATCAGGCTGATCGGCCCGGTCAGCAGCGCCCACCAGTCCGGCGTGAACCCGGCCACATAATACTGCTGGAAACTGGCAATAATCGAAATCGCCCCCACCGCGGCAATCCCTGATGAAATCGTCAGCACGTAACGCCCCGCGCAACGGTTCGCCGCCAAAAAATCCGCAGTGCTGCGGACAAAACGCTGACAATACACCAGCGCATACAGCAACAGCAGAAACAATCCCCCGATGATCAGCCAGTCCAACCAGTGCATATTCATGGCAACGGCGCTCCTCTGCGGTTCCGAAACCGCTTCCGCCGGATGATGATGCAACATGCCCCCGGAAAAAGCGGTCTCATTTTTAACATACATTTACAAAGAATGATCTATTGTACATGTACAATGTGTTCTTTGCAACTGTTGTAATCTGGAAAAATCGGAAAAAAACCGGGCATTCCCCAGCCTAACCGCATAAAAACGGCAGAATCCGCTCCACATCTCCCGCCCCGATCACCGCCACCAGCAGCGGGTTCCGGGGTCGGTCCGCCAGAAGTTCCGCCGCCAGCTCCGCCCACGTTCCCTCCCGGTAGACCGCAGTGGCCCCGAGTCGGGCGGCCAGTTCGGCACCGCCGATCGGACCGGTTTCACTCCAGGCGGCAAACACCGGCGCCACCATCACGGAATCCGCCTGGCGCAGAGCCGCCGCCAACGGTTCCAGATATTTCTGCAACCGGGCATAGCGATGGGGCTGAAACAACACCCGTATATGCCAATTGGGATATTTCGCCCGCAGAAACTCCAGCGAGGCGTTCACCTCCGCCGGATGATGCGCATAATCCTCCACCACCGTCAGCGCCGCCTCGCTCCGGCGCACCGTCATACGCCGGGCCACCCCCGGAAAACCGGCGGCGGCTTCCCGGGCCG
>CASDQW010000029.1 GCA_949282965.1 uncultured Lentisphaeria bacterium
GCGGGCCAGCGTATTCAGATAGGAATCCGAACCGAGTTTGCGCTCCTCGGTGCGGTTGGAGATGAACCCGATTTCCAGCAGGACCGCCGGGCAGTTGGTGTCGCGCAGCACCTGAAAACGGGCACGTTTGACGCCCCGGTCCTTCGCTTTGGTGCCGAGAATCATCTTCCGGTGGATACAGGCCGCCAGCAGAATGTTGTAACGGTCGTAGCGGTTGCCGACATAACGTTCGGCGTCCGCACGGCTGCCGGCGGTGGACGGCGTGCCGGACGGCGCGATGGCGTAGGTTTCAATACCGGTGACTGAGCGGTCTCCGGCAGCATTGACGTGGAGCGACAGAAACAGCTGTGCCTTGTGCGCATTGGCGAATGAACTGCGCTGTTTCAACGTCAGATACTGGTCGCTGCTGCGGGTATAGAGTATCTTGTACCCGGAACGGCGCAGCAGGTCGCCGACTTTTCGTGCCAGTTGCAACGTAATGTTTTTTTCCCGGTAGCTCGCGCCGATGCAGCCATGGTCCTTGCCGCCATGTCCGGGGTCCAGTACAATGGTGTAGATCCGGTGGCGTGGCACACAGGACGGATTCAGCAGGGGATCCAACGTGGTCAGAAGATCGGTATAGCTGACGTAAAGTCGTCCTTTCTTCAGAGGGGCGAAGCTGAGAGAAACCGGCACATAATTGAAATACGCCTGCCGTTTGTCCGGATACAGTTCCGCCCGTTTTCCCGTTCCGGACAGAATGACGCGGTAGCCCTGGTCCAGGATGGACATGCCGTATCGCGCCGCGACATCCCGGATGGAGACATAGCGGCGTCCCATGGAATAGATGGTGTCGGCCCGGAGAACGGAAGGGCCCGCCAGCAACAGCAACGTCGCGGCAAGCAGGATGTATTGACGTCTCACAGTGCCTCCAGTTCCCGGCAGTATTGCAGGATGCCGGAAGCGATACCTTCGGCCAGACGTTCCCGATAGTCGTCCCGGGCCAGTTTCTGCTCTTCGCCGGCGTTGGAAATGAATCCGCACTCAACCAGGACCGCCGGGCAGTCGCTCATGCGCAGCACCCAGAACCGGGCGCGTTTGACGCCGCGGTCCGTCGCACCGGTATTTTGCAGCAGCCGGGACTGGATATTGCCGGCCAGGCGCAGGGAATTGCGTTCGAAACGGTGTCCGGGACAGTCGTACTTCAGCGGTGAGCGGGGATCCTGGGGATCGACCGTGGCGGGCGGAGTAACACAGAATGTTTCGATGCCGACGGCGCTCCGGTTGGTCGCCGCATTCTGATGGATGGAGACGAAGAGGTCGGCGTTGATGGCGCGGACCATTGCGGCGCGTTCGGTCAGTCGCGGTTCGGAGTCGTCGTCCCGGGTCATGACGACATCGAATCCGGCTGCGCGGAGTCGTGCCGCGACCCGCCGGGCGACTGCGAGGTTCACCTCTTTTTCCAGCAGCGTCTGTCCCCGGGCGCCGGGGTCGTCGCCGCCATGGCCGGGATCGAGAATGATGCGCCGCACCGGGTCCGGATAAAGACTGTCCGGACGGAAATAGGGTTCCAGGCTCCGCTCCAGGTCGAGTTGATGCAGGAACCAGTTGCCGTCCGGATCGCGTACCGGTGGATAATGGAGATGAAGCAGCATCCCGTTGACCCGGGCGCCTCGACTGCCCGCGACCAGTTCAAATCGGTAATTCTGGTCGGCGAGGACAATTCGGTCTTGGGGAGCCTTTTCGCTGTGCAGCTGCCATTCTTCCGCCAGGTCGGCCAGTCGCAGGTAACGACCTTTTTCGGTGTTCATGCCCCGCATCCGCCCATTCAGAGCGAAACTCGAAAGCGGCAGCAGCGCCGCCAGCAGTAAGACGGCGCGAAGCCGGAAAAAATTCATATTGTTTTTCATGGGTGCACCTGCCTGATAGCTTCCAGCCGGACCAGCGGCTGGTAATCATCTTCGGGGGGATACATCGCTTCCAGATTTTTCCCGACGGCGACCGATTCCGCCAGCGATCCCAGTACGAACGCCTTGGCGGCACAGACGGCGCGCTTCCAGGGTTCCCGCATGGCCAGTTCCGCGGCCAGCGCCGCGCTCAACGTGCAGCCGGTACCGTGCGCGGCGCCGTGTTCGTCAATGCGCGGCGAAGCAAGAGAAAACAACGCTCCATCCGGCATGGCGAGATAATCTACGGCTTCCTGGCGTTCGCGCGGGTCGTGTCCGGTCTTCAGAAAGCAGCGGCAATTCCACTGGCGGGCGCAATCGGCGGCGGCACGGCAATAATCCGCTTCGTCAAGAAGTTTGCGACCGAGCAGCAGCTCCGCTTCCGGCAGATTCGGAGTCATCCAGTCGGCGAGGGGCAGCAATTCCCGGGAGACCGCATCAACGGCGTCGGATTGCAGCAGGACCGCGCCGCTGGTGGCGACCATGACCGGATCCACAACCAGCGGCAGACGGCGGCGGCGCAGTTCGGCGGCGACGGCGCTGACGACGGCCCGTTCGGCGAGCATGCCGGTTTTGACGCAGCCGACCTGAAAACGGTCCAGCACCGCCGCCATCTGAGTGCGGACGCCCTCGGCGGGGATCGTGTCAATGCGGCGAACCTCGCCGGGATTCTGGCTGGTGACGGCGGTGATGGCGGAACAGCCGAAGACGCCGAATGCGTTGAATGTGCGCAAATCGGCCTGAATACCCGCGCCGCCGCCGGAATCGCTGCCGGCGACGGTAAGGGCGACCGGATAGAACTCCTGGTTTTTATTTTTCATCGGGGGGTTGTTTTTCCATGGGTTTTGAACTATATTCCTGTCGCTGATTAAGGTACACCCCCCTGCGGGGAAAAACAACCGGCGGCAATGGATTTTTCGGGACCTTTTGTGGAAAAAAACGGAAGAGAGGCATTGTAATGAGCGCGGGATGGCGCGGAATTTGGGCGGCCTGGCTGATGGCCGCAGCCGGGGTCGTGGCCGGTGCGGCGGAACCGGCGGCGATTCATACCGCGTCCGGGACTGAAATCGTGTATGTCGCTGCTGCCGACCGTTCTGAAGAGGGGTTGGAGTACCTGCGGGAGCTGGACCGGGAAATCGGGCGATTGTTTCATGCGCCTTCGGTGCGGGGCGGACGGCTGCGGATCGTGCTGTCTCCGGAAAGGGGCGCGGATGTCGCTGTGTTGCGCCGCACGGAGCAGCGGACCGAGTTGCTGCTGGGAGATCATTTTTTCCGGGCCGCGGAACAGTTCGCCTTTCGCCGTCGCCTGACCGGACTGCTGCTGCTGGCGCGTTTCGACAGTGCCGGAGGAGTGCGGGAATTGCCGGACTGGGTGATCATGGGGCTGGATGGGGTGTTGGCTGCCAATCGCAGTTCGGGGCGGATTGCCCGTAACATTCATTATTATCCGCTGTTGCAGGCACTGATTCAGAGTGGACATCTGCCGGATTTCCGGACGCTGACCGGATTTCGGGAGGCGGATTTTTCCGGCGCCGCGCTGGAGGGAATGCGCGAGTTGTGCCGCTTCATGCTGGAGACGGCGGCGCAGTATTCCTCCGTGCAGGACAACGCACTCGGGGATTACGCGGTCGGCTGTCTGAACAGCGACCGGCGCGCGGAGGACGTGTATGAAGCGACGATCGGGCGGCGCCTGGCCGGGGTTCGTCCGGGGCTGACGGAGCAGCAGCTGTGGAGCCAGGCGGCGAACCGGGCCGCCTTCAACTCCCGCACGCCCCGTCCCGGAGCGTATTCGTTGAAGCTTCTCCCCGGCATTCTGCAATTTGAATATGCCGCGGTTGGAAAGGACGGCGAGGCTTCCGGCAAGAAACGGAAGGGGACGTTTCTGGACCTGCCGCGACTGCTCCGGGAAGAGCATCCCTCGGCGGCGCTGCTGCAGCGGCAGCTGGTGGCGGCGGTGCGGGAATTCAGTAACGGGCTGCCGGGCGATGTCCTGCCGTATTCGGAGAAACTGGCGGCCGCGATCGAACAACAGACCGGGTCCGCCTTTTCCGGAGGGGAATCGCAGTTGCGTGAGGCGCTGGCGGAGCTGGAGCAGGCGCTGAAACATCAGGCGGCGGTGGAAGAGCTGCTGGAAAAAGTGGAAAAAGAGCGGATTTCTCCTTATGTTTTTTTCCGGCGGGAACTCGAAGAGGTGTCCGTGCCGGATGATGCCGCCAGCCGGGCCGTGACGAAGTTTCTGGACGAAACGGAAAAACGCTACCTGGAAGAATGAGCCGGGGGGAAGAAAAATTTGAAAAAAACGCTCCGGCCCTATATATTAATGTTTTTCCCCGATCGTGGGGGAATGCGGATTTTGCCTTGTTCAGGCGGTTTCGCAGCAGTGGAAAGGGCGGCAGAAGACGATGCGACGGCGGCTCTTTCCGATGGAAAATATTAATGAGTAAAGAACAGGAAAGAAGATGAGCAATCTGGAACTTTTGTCGCCACTGATGCAGCGCGGCCGGGAATTTTTGCAGGTGGAATATCCGATCATTTGCGGCGCCATGACCTGGGTGTCCGAGCCGAACCTGGTCGCCGCAGTCGCCAACCACGGCTGTTTCGCCTGTCTGGCGGGAGGGAACGCGCCGACCGACATTCTGAGACAGCAGATCGGCCAGGTACGGAGTCTGACCGACAAGCCGTTCGCCGTCAACCTGATCACCATTGCGCCTGCCTACCGGGACCATCTGGCGATGCTGGCGGAGGTGAAAGTGCCGTATATTGTGTTCGCCGGGTCCTTCCCGAAGGAGAAAGAAGTGGCGGCGGCCAAGGCTACCGGCGCGAAGGTGATGTGCTTTGCTTCGACGATCTCCATTGCGGAACGCATGATCCGCTTCGGTGCGGACGCGATCATTCTTGAAGGCAGCGAGGCCGGCGGTCATATCGGCCATGTGGCGACCACGGTGCTGTTGCAGCAGGTGTTGTTCCGGTTCTCGGATCAGATTCCGATGTTTGTGGCCGGCGGGGTCGGCACGGGCAAGATGATGGCGCACATGTTGTTGATGGGGGCGGCGGGCGTGCAGTTGGGGACCCGTTTCGTCATGACCGAGGAATGCCGGGCGCACGCGAAATTCAAGGATGCGTTCATCCGGGCCCAGGCTCGCGATGCGATGTCCACGCCGCAGTACGACTCCAAACTGCCGGTGGTGGCGGTGCGTTCTCTGCGCAACAAGGGCATGGCCAATTTCGGTGCGCTGCAGCTGCGGCTGCTGCGGGAGCTGGAAGCCGGTACGATTCATCGTCAGGAAGCCCAGGATGAAGTGGAAAAATACTGGGTCGGGGCCTTGCGGCGCGCCGTGGTCGACGGCGATATCGACAATGGTTCACTCATGGCCGGGCAGTCGGTCGGGCTGGTGGACCGGATCATGCCGGTCCGGGAACTGGTGACGGAACTGTTGACCGATGCCGAGGCGGAACTCGCGGTGATCAGGAAAAAACTCATGCATTGACGGAAAATCGAACGGAGGAGTCATGCCGACCCCGGTGGAATCGAATATCCGCAGGCGACTGCTGTTTCTAGCGGCGGCGGGACTCTTCTGTATTCTGGCGATCGCGGGCTGGTCGACGTTGCGAGAGACGATCGGTCGGGTCGCCGGAGATTTTCTGTATCCGTATTTGCTGCTTTCACGGCTGGGGGCGGACCGGTTGTCGGATCAGACGCTGCTGGTGTTTTCCCGGCGCGAGCTGGCGGAACAGCTGGAGTTGCAGCGCAATGAGAACCGCCGCCTGGCCGCCCAGTCCGCCGCTGCCGCCGAACTGCTGGTGGAGAACGATCAGCTGCGGCAGCAGTTGAAGCTGTCGCCGCCGCCGTCCTGGCATTACGTCAATGCGGAGATCATTCTGCGGGATCCCCGGTTCTGGAATGAACGTCTGACCGTGGATCGCGGCAGTCTGGACGGCATCACTCCGGGCGCAGCCGTGATGACCACCACTGCGGACGGCGGAGTGATTCTGGTGGGGGTGGTGACGCGGGTGACGAAACACAGCGCGGAAGTCATTACCGTGTTCAACCCCGAACTGCGGATTTCCGCTGCGTTGCCGTTGAGCAACGCGGTCGGCATCGTCAATCCCGGGGAACGTCTGGCGCGGGCGGGAAAAGTGGACATCGGTTTTTTGCCGGTTGAGCGTAATTATGTGACCGAGGAAGTGTTGCAGACGACCGGCTTTGAGCGCCAGATCCCGCCGGGAATCAAGATCGGCAATCTGGCTTCCATTCAGCAGGTGGATTCTCTTTTTTCCAGTGAACTGTATTTGCGGGGGACGTTTGTGCCGGCGGTGGATCTGAACAGCAGCCGGTTTGTCGTGGTTGCGGACCGCGCAGACCGTCCCCAGGAGACGGAACCGTGAAAGTCCGGACATTGCAATTCTGGTTCATCCTGACTCTGCTGCTGGTGGGGTCGACGTTGGAACTGGCGTTGGGCATGTTTGGAATCCTGCTGCCGGTGCTGGTGCCGTTGATTTTTTACATGACCATGGTGTATGGCTGGAGAACCGGCACGATTGCCGCCATCGGCGGTGCGCTCTGGACGGATCTGGCATGTGGACGGGCTTTTCCGGTGTTGCTGCCGGTGTTGGGAGCTGTCGTGTTGACCAGCTGGTATTGCCGCCGTCGCAGCGAAATCAGCGAGCTGCCGGACATGCTGCTGCCGGCGCTGGCGGCTTCCGGCGCGGCGGAGGCGGTCTGGCTGGTGGTGGGATTGCTTCAGGCCCCGCTGGAGGTCGGAACGGTATGGCTGTTGACCGCCCGGGGAATCTGGTTGACGGCACTGGGCATGGTCATTGCCTTTTTCCTGTATTACTGGCTGGATAAGGCGGCGGATCGTCTGGGACTGCCGGTCGGTGTGACCCGGCGGCAGGTCCGCCCGGGGCGCCGCCGCTGGCCGCAGGTCCGGACGGGCAGGTGAGCCATGAAAAGTGGAAAATTCCGGATCTGGGAAGACAGTCGGTTTCGGATCGCCCTGCTGGGGGGGATCATGGTTATTGGCATCAGTGTGCTGACGGCCAAGCTGTATTTCGAGCAGATCCGGCGCGGGGATGATTACCGGGAACGCATATCCCGGCAGTCCGTGCGCCGGATCCGGGTGCCGGCCCGGCGGGGAAAGATTTTTTCCTCCGACCTGAAGGTGCTGGCGGATAATGCGGCGGGGTGCGCCATTGTATTTTATCCGGAGGAAATGCGCCGTCCCGGCCGCCGGTCCCGGCCGCGAACCATTGACTACATTCTTGAGGCTGCCACGGCGGTGGCCGCCGCGCTGCATCGGGAAAATCCCCTGACCCGGGAGGAAATTACCCGGCATCTCAATACTCGTCCCGGTTTGCCGATCCGGGTGTTCGGCGGCTTGACGCCGGAAGAAGCCGCTCCGGCGCTGGCGTTGACCCGCCGGTTTGACGGCATCGGGCTGGAGGCCGACGATGCCCGCAGTTACCCGTGTGGCAAACTGGCGGCACATCTGATCGGGTATACCGGCCGGGAAAATCCGCGTTCCGCCGGGGATCGGGAGGACTTTTTCTATTATGTTCCGGATCTGATCGGACGGGCCGGTCTGGAGCGGACGTTCGACCGTCCGGAGCCGGAATCGGGGCGCAATGCCGGTTTGCGCGGCACACCGGGGTTTGCACTGGTTCAGGTGGACAGCCAGGGATTCATCCGGAATAACGCGCTTGCCTCCCGGGAGCCGGTGGACGGGCAGCACCTGATCCTGACTCTGGATTCACGGGCGCAGAAACTGGCGGAACAGGCGTTGCAGGGGGAACGCGGAGCGCTGGTGCTGCTGGATGCGGATACCGGCGCGGTGCTGGCAATGGCTTCCTCTCCGTCACCTGATCTTTCCCGGTATACGCCGTATCTTTCGCAGGATTATTACTCTTCGCTGCTGCACGATCCGGCGCGACCGCTGCTGAACCGGGCCATCAACGGGACGTATACGCCGGGATCGATTCTGAAGCCGCTGGTGGCTTTGGCCATGCTGCGCAACGGCGCCGATCCGCGGCGGAAAATCAACTGCACCGGCCGCGCGGCCATCGGCACCGGCGGAATCCGTTGCGCGGCGCGTTACGGACACGGGGAACTCGATCTGGTGGAGGCGCTGGAAAAATCCTGCAACGTTTATTTTATTGAAGCCGGGTGCGAAATCGGGCGCGCCGCCATAGCCGAGATGTTGAATTCAGCCGGGATCGGCCGCCGTGCCGGTCTGGAGCTGACGGACAGCCGCGGCGTGGCGCCGACGGTGGAATACAAGCGCCGCTATTACCGCAGCGGCTGGAATCGTTTTGACACCGCCCAGCTCAGCATCGGGCAGGGGATCATTCTGCTGACTCCGCTGCAGGCGGCGGTTTACACGGCGGCGCTGGCCAACGGCGGGAAGATCATGAAACCCTATCTGGCCGCTTCCCTCGTCAACCAGCAGGGCGGCGTCCTCTGGGAACGCCGTCCGGAAGTGGTCGGACATCTGGCGACCACGGAAGCGGATCTGGCAGTGGTGCGTCAGGGAATGTTTCAGGTGGTGCATGCCCCGGAAGGCAGCGGTCGGCGCGCGGACAATCCCGCCATTACGCTTTATGGGAAAACCGGTTCCGCGGAAGTCGGCTCGCGTGAAAACCGCTGGAAGAACACCTGGTTCATCGCTTTCGGCACCCGGGACGGACGCACCTATGCGCTGGCCATGGTGATTGAGGAGGGCGCTTCCGGCGGCACCAGCTGCGCGCCCCGTGTGGCCGAGTTTTTCCGCCGGTATCTGGGGGCGGAGAAACCGGGAAGCGGGGCCAATGCCGTTCGACCCTGATCCGGGAGATTTTAATAGTCGATGCCGGCCTGGGCGGGGATGCCCTGCTGGTATGGGTGCCGGATTTCGCGGATTTCCGAAACGAGATCGGAGATTTCCAGCAATTCCGGCGGCGCATAGCGGCCGGTGACGATGACATGCAGCCAGGCGGGCCGCTCGCGCAGCGCGGCCACAATCGGGGCGGTTTCCAGCCAGTGATAGTGCAAGGCAATATTGAGTTCGTCCAGCACCACCAGGTCGAAGCGTCCGGCATGGAGCGCCTCGAGTGCCAGATCCCAGCCGTGCCGGGCGGCGGCGGCGTGGTCGCCCGGTTGCCAGCTCATGCCGCATCCGACTTGCAGGAAGCTCAATCCGGGATGTTGCAGTTCCCGGAAAAAGCGTCGTTCTCCGGTTTCCCGTTCGTCCTTGACGAATTGCAGCACGCCCACCTGCCACCCCCAGCCGAGCGCCCGGACGACATTGCCCAGGGCGGAGGTGGTTTTGCCTTTTCCGTTGCCGGTGATGGTCAGCAGCAGGCCGCGTCGGACGGTGCGTTCTTCCGGTCCTTTCAGATTCATGTTCGGGGGTCCTTTCCGGGGGCGTACAGGGCGTGAATGACCACGTTGCGAAAGATCGTCCGGCATTCGTCAATCCGGTAACAGGCCTCGCCGAAGAAGACCAGCCGCATCATACCGACGATCGTACTGTACAGCACCATGGCCGCAGCGGCTGGGTCGTCAATGGGGGAAAAGAGTCCCGTTGCCGCACCACGGGCAAGTTCTTCGGCGAATGCGTCCAGAAAACTTTTGATGTTCTGGACCCGCTGCCGGTCCTGAAAATCAATTTCCTTTTCCGTGCTGCAGATGGTGGCGTAGATTTCCCGGTAACGGTCGAAGTTTTCGAAAAGAATGCCGGTATAGCTGAGAATCCTCTCATCCGGCGGCAGTGCCGGGTGGGATGCGACGGCTTTGATTTCTTCGGCCACCTGCAGGTGGATGCCATGCAGGGCGTCCGTAATCAGGTCCTGTTTATTCGGATAATAATTGTACAGCGTTCCCTTGGCGACGCCGAGCCGTTCCGCAAGCAGTTCCATGGTCAGGCTCTCCGCTGACAGGGTGCGCAGTAGCGTCAGGGTTTCCCGGCGCATGGCCGCGCGCATGGTCTCATTCAACAGTTGTTTGGCCTGCTCCGTCAGTTTCGGCATCGGTTCTTCCTGTATTTGTTTTCGGTCAATGGCACCACCGTCAAACCCCAACGACGGTTTGACGGCCGGAAGCCGACAGCGGCTGCATCAAAGAAACAGCCCGGTACGAAACCGGGCCGGTTTCCGGCCCATCGAACAATCGGATCGCTGGTGCTTTCCGGCATTGCCGGCGGCTCCTCTTCCTGTTCCGCCGGCATGGGGACCGGAACAGCGGTCCGATTGTCGATATGCCTGCGGGATCATTCCCGCCGTTACTCCTCTGTTTCCTGTTTTTGACTCACCCGGCTTTGACCGAACGGCGGCCGGTAAAAAAACGTTCGTTCAGAAAAATGTAACGATAAGTATAATAAAATGACTGTTTGGTCATTTTTCAAGGAAAAATCGAAAAAAAAAGAGGAAAAACAACAAAGAACAACATCGTGCCGTCCTGTCTGAGGGGGAGGGAATCACCGGCGGGGGAGGGAGCCGGAAAGGGCGGGGAGTAGATTCATGATGGAAAAATACGCCGGAAAGGCGATGTTTTCGAGGGGTTTTCCCTTGTAATCTGCGGCAGGAGGCGGTATACTTTCATAGATCCGCAATGCGGATTCGGAATCGGCGGTTGCCGGTTCCCGGAAGGAGGAAAATGCGAAGCATATTTTCCGGAATCAGGAACGCCTGGGACGTCATCTGCAGCTGTCACCGGTCGGATGATGCCACAGCGGACGGGACGATTCTGAATTTTTTTCTACCCAGGCTTACCCGGGGATTTTTCATTCGGCTGGGGGTGATCGTGGTGCTTTCGGCGCTGCTGTTCGGGGTGGTGCTGCTGCCCTGTTTTATCAGCGGCGCAAGCATGGAGCCGACGGTGAAGAGCGTGGGGTTGACCTTCTGCTGGCGCGGGAAATACCTGTTCGGGCGGGAGCCGCAGCGCGGAGACATTGTGATCATTGAATTTACCGACCGGGTGTTTTTTCTGAAACGGGTGGTGGCGCTGCCCGGCGAGACGGTGGAATTTCGCAACGGGGAGTTGTATGTGGACGGTGTCCGGCAGAACGAACCGTATGTGAAGTTCGTCTGCGACTGGAACATGCCGCCGCGCAAGGTGGATCCCGGCAATTATTACGTGATCGGGGACAACCGCAGCATGCCCATGGAGGAACATAAATTCGGACAGGTGACCCGGTCCCGCATCATCGGAGCGCCCTTATGGTGATCAAGATTCGGAAACATTGGAAAATCGGTCTGCTCATTCTGCTGCTGCTGGCCGCCGCCGTCACGGGTTGGCGGATCTGGAAGTCCCGGACTCCCGAGGGACAGGTACGGCGGCAGCTGCTGCAGTTGGTGGAGTGCGTTTCCAAACGAGAAGGGGAGGGGACTGCCGCCGGGTTGTGGAAGGGGCGTGCCATCGCCGAACTTTTTGCACCGGAATGCACGTTTGAATTCCGTACGGAAATGTTCGGCGGGACCTACACCCCTTCGGAAATCAGCGCCGATCTTGCCCGGTTCCGGATGATGTTCGCCCAGGTGGAGGTCGGCATGCGCAAGCTGGTGATTTCGTTTCCCACGCCGACGGAGGCGACGGCTGACTTCACCGGCCATCTGATCGGCACTCTGAAACATGGTGCCACAGTGGACGCGGTGCGGGAACTGGTCTGCCACCTGCAGGAAATAGACGGGGAGTGGAAAATCACGTCCATTATGGTCCGGGAAATTCTGGAGCGATAGGAACGGGAGAATTCGTCCCCGCTGTACAACACTCAAAAATGAGAACGGAAAGGAAAAGGAATTATGGCATTCTGCAATCGTTGCGGTGTCCGGATCGAGGACGGAAAAAACTTGTGTGACGATTGTGCCGCGAACGGCGACGGAACGCAGAAAGCCTCCGATTCCGGCAGCGGCGGCAGCCCCCGGGTACTGGCCGGCGTCATGGGCATTCTCTTCGGCGGACTGGGAATTCACAAGTTTATCCTGGGGTATGTGACGGAAGGCGTCATTCAGTTGCTGCTGACGTTGATTACCTGCGGGGCGGCGGGAATTATCGGGTTTATCGAAGGCATCATCTATCTGGCCATGGATGACCGGAAATTCGTAGAAACCTACATCCGCAACCATCGCGGCTGGTTCTGAGGCTCCGACCCGTTTCATAAACGGAAAACGTGGGGAAGGAAAACGGAGGGTGAAGCCGCTTTCGCCGGAAAACAGGAAACGGCTGCTGCTCGGTGCAGCGCTGCTGCCGGTGCTGCTGGCGGGTGGGTTGTACTTGTATTGGAACGATCCGGAGACTGCCCACTGGATGCCGTTCTGCGTATTCCATCGGGCAACCGGGTTGTATTGTCCGGGGTGCGGCGCGGCACGGTCTTTTCATCGCCTGCTGCATGGCGACTTCATCGGCGCCCTGCGGGCCAACTGGCTGCTCTGGCCGGTGCTGGCGGTGGCGGTCGGTCTGCTCGTTTCCCGGCGACTCAACCGGTGTCCGAGGCTGGGGCAGGCGCTCCTCCTGATTCTGGTGCTGTACTGGATTTTGCGCAATCTGCCCTTTGCCCCGTTTCGCTTTCTGGCGCCGCAGTAGAGATCAGCCGAATTCCGGTCCGGCAATGGCGAACGTCTTCTGCATTTCCTCCCGGTCTTCGGTATGAAGTCCCATGCGGGTGAAGGGCCGCTGAACGTGGAATCCACGTGCGGTCAATGCCTCCAGAAATCCGGTCTGCTGCGCCGGTACGTCCAGCACCAGCGTTTCACCGTCCGCGGCGGCGGCGTCGATCAGCCGGAGCGCCGCCGCCGGAGCCGAGGCGAAAACCGGTCCGATCTGGCGGAAGTTCCGGCCGGGGCGCGCCAGCAGAAATGCTCCGTCGCCGTCGGTCAGCGCCGGCGCTCCGGACTGATGGAGAAAGTGCAAAAGGGCACTCCGGTCAGCATGGAAGGTGCGCCGGTCTTCCGCAAGCATTTGCCGCAGGTCTTCCGGCATCATCGGACGGACACTGTCCGGTCGCGGAATGGGATGCCCGCCTCGCCGGGTCAACCGCAGCAGGTCGGTTTCGCGGCGGAACCCGAGCTTTTCATAAACAGCGGTACCCGCCGGAGTGGCGTCCAGTTTGCAGGCGCGCCGGGTACCGTGCCGCGCCATCAGTTCGGCGAGCAGCCGCGGGGCCAGCCGGTTGCCGCGCCAGTCCGGCGCGACGATCACCATGTTGATCCAGGCGGGACCGTCCGGATAAGGGAGCAGAACGGCGCTGGCGACGATCCGCCCCCGGTGGGCAAACCCCAGCGCGGTTTCCGGCGCCTGTTCCAGCAGGAAGTGCCACTCCGCTTCAAGCTGGTTCCAGCCGGCGTCGGCAACCAGCTGCAGCAGTTCGGGCAGGTCGGAGGTCTGCAGTTCGCGAATGGCCAGTCCGCCGCCGCCGCCGTAACGCGGCTGTTTTCGCAGCCGGGCGATGCGGTCTTCGAGATAGGCGATGAGATTCCGGTGCATGGATTCATGGATGGCTTCCCCTTTTTCGCGGGTGGCGGCATCGGGGATGCCGAGGTAGCCTTCCGGATTCAACACGGTTACGCCGAACATGGTAAGATCCTGCCGCCGCCACGGGAAGCCGCCGTTGTCGCTGCTGCGGGAACACGATTTCGGGAGGGGAGCGGTCAGGGGAGCCCCCATGGCGAGATAACGCGAGGTTTCGACTTCACCGGCATGAATGTCCAGCAGCTGCTTGGCAAAGGATTCCGTCCCGCTGTAATCGCCGAATTCGGACGGGAAGATCGGGATGAGCTTGATTTTCCGGTCGCGGCGGTTGAAGTCACGGCAGATCGGCACCAGTGCGAAATTGCCGCCATGTCCGCTGACGAGAATGAGAAAACGGAAATTCTGGGTCTCCGCCTCTTCCGCGATGTCCCGGATGACGCGCATCAGAGTGTCCGGGCGCAGCGAAAAACTGCCGCGACAGCCACTGTGTTCCAGGCTGTTGGCGATGGGCAGCGCCGGAAGCAGGGCGGCGTTGAAGTGCCGGGCCAGAATGCCCGCGGTGTATTCGGCATTGAGGATGTCGGTTTTCAGCGGCATGTGGAGTCCGTGCTGCTCGAATGCGCCGACGGGAAGAATCAGAATGTCTCCCGTGTGGCGTTCCCACGCCGCGGAATTGCAGTTACCGTCAATCATGCTGAAACCTCCTCTGCGGCAGCTGTACGCTGCAGGTCAAGAACCGGTTGTTTCCGACATTCGGAAATGACACGCATGACTTCCATGGTGTCGGCGAGCGGTACCAGCGGCGGCAGATCGTCCCGGAAATAACGTTTGACCTCTTGGTAAAACTGTTTCCGGTCGGATGGGGGCAGTGTGATGCGTTCCTCCCGCCAGTTGATGGCGGCTTCCTGGGAGTAACGCCGTCCCGTCGCCGCCATGCTCGATTGGAGTTCCAGTTTGGCCAGATCGCCGGGATGGATGGAACGAACCAGCCACTCGCGGTCCAGATTTTCGAAGTGGGCAGTGCCGCAGGTGCCGTAAACCGTCCAGCTGTCTTCCGGAAAAGCGCTGCCCAGATTGATTGAAATCTGGCCGATGACGTTCCGTTCATTGCGCAGGTTCAGCGCGACAACGTCTTCAGCGTCTCCGATGCCGACGGAGCGCATCAGGGTCACACCGTCGACGGTCAGCGGCGCCCCGCCGAACATGGCCAGAAACTGGTCAATGAAATGAGCCCCGTAATTGCACAGCATGCCCCCGCCGCAGTCGAGGCGGCTCTGCCAGTCGTTGCGGCGGTTGTATTGGCGGAAGGTCCGGTTGGAGAGGAATACTTGCCCCAGACGTCCGGAGTCGATGATCTGGCGCAGCGCCGTGAATTCCTGAAGGACGCGATGCGGTTGATAGACCATGAGTTTCCGGTGATGGGTTTCGGCGCACCGGCGGATGCGGAGCGCTTCATCGAAAGTGATGGCCAGGGGTTTTTCGCAGAAGACGTCGCAGCCGCGGGTCAGCGCATCCAGCGTCTGCTCCATATGAAACGGGGTCGGCGAGGCCACGACCAGCAGGTCGGGCTTCTCCTTTTCAAGCATCGTGGCGCAGTCCGGATAGGCTTTGAGGCCCGGGTAGGACGTTTCCGCTTCGCGCCGCCGGTCGGCGAGGGGATCGGCCACGGCGATGAGCTGAAAAGCCGGATCCGCCGCCAGCAGCGGCAGATGGTATTGCCAGGCCACTCTGCCGAGGCCGGATACGGCGGTTTTTAATACGTTCTTTTTCATGAAACAATCTCCTTGAAGGCATTTCCTCCGGCGGCGTTGTCGCCGGAGGAGTACAGATGTGGATGATCACGGCTTCTGCTGCCGCGGTTGTTCTCCGGGGGACACTTCGTGCAGAAGCAGACCGGAGAGCTGGTTGCGGGCGGATGCCGCCGTGTTGTGAACGACCAGCCGCAGTGCCGCAACTTCGCGCGGTGTAAAGTCGTAACGGACGAAGTCGCTGTCCCGGTCGGGACCGGCGCCGTCGAAAACCGTTTCAAAGTTCTTCCCGTCCGTGGAAACTTCGATCCGGAACGGATTGCGTTCGGTGTTCAGCCGCTGCCGCTGGAACCGCAGCGAGACGCCGCTCAATTTCTGCTGCTGCTTGAAGGTGGCGGTAGTGGTGATCTCCCGGGCCGGCAGGAAGATCAGTCCCCGACCGGTGTCGAAGAATCGCAGCCAGGCGTCGGGTGCGCCGTAGCCCGCCTGCAGACAGAGCAGCTGCGCCGGATTCTTCCGACTGTGGAAGAAGACGCTGCCGGTGGCGGCGTCGACCGTGTAATCAAGATTCAGCAATCCGGCCGCGGCAGTCGGATCCAGCAGCCAGGCACCGTCCCGGCGCAGTGCCGGCGAGGGCAGCTCCACGGTCCGGTCGCCGTACTGGAGTTCCTTGCGTTTGTCGGTCAAGGTCAGGGGGAGGCCATCAATACGGCACTGCAGTTTCCCGTTCTGATCCTGAAATTCAATGCCGCGCGCCCGGAGCATGGCGGCAAAGGGGACGAACTTGAGACTGGCCGGGGGGGCCGACAACAGAACATCGTCCAGATACAATTGCTTTTCCGAAGCCGGCGGCGGCACTTCCGGCGCGGGGCCGCCGGACGGCGGCAGCGGTTGGACCGACGCGTCAGCCCCGGGGACCAGACGGTAATTCCCCGCTTCCAGTTGGGCGAAGAAGCTGCCGCTTTCCGGCGTAACCGTGATTTTCCCGAGCGTTCCGGACGCGTTGGCCAGGTGCCATTCGCCGGGCGCCAGATCAAGCAGCAGCGTTTTGCCGGAAGCCGGCAGCGAGAAGGCGACTTCCCGCGCGGTCGGCTGCCGGGCGTCGCCGAATCCGACCAGATAGTCTTTCAGACGAACGTTCACGCGTCCCTGGTTTTCCTCAAGAACGGCTTCCGGCGTGGGTGCATTGCCCTCCTGAATCGGGAGGACTACCAGGAAGCGCGATGCATCTTCACCGTTCGCAGCGGTAATTTCCGTGCGGCTGCCGTCCGCACCGACAGAGGCGGGATAAGGCGGCGAGAATTCCACGCCGGCAAACGTATGGGCGTCCTTGCCGGAATGAATCGAAATCTGCGCCTTCCGCGGCAGCAGCGGCAGGATGCCGAGTTTGCCGGTGCGCGCGTAAGGCGCCTGACGGACTGTCAAAACGCCGTCCTGCTGTTCGGGGCGGGTCAGCGTGGTTACCTGGAAAACCGGCCGGATGCGGGCGGCCGCGGGGGCCAGTTGGTCAAAAATCAGCAGTGCGGCCGGCGTGTCCGGCGTACCGAAGTTGAGAAAAACCGCGCTTCTTGTGTATTGTGCTGCCCGGCCGCGATAGGCGGCGGCAAGATCGCTTTCGAGAAACGCCCAGAGCGGTCGTTTCAGATCCGGTCCGGCGCCCTGACGGAGGGTATGTCCAAGCTGGTGGCGCGGATCGCGGAGTTCTTCTTCCAGCGTGGCGGGGCCGCCCCATCCGGGGACTTCCTGGGTGCCGCTGTTGACGGTGAACTGGCTGCCCATGGCGAATTTTTTTTGCTCCGGATCGATCAGGCGCAGGACGGAGTGCGAGAGGGAACTTTTGGCGAAGTTCCAGTCATAGGCGGTGCCGTAATAATTGTATTGCCCGAGATCGACCGCCAGCAGCCCCCGGTAGTAAATCTGAAAAGCGCCTGCGTCCAGATGCTGATGGTTGCGGTAATGGACACCGCCGCCGTTGACCATGACGATCACATCATCGGCGTTTCGTCCGGTATTCCAGCCGGTTCGGGCGATCATGCCGGGGCGCGGTTCGCCGAAGAATTTCACCAGCGGCAGATCGTCCCGGCGGGGATCCGGCGCCAGCTCCGGATCGTGAAAGAGCAAATACAGCACCGGGTCGGAGTATTTCGCGGGATCCGGGCAGAGGCCGACAAATTCAGCCTGGATTTTCGCATCCGGCCAGAGCGCGGCAGCCAGCAGGTTCATCTGCGCGTTGCCGTAATAGCGCTCCGTGAAGGTGGCGTCGCCTTCGGTCAGAATGCCGCCGACGGGGGTGCGCAGGTAAATCCAGTAATACGGCAATTTGCCGGTTGCCTCCGGCAGCAGATCCAGTCCGAAAGTCCGGCGGAAGTGGGCTGCGGCGACCAGGTCCCAGCTGAAACGGTAGCTGCCGTACCCCGATCCCTGATGGTGACGTCCGGCCCGGGCCAACTGCGCCTTGGCCGGAGCGTAAATTTCCCGGAAGGCGTAGGCCAGATACTGCCACGGCAGCGGGTCTTCGTCATAGACGGCAATGGCCATGGCCAGCTGGTCCCGGCTCATCTGGGCTTCATTGGCGTGGCCGATGGTAACCGGTTCCATAAAGGGGGGCCAGCCGGTCTCCATGCCTTCGGCGAGGAAGAGGAAGCGTTCTCGGAAATCTTTGCGTTCAGCGTCGGTCATCAGCGGATAACACCAGTCGTAGACGAGCGCGCCGGTGTAAATCGTTTCTCCGGTGGCGCGGCAGATGTCCTGGCCGTTGCCGAGGTTGACGGCGGTCAGATAACGGTGCGCAAGATCGACGGCCTCCCGGCCGATTTTCTGGTCATTCCGGACCAGATAATAAAAGGCTTTGGCGCGGATGGCTGCCAGAAGCTTGGCATTGTACCCGGTTTCCTGGGTGGTCGAGGGGGTGAAATCAAACGGCTTTTCGGCCACGGCGCGTACCGCGTTCCAGACGGCAACGTGGTCGCCGCGCTCCAGATTGGCGCGCACCTTTTCCAGCGAGGCCGGGTCGATCAGCAGTCGGGGATGGCGCTGCGGCGGCGTCAAATTAGGACGGTATTGCCGGGCCGCCTCCGGCAGCGGAAAGGTGACCGGCCGGAAAATCAGTTTTTCGATGGTTACGTCTGACGGGATGTCGGTCAGGCGCAGTTCCCGCGGTTCCCGGCCGAAAGCGATTCGCTCGATTTCCAGCTGGGAGCGCTGCTGCGTCGGCAGAATGATCCGGCGCCGCATCGGAACCCCGTTGTCGAGTATCAGCCGGGCGAAATGCGTGGTGCCCGCCTTGGGGGTGGAGGCACGCAGATACAGCCGGTAATTGCCGGGCGCGGGAGCCTGCACCTGATAACGGTGCTCGGCATTGGGGGACAACTCAAACGATTTCGGCTCACCGGCCTGAACGACGGCGGCGGTGAGCAGTCCCAGAATGGCGGCAAACATTGTCTTCATGGTTCTCCTTAGATATGGTATATGCAGTGAAGATTTCATAAACAGCGCCATGGCGCCTGGTGGCGCATCCATGACGCCGATGAAAATATAATCCGGAATGGAATTCCTTTCAATAGCGGTCCCAGTAACACTCCGGTTTGCCGATGCCGGGATTGTAGAAGGGCGAACGCAGATAGGGATTGTAAACCCCGGTGATCGCCGTGCCGGCTTCGATCGGCTGGCCGTGGACGATGGCGACGTGGCCGTCGGCCCAGGCGATATTCGCCTGGCCGCCGTGACGCATCATCGGCGCGCCTTTGTTGGTGGAAATGACGTCTTCAACCATGGCATAGCCGCGGGTGGTGACATTGGCCTGGGCGCAATCGACGA
>CASDQW010000030.1 GCA_949282965.1 uncultured Lentisphaeria bacterium
CCGCAATGCGGACAACGTACAACATGTTGTTCGAAGAGGGGTTCAAACAGGCCTCGACGAACTGGAAAGATTTTTGCATGCTCGTCGGGGATCAGGCCCATACCACGGTCGAATTTCCGTTTCTGAAAAGTTTCGCGTTCATGCGGGAGTGGATCGGGCCGCGCCAGATCAAAAACCTTGAGACGGAAAAACTTAAGATTGTCGAAAGGGCGTTCGAGGATACGGTCAGCATTCCGCTTCGGGACGTTCAGACCGACAACTGGGGGCACTACGGACATATCATGACCGGCATGGGACAGGGCTGCGAAGCGCTCTGGGACCGGCTGGCGGCGGATGCGATTCTGAATCCGGTCAGCTGGATCGACGGCAAGCCGTTTTTCTCGACTGACCGCGAGTATGGCGACGGAAACACGGTATGCAACACCGATTCCGGCGCGTTGACGGCGGCGAACTTCGAGAAAGCCTATCAGACCATGCAGCTTTACAACGCTCACAACGGGGAACCGCTGGAAGTGATACCGGATTTGCTGATCGTCGGACCGGAGAACCGCGCGGCCGCGTGGGAAATCCTCAAGGCCCAATATGTTCCGGATACCAAAACCGGCGCTTTGACGGTTACAAACCGTAACTTCAATCTGGCTGAAATTCAGGTGAACCCGCGCATTCGGGGCAAATACAGAAATTTCTGGTTCCTTGCCCAGACCAAAGGCGTGGTAAAACCGGTGGTGCTTCAGCAATCGGTCAAGGGCACACTCGTCGCACTGGATCAGGAAAACGACGAGTCTGTATTCCGCAATAATGAAATCATTTACGGCTGCAAGGCGTTCGGAAACGCGGCGGCGGCATTCCCGCATCTGATTTACCGGGGCGGGAGCACGGACGAAGAATAAGAGGAGGGAAAGAACATGTACACCCATGTCAGATCAGCGCTTGAAATCAAGCGCAAACAGCTGGAAATGAACCGGAAAACCGCCGAACTGAAACGCGCTTTCTATGAGTTTTATCTGGCGAAGAACGGCGACAGCCCCGACGCCATGCAGACCGCCGACAGCCTTTGGGCCGTGGTGGAAGCCGCGCTTCATGTCCCGGTCGAAAAGGGAGATATTCTGGAGGATTCCAACCGGTTCTATGTCGGCTGCTTCGGGGCGCTGGAAAAGCTCAATCGGCTGATTCCGGAGCCGCCGCGACCGGAATAGGGAACGCGCCGCCGCCGCTTTGCTCATCTTCCCGGCGGCGGAGCGCCGGAACGCAATGCGGAAGCGTTCCGGGGCGGGTTTGTTTGCCCCGTCTCATCGTGAGAAGCTGGCAGCCGGGAACAGACCGGCGATTTTAACGGAGTTCAATCATGATGGTCGGATTTACGTGCAGAAATACGAGCAGGCGCGCCAATGCGGAGCAGTTGCCGGAGGCACTGCGGCGGCGGCTCTTCCGGTGGCTGCAATCCGGAATCCCTTATCGCGTGATTCTGGATCAGCCGGAACTTCGCCGCGCATTGGCGGAACGTGGTTTGTCACTGTCCATCAATACATTAAGTAAATTCAGGCATTCGGAAGAGTATCGTTATTTTCTCCGGGAAGAGAAGAAACGCAGAAGGTGA
>CASDQW010000031.1 GCA_949282965.1 uncultured Lentisphaeria bacterium
TCCACCCCCTCGTTGAGCACCTTGCTCGTCACCAGCACCGGATACCCCCCCTCCCGGAATCCAGCCAGAAACTCCTTGCGCTCCCGCGCCCCGGTGTGATGCGTGATGACCGGCAGCGCAAATTCCCGCCCCAGTTGATAAGCGGCGGCATTGTCGGCAGTGAAGATCAATATCCGTTCGCCCGCATGACGCCGCAGCAATTCCCAGACCGTCCGGATTTTGCCCCGACCGCCCCACGCAATGCGCCGCTGGGCGAAAAACGCCTGCAGCACCCGCCTCCCTTCCGGTCGCCGCGCACACAATCCGAGAAAACGTCCCCAATCGGCGGCATTCCGGAACTGCAGCCCGTTCGCCCGCAGAAAATCCGTGTAAATTACCCGGTTGCGCCGGTATTCCTCCGCCTCGTCCGGGTCCAGTTTGACCGCAATCCGTTCCGTACGGTAGGGCGACAGATACTGCCCTTCCAGTTCGTCGATATTCACCCGGCAGACCACCGGCCCCAGCAGATCCGCCATGACGGCGTTGCGTTCTTCCTCCTCCAGTTCCGGTGTGGCCGACAAACCCAGCCGGTAAGGCGCCAGCGCCATCGCCGCCGCCATCCGGTACACCGGCCCCGGCAGATGATGACACTCGTCCGCCACCAGCAGCCCGAACCGGTCGCCGATAAATTCCATCTGCAGCACCGCCGAATCATAGGTGCTTACCGTCAGCGGCAGCACCCGGTGCTCCCCTCCCCCCAGCATGCCGATTTCCATGCCGAAAAATTTTTCCAGAACGCCGGTCCACTGCTGCAGAAGATCAATGGTCGGCACCAGCACCAGGACCGGACGGCGAAGGTATTCGATCGCCATGACCGCCAGAATGGTTTTGCCCGCGCCGGTCGGCAGCGCGGCCACGCCGCGGAAAGCGTTTTTGCGCCAGGCGGCGAAAGCCGTCTGCTGGTGCGGCCGCGGCGTCAGCGGTTCCGCCAGATGCAGCTCCAGCTCCGGAAACGCCCGCGCCCGGTCTTCCACCCGGATCCCGTGCGCCATCAACCCCAGCAGCAGTTCCGCATAATCACAGCCGCGGGAACGGTAACTGCGACTGCGTTCGTCGTAACGGATACGGGTAAGAAGTTCCGCCGGAATCCCCGCCGGATCCAGCTCCTGCCACAGAAGCGTCCCGTGATCGAAAAGAACCGAAGGTTTCATCCCCGCCGCCGATACGCCACCGCCCAGGCAATCGCCACCGGCAACAGAAAAAGCCACCACGTGAGGCGCAGGCGAAACAGCCCCCACCCCAGCCACAGGAATCCCAGTACCAGCATTGGAATCCCCGCCAGCAACAGCGCCCGGATCCCGCGCCGCCAGTCCGGATACTCCTCATCGGCCTCCGCTTCGATCCGCTCCAGTTCCAGACGCAGTTCCGGATCCAGCTCCAGTTCCTGTTCCGGATCCTGATCCCACTCCTTCTGCATCCTCCGTCTCCCTCAACGTCGCCGCGTAATCTGGCGATAGAGATTATCCGCAACCACGGCCATGCCTTCGTCGGACGGATGCAATCCTCCCGGCTGGAACAAATCCTCATCCGTTCCCAGCAGCCGCGTCCCGTCAATCACCCGCGCATGGCGGAATGTCGATGCCACCGCCGTCAGCGCCCGCCGGAAATCCTCCGGCGTATCCCCTGCGGCATTCGGCAATCGTTCGTGTCCCGGCCACAGCAGCGGCGTGGCCACGTGCACCGTAATGCCGGGACGACGGAACAGATGTTTCAGCAAGGCCGTCAATTCCGCTGCGCATTCCGCCGCGCTCCGACCGTCCGCATAATCCTGAATCCCGCAGGCCACCAGCACCGACTGCCACTCCTGCTCCAGCGCCAACGCCCCCAGCCCACCGCGCAGCGCCACACCGGCCACCGCCCAGTTCAACACATCGGTATGGAGTTCCGCCGCCAGAATCGCCGCGTAGGAACGCAAGGGCGACGGCGCCGTCAATCCCATGGTCAGAGAATCCCCGAGCAGCAGCATCCGTTCGTCCGTACAATAAAGCGGACGGAACAATGCCCCGTCGGCCAGTTCCAGCTCGCAGACCAGCACTTCGGCGTTCAGCGGCAGAAACACCTCCACCTCGTGATCCTCATCCCGGCCTTCCGGAAGCTCCAGGAAAAATTCAAATTCCTTCTCCGGCTCGTCCGGCCCAAACGTATGACAGTCCGAACGGTCCACCAACACGTCCAGCCGGCACGGCTCCTCCTCATCCTCCGCGGTCACCAGCCGCAGCCGCATCGCCAGATACGCGCTGTCCGTCACCAGTGAAATCCGTACCCCCGCCGTATACCGCGCCCGGCGAAAAAGTCGTTCCGTCCCACGGAAAAACTCCTCCGCCTCCTCCGTCATGCGCCTACATCGAACGCCTTCCGGCGTCTCCTCCACCTCCGCCGCGCCCCGTACCAGGTCACGGTGGTCCACGAGATCGATTCTCATATCCTTCCTTATCGTTTGACCCCGAACAGCCGTCTCCGGGAACCTCTTCCGGAGGACGGACGGATCGTTTTTTCTATTCTATTCCAACCGCGGACAACCGCAGAACGAACTGCCGCCGCCCCGGAGCAATCCGGTACCGTTCCAGCGTATCCGGTCCGCAGGTCGCCGTTCCCACTCCCCGCTGCCGCAAATCCATCCGGACAAAAATCCGCTCCGACGGCGTCAACTCACACGTGTGCCGCGCCGCAAACAGCTGATCTTCCGAATAACGCATCGCGCCGAATTCCATCGTCCCCGGCGCCGCAATCCGTACCCCGGTCCCATCCGCGCCAGTCAGCGTCGCGAACCGCACGCCGGTCCGGTTGCCGCAGGACTGCGGCAGAATGTACGGCACGTACATCTCGTCCGCCGTCGTCCGGTACCGTCCGAGCTTCGCTCCGGCATCGCGGTCGATGTAATTCTCAAACGGCCCCAGTCCGAAATACTCCACATGACCGCAGGCCGCCGGCAATTCCATCGTCAACCCCAGCCGCGGCAGATCCTCCCAGTCGGGCGGTACGACAAAGGTGTTTTCCAGCTCCAGCGTGCCGTCCGGCAGCATCCGGAACAACTGCGAAAACTCCATCTCGCTCTCCATCCCCGGCGCTTCGATCATCTGATGCAGCCAGACCGTTTTCGCCGCAATATCCGTCACAAACTGATCAGTCCGCCGCCGAATCCGGTCATAGCCTTTCTTCAACCAGTGGTTCAACGCGGTCACTCTTTCCGGGCGCGTCTCCAGAAACATCTTGATGCCGTCGTTGTCGGTGGCGGCTCGCCAGATGTCCAGCCGCGGCCCCTGTTCCAGCAATTCCCGTCCGGCCTGCTTGAAACTCACCAGCCCCGCCGACGTAATCAGCGCCGTCGTCCGGCCCGCACACAGCTCCACCATCCCGGCCTGATCCACCAGTTCCACCACGCCGGCAGACGGCGACGGCCCCGCCACCTCCGTCAATACCGGCAGCGGAAACACTTCCCACGCGGCCTCCTCTCCGACCGCCGCCCAGCGTTCCGCCCGATGGTACCGGAGCGACACCCGCAACGTCAATTCCTCTCCGGGCGCCGTGGCCGGCCGTTCCACCGGCAGTGTCAGTTCCGCCCGGCTCCGCGGCGGCACCGGCGGCAGCAGAACTTCACCGGATGTCCGCACCACACCGTTCACCGCCACCTCCCAGGTCAGCACGAAATCCTTCTCCAGCGCCCGGAAATAACGCCGATTGAACAGCTCCAGACGCCCCGCCGCCGGATCCGTCAGACGGAATTCGGCACACTGCGCCAGATATTTGAATTCGTACATGGCCGGGTGCGGCGTGCGGTCCGGCCAGACCAGCCCGTCGATGCAGAAATTGCCGTCGTTCGGCTCATCCCCGAAATCTCCGCCGTAAGCCCAGTAGCCGCGGCCCTTTTCATCCGTGCACCGGATGCCGTGATCGATCCACTCCCAGATGAATCCCCCCTGCAGACCGTGATAACGGCGGAAGGCGGCGAAATAATCCTTCAGACTGCCGTTGCTGTTGCCCATGGCATGGGAATACTCGCACATGATCAGCGGCCGGTCGTCGCCGCCACGCTCCGCCCAGGCGATGATCTGGTCAATCTCCGGATACATCGGACAGATGAAGTCAGTCAACTCCCGATTGACGTTGTCATGGTTTTCATGAAAGTCAACGCCGATCGCGCCTTCATAATGCAGCAGCCGCGAATCATCCCGGTACCGCAGATACCCCGCCATCGCGGCATGGTTGGCGCCATGTCCGGACTCATTGCCGAGACTCCAGGCATAGACGCAGCAATGGTTCTTGTCCCGCTCGAACAACCGCGCCACCCGGTCCACAAACGCCGTCGCCCATCGCGGATCGCGGCTGAGATCATTGCAGAAGGCATGGCATTCCAGATTGCACTCGTCCACCACGTACAAACCGTATTCGTCGCAGAGATCGTAGAACTCCGGCGCATTCGGATAGTGCGAAGTGCGCACCGCGTTGAAATTAAAACGCTTCATCAGCTCCACGTCGCGCCTCATCGTCTCATACGGCACCACCTTGCCCAGCGTGTCATGATGATCGTGCCGGTTCACCCCGCAGATCAGCACCGGCTGCCCGTTGATGTGCAATTCCCGGTTCTTCCGCTCCACGCGCCGGAACCCGATCCGGCAGCCGGTGGCCTCCTGCACCGTGCCGTCGGCCGCCACCAGCTCCACGGTCAAAGTATAAAGATTCGGTTCCTCGGCGCTCCACGCCGCTGCCTCCGGCACCAGAATTTCCTCCCGCGCCACCCGCCGCCGGCGATCGGCATTCCCGAAGGAATAAAACCGGCGCGGTGCCAACGGCACCACCCGCGGCTCCGTCCACAGCGCCCTGCCCGCGGGATCGAACAGCCGCACGTGAAACGCCCAGCCCGCTTCCGGATCCCGCTCGAAACCACTGTGCAACTCCAGCTTCAGCACCCCGGTCTGGAAATCGTCGGTCAGCGTCGTCCGGGCAAAGACGTCACCGATATAATTCCGGGCAGTGCTGTAACAGTAAACGCTCCGCGTCAATCCCGGCATATACCATTGGTCCTGATCCTCGACGAACGTGGCGTCCGACCATTTGATCACGACGACGGTCAGCTGGTTGTCCCTCCCGCAGCGGACCCGTCCGGTCATATCAAACTCGGTCGCCCCCCGCGAATCCTTGCTCATGCCGAGCAGCTCCCCGTTCAGAAAGGCGAAAAAGCAACTGTCCGCCCCGTCGAAATGCAGCACCACCCGGCGCTCCGCCCACTCCGGCGGCACGGCAAAGGTCCGCCGGTAAATGCCGGTGGGATTTTCCTGAGGAATATCCGGCGGCAGTTCCAGGAAAGGCATCTGAATATTGGTGTAATGCGGCCGGTCAAAGCCGTGCATCACCCAGCAGTGCGGCACCTCCACCCGGTCCCACGCCGCGTCATCCAGCGACTCTGCCGCAATCGCTTCCGTCAGATTTTCCGGGTCGGTGCGGTATTGAAAGGCCCATTCGCCATTCAGTTCCAGCACGTAGGGTGACTCCGAACGCCGCACCCGGCGCGCGGCCTCGGAATCCGCAAACGGATACAACGTCGCCCGCGGGCTGAGTCGATGGAGCCCCGCGCATTCGGGACTGGTGAAAAGCGATTTAAACAAATTCATACCGGACCGTCCTGCCGTTCAATGATTTGAGGAAAATCTTCCGCCTTTTCCGCTCTGACGCCATTGCCGAAGCGGACTCTTCGTGCTATTTTAATATAATAAACAACCAATCCCCTCAAAGTCAAAATGAAAACAGCAAAAAACCATTCAACTTTCAGAGAAAGAACCCGGCACCTCCTTGCCTTTCTGCTGAAAGTGGCGTTCGCGGCCGCCATCATCGTCTACCTCGTCGGGAAAAACGCCGCCGCCGTAGCTGAAGGATTCCGTTCATTCAACTACTGGTGGTTGCTGCCGGCGGCGCTGCTGTATCTCTCCCATATGAT
This sequence comes from uncultured Lentisphaeria bacterium, assembly GCA_949282965.1. GTDB lineage: Bacteria > Verrucomicrobiota > Lentisphaeria > Victivallales > Victivallaceae > CALXOD01. The sequence goes on from CASDQW010000031.1 coordinate 5,972, forward strand.
CGTCTGCGCCTATCGCTGGTTCGTACTCACACGGGTGCTGAATATCCGCCTCACCTGGCCGGAGGCACTGTCTCTGACCATGCAGGCTTACTTCTTTTCCCTCGTGGTCCCCGGCGGCGCCATCGGCGGCGACGTGGTCAAAATCGGAGTTCTGAGCACCCGCTCCCCCGCCGGCAGCAAGGTGGAGGGGGCATTCACCATCCTCATGGACCGCATTGTCGGCATGATTGCCCTGTTCCTGACTGCCATCGTCATCACCATTCCGGCGATTCCGGTGCTGATGCAGGTGAATATTCCGGGAGTTCCACTGGACCGTACCGTGAAAATTCTGGGCATCGCGGCGATTTTTCTGCTCTGCCTGACCGGGCTGGCCGCCTCCGGAGCCATTTTCTTTCACCGGACGCTGGAAAAAATCCCGCCGGTCGGCAAGCTGATGCATTGGGCCGACCAATTATCCCACGGCATGGTCCGCCGCCTGACTGACGCCGCCGACGCCTACAGCCGCGCCTGGAAAACCACCGCCCAGACCGTTTTCTGGAGCATTCCTCTGGTCCATCTGATGACGGTGGCGGTTTTCGGGTGCCTCGCGGCCGGCGTGGGAGCCGACGGAGCCGGCGTGCTGACGATGATTGCGGCGGTGACCATCGGCAACATTGTGGGACTGATTCCGCTTTTCCCGTCCGGCGTGGGGGCGCGGGATGTGGCGGCGATCACGATTCTGGTGGCCGGAGGCATGGCGGTGGGAGACGCCAAAACCGCGCAGTTGCTGTATACGGCGCTGGTGATCGGTTTCAGTCTCTTCGGTGGACTCTTCTTCATTTTCGATCCCGGGAAAAAGCGGTCGCAGGAACTGCTTCGCGAAGCCGGTGAACAATCCGTCAGCGAGGTGATCAATGGCCAATGAACTGCAACTGCAAATGAATTTCACCCCCGGGAACGGAGGCAACCGGTTCCGCGACATTCTCAACAGCGGCGAATTCATGCTGCTGGTGGAAAACAGCTCCCCGGGACGCGACAACGATCCCGCCGCAGCCGCTGAAAAACTGGCCGCACTGGAAAAAGAGGTCCTGGCCATCCGGGATCTTCCCGCCGCGCTGGCCATCACCGACAGCTGGAACCATGTCGAATCCTGGCGGGCGGCGGAATACGTCGCCGCGCTTTCCACCGAAAACCGCGATCGACATCTCGTCTATGTAAGCGGCCGCAACACCGATGAGGCCGAGCTGAAAGCACTGACCCATCTCGCCCGTGATGCCGGCATGAAAAATCTGGTCGCGGTCAGCGGTGATGCCGTGCGCGGAGAATCCATCCGGGACACCCGCAAACGGTGCTTTACCGAAAGTACCCGTATCCTGGACTTCTGGCGGCCGTATCAGAACGAACTCCTGCTTTGCGGCTGTGTGGTCAATCCGTTCCAGTACAGCTCTTATTCCCTGCTCGGACAATACTGCAAACTGGTCCGGAAAATCAATACCGGCGCCCAATTCATCGTCACTCAGGCCGGATGGGACATGTTGAAACTCCAGACGCTGCGCTGGTATTTGAGCGCCCGGGGGCTCTATGTGCCCACCATTGCCCGGCTGCTGCTGCTGACGCCGGAACGGGTGGAAAAAATTCTCGCCGGCCATTATCCCGGCGTCAATATCTCACCGGATTTCCGGAAAATTCTGGAAAAGGAACTGCGTTTTTCCCTCAATCAGTTCGAAGCCGCCCAGTGGCGACGGCTGGAACTTCAGGCGGCAGGATGTAAATTTCTGGGGTACAGCGGGATCCAACTGTCCGGCGTGGACAACCACCATAAACTTGCCATCGCCGCCGAACGAATCGGCGCGGCGTTGCGGGAGTTCTCCGGCTTCGAACAGTGGCTGGAGGAATACAATTCCTATCTGGCCCGGGCGGAAATGGCGCCGTTCACCGGCAGCTTCTATCTCTTCGACCGAACGCTGCGCCGCTCTTATCCGGAAAACGCCCCCCGGATGGCCCCTCTCGGAGAACCGCAAGTCTCCGGTGGAGAAAAATTCCGCTACCGCCTGCGGCACTTCTTCTTTCCACACGCCGACCGTCAGGACGCTTCCGCGCGCCGCCTGTTGAAAGTGCTTTTCTGCGGTTGCCGCGGCTGCAGCCACTGCCGGCTGCCGCTCTGCGAATACGTCTGCCCCGAACAATGCCCCAAACGGCTGGCCAACGGCCCCTGCGGTGGCATCCGTCCGGACGGAAGCTGCGAACTCGGTGGGGGGGAATGCGTCCACCGCCGGGTCATGCGCCTGGCCCACTGGCAGGGGGAAATCACCGAGCTGGAAGATCGGATTCTACCGCCGGGAACCTGATTCCCGGCTCCGTATGCGACCCAATCCGCCGGATACTCTGTTATGTATGAAAACACGAAATATGAAACCTATAAGGATTGATCATCATGCCTGAACTGCTGCCTTTTCATGGATTGCTGCCGGTGCCGGAACGTGCCGCGGAAGTTGCCGCCGTACCTTACGATGTTGTCAACACCCGGGAAGCCGCCGCGCTGGCTGCCGGTAATCCGTGGAGTTTCCTCCACGTATCCCGTCCGGAAATCGATCTCCCGCCCGGCATTGATCTGCATGACGACCGGGTTTATGAACAAGCCGGGGCCGCTTTCCAGCGACTCTGCCGCGAAGTTCCACTCGTACTGGATTCCGGAAAACACCTCTATATTTACCGGCTGCAGATGGGCGATCACATTCAAATCGGCGTACTCGGCGCCGCTTCCGCCGAAGAATATCGCACCGGCATCATTAAGAAACATGAAAAAACCCGCAAAGATAAGGAAGACGACCGGACCCGCCATGTCATGACGCTGCGCTCCCATACCGGTCCGGCCTTTCTGACCTATCGCGACAGTGCCGCCGTCGATGCGCTGGTGGCGGCGGAAACGGCGAAGACGCCGCTGTTTGACTTTACCGCGCCGGACGGCATCCGCCATACCCTGTGGCGCGTCCCCGAAGCGCAGAGTGATGCCCTGGCCGAAGCGTTCCGGCGCATTCCCTGTTTCTACATTGCCGACGGGCACCATCGCAGTGCCGCCGCCGCGCGCACCGCCGCCGAATGCGCCCCCGCCAATCCGCACCACACCGGTCAGGAGGACTACAATTTCTTTCTGGCGGTGGCTTTCCCCGCCACACAGCTGGCCATTTTGCCCTACAACCGCGCGGTTCGCACCCTGAACGGCCGGACTCCGGAAGCTCTGCTGAAGGAACTCGAAGCCACGTTCACCGTAACTGCCGCCGAAGACGGCAAGACCGGTTGCCCGGGAGAAATCAAAATGTATCTCGCCGGACGCTGGTACCTGCTGAAACCGAATTTCGATCCGTCCGCTCTGGGAGTGATCGAACGACTGGACGTCAGCATTCTCCAGGACAACGTTCTTGCTCCGCTGCTGGGCATCGCCGATCCCAGAACCAGCAAAGAGATCGAATTCATCGGCGGGATCCGCGGTCTCGGGGCATTGGAAAAGATGGTCGATTCCGGTGATTTTGCCGTGGCATTCTCCATGTACCCGACCACCGTGGAACAGTTGATGAGCATTGCCGACGCCGGAGCGATCATGCCGCCGAAATCCACCTGGTTCGAACCCAAACTGCGCGACGGTCTGGTTTGCCATAATTTCTGAAAACAGCGGCTGCGGCGCACAAGGCCCGGAGGCATTTTTTAAAATCGCAGCTTGCCAGAAGCAGAAAGATGCAGTATAATATTATACTTGATTTGTAAATTTTAACCATAGGACTGTTCCGGTTCCGTCGGGGCCATCCGAAAAAACGGACGCATTATGAATCCTGTATTCGAGCACAGTGAAGGCGCCGGTCTGAGCCGCGACCTTCCCGTCAAATCTCCGGAATATTTCAACTTCGGTTACGACGTCGTCGACCGTTGGGCCGAATACGACCGCAACAAACTGGCCATGATCTGGACCAACCAGCAGGGCGAGGAACGGCGTTACACCTTCCGGGACATGAGCAAACTTTCCAACCAGGCGGCCAATCTGCTGTTAAAATACGGCATTTCCCGAGGTGACCGGGTCTTTCTCATGCTGCCCCGGCTGCCGGACTGGTGGGTCTTCTCCCTGGCGCTGATCAAGCTCGGTGCGGTGCAATGTCCTTCACCGACCCTGCTGATGCCCAGCGATATCCAGTACCGGATCAATTTCGGCAAATTCAAAATGGTCATCACCGATGCGGAAAACGCCGAAAAATTTGATGAAGTCTACGAAGCCTGTCCCACCTTGAATACCCGGCTGCTGGTGAACGGCAGCCGTCCCGGCTGGATCGACTATCGGGCGGAAATGGCGCGTTCTCCCCGTCTGTCCCCCCATGCGGTGAAAACTCCGTTCAAAATGCGGACCAAATCCAATGCGCCCATGCTGTTCGTCTTCACTTCCGGTACCAGCAAATATCCCAAAATGGTTCAGCATACCTACGATTATCCGCTGGGCCATCGGATCACCGCTGAAATCTGGCATGGACTGACCCCGAATGATCTGCATTTCACCGTTTCCGACACCGGATGGGCCAAAAACATGTGGGGCAATTACTTCGGGCAATGGATCGCGGGCAGTTGCGTCTTCGTCTACGACATCCGCGGCAAGTTTCATGCGGAAGAGCTCCTGCCGATTCTGGAAAAATATGGCATCACCAGTTTCTGTGCGCCGCCCACGGTATATCGGATGCTCATTTTGAACGACCTGACCAAGTTTGATTTCAAGGAGTTGCGCAGTTGCACCGCCGCCGGCGAACCCCTGCACACGGAAACCGTCCGGATCTGGCAGGAAGGCACCGGCCTGACCATTCGCGAAGGCTATGGCCAGACGGAAACCGTCTGCATGATCTGCACCCCCATGAACATCAAAAACAAACCGGGCGCCATGGGCATCCCCACCCCGGGCTGGGATATTGAGTTGCATGATGAGGACGGCAACCCCGTACCGCAGGGAGAAGACGGCAGAATTGCCGTCAAACTCGGCGAACACCGTCCCGTCGGGCTTTTCAGTCAGTATCTCTACAACAATGAGGAAAATGCCCGCTATTTCGTCAACGGGTATTACTATACCGGCGACAAAGCCTACCGGGATGAAGACGGTTACTACTGGTTTGTCGGCCGCAGCGACGACATCATCAAGAGTTCCGGCTACCGGATCGGCCCATCCGAGGTGGAAGATGTCCTGGCGCTGCATCCGGCGGTGCATGAAGTGGCCGTGGTCGGGGCCCCCGATCCGTTGCGCGGTGCGCGGGTGAAGGCTTACATCGTTCTGCATGAAGGCTATGTGGCCACCGAATCCCTGGTCAAGGAGCTGCAGAACCATGTCAAGCAGCAGACCGCACCGTATAAGTATCCGCGCGAAATCGAATTCATTGAAAAAATGCCGAAGACTTTTTCCGGGAAAATCATGCGCAGCGTCCTGCGGCGCCATGCCGAAACCGGAGAGAACGACTGGCAATAACGCCTTGGGGCGGAATCAAAGACGGAACCTGTTGGGAAACACCGGTTCCGTCTTTTTTTTGTATCTTCGTGCGACCGATATCTGACGCCGGCGGTTTAATAGCCGACCGTCACCGGGCGAGGCTTCGGCCGGTAGACCCGGAGATTCCGATATTCCGCCGCCGACTGGTATATGCCGAAACCGAAATATCCCGGCTTATCCGCCGCCGGGGGCGCCGGATCGGCAAAGAAACTCACCAGTTCTCCGTTCAGCGCCACAAACGCATCGCCGCCGACGGTGCCGGACAGAACGTGTACCGTCTCTCCCGAAACCAGCGGGCGCCAGACGCCGAACAGTGAAGGACGAAATCGGGGCAGTTTTTCGATCCCCACATAATCTCCATACCAGCCGCCGATGCACCCGAGATATCCCTCTCCCCACGGTTTTTCCTCAAAGGAGGTCTGCCACAACCAGATAAGATCATGCCGCGAAGGCGGCAGCAACCGGGCGTCAAATTCAAGCAGAATATCCCCGGCAACCGGGTACCGATAGAAGATCTGTCCGTGCCGTCCCCGGCCATCGTCGTGCCAGACGCCCTGCAGGCTGCCGTTTTCCATACGCCACTCTCCGGCACCTCTGACGATACTCCAGTCTTCAGGTGTAAATTGATCGAATGCAAACAGTAATTCGGAATCCTCCGGGGCCACCTCCCGGTCAATCAAGCGCACCGATGATTTCATATGTCTCCTGCGGCGGGGGGTTGTTGCTCCCGCGGCTGTCGGTAAGATAACACGGACTTTCCGTCCGCGCAAGTCGCCATCTTCCGGGCGGCATACAGGAGAACGGCCCCCGTCAAGGCGATTCCGCCGCCGACGCCCAGCGGACACCAGATTCCGGCGGCGGAACGTCCGCCTGCAGCCAGCAACGCAACAAACAGACCGCCGGCCAGCGCCGCGCGGCCCAATATCAACAGCTGGACTCGGTCATTGGAATACCCAACCTCCGTTGGGAAATCGACCGGAGTATTCATCTTCCGGTAAAATGCCGCCACCCGGGCCGCATAACGGGCAGAATCATATTTTCTGAGCGGTACAGACAACCAGACCGCCAACGTAGTTATGCCGCTCACCCAGAAAACCTGCTCATGATAGAAGAAACGTCCCCGGCCGCAGCACTCCAGTCCCCAGAGCAGCAAAGAACAACCGAATCCCACTGTCATGGCGACCAACGGCGTCCACTGCGGCATGCGTTTCCAGACCAGCCCCCAGAACATCGGCACCGCCATCGGCAAGCCAAGCAGTGCGCCGATCACCAGAACAATCTGCAGCGGACCAGTACCGCTGACCGCGTATAAAATCGACAACCCCACCGTCAGCATCCCCGATCCCAGCACATAGAGACGGCTGAGCTGCAGCAATTCTTCCGGCGTACGCCGTCGCCAGTGCAGTATCCGTGCAAGCGCCGGATACACGTTCAGCATGAAACTCCCCGCCCCACCGTTGAGTGCAGTATCCATCGTGCTCATCGCTGCAGCGAACATCGCGACCACCATCATTCCGGTCATGCCTGCAGGAAGCAGCTGCATGGAAACCACCGCATAAGCACCGTCCGCCGGATCAGCCAGACCGGAGAGAGCCATCACCTCCTTCTTATAGAAAAAGCGCGCGGTAAAGGGAGGAATAAAAACCAATACGCTTCCCACCAGGCTCAGTACGATATTCAACAGCATCGCCTTCTCCGCTTCCCGCCCGTCCTTGACCGAAAAATTAGTCACACCGACGCCAAAGACATTAACCAGCGATACCAGCAACAGGGCCACCGTCCAGGGCACGGAATAATAGCTGTCGCATGCCGCCACCGGCTTGAACAACCGGAACGCCTCCCGCAATTCCGGGTCGACCGCCCGTGCCAGAAAGCCGGATAAACCACCGCACTTCATCAAACAGAGCACACTGAGCAAAATGGTCATACCGAACAAAATCAGACATTGCAGAAAATCATTCGCCATCACCGCCCAGCGTCCGCCGGCCACACTGTAAAACAAAATCACCGCTCCCAGTACGACAATCAACACTATCATATCAAACCCGAATACCGCCGCCACGAAAATCGCCAGCGTATACAGAACCAGTCCGCTTCCGGCAAATCCCGTCAGCAATGAAATCAATGTATATACCTGCTGGGTTGCCGGATTGAAGCGCTCCCGGTACACCTCCCCCATCGTGGTCAACCGTTTCTGGCGGCAGCGTGCCGCATAGAACCGATAGACCGCCAGATTGATCAACGGCCCGGAAAGATAAATCAGCAGAACGCTCCACCCCGCCGAAAACGAAATCCCCGCCGCCGCCGTAAAAGTATACGCAGATACACCTGAAACATAACTGCTTGAGCCACAGAGCCACCAGCTTCCCTGACTGCCGCTGCGGAAGTAATCCCCGGTGTTTCGGTTCATCCGTCGAAATACCAGTCCGAGCACCATCAGAAACATCAGGTAAACCCCGATGACGCCGTACTCCATCGTCCAGCGATAGTCCGTCATTCCCACGCGCTCTCCCGCAGCAGAATCATTCCCCTGCCGGAAGCCAAAGCCGCTGTTCCGGGAACCATCACCGCCATCGGCCGGCTTATATCATCCGGATCCCGCACGCAGGAGATCCGCCCCCTGGGAATCCCCTTGCCATCCAGCAGATAGGCGAATCCGTCCTCGCAAATCACCAGCATCCGGTCGCCAGCTCCGGTCACGGCAGCAATCGGTGCGGGGAACTGGCGCATGCCGCTCCTCTTTCCCGGCCCGTCAAACCAGGTCAGCGTTCCCGATGCCGCCCCGACAAACAATCGCCCCTCTTCCTTGTCCCCACCTTGCAGCACGCACATCCCCATCGGTTTTCCTCCGACGTTTACTGCTGGAATCAGCCGCTCGTTCTTCCCCGGCTTCCCGTGAAAGTACACATAACCGTCCGAACGTCCGGTAACCGCGTACTGCCGCGCATCTCCGTCCACCATAACGGCGACAGCAGTAACCTCCGGAGAATAATTCTCCCGCGAAAGCCGCTGCCCCTGCGCATCCAGGATCGACAGATCATAATATTCGCTTCCTGCCACCACCTCGTCCCGTCCATCGCCATCCAGATCCGCCGCAATCCCGTGGGTGGCTGCATGATAAATATAACTGATCCAGAGCTCCCGCAGCTGGGCGTCATATGCACTGTAGCTCCAGCCTTCGCTGCCGACAACCAGCGCATCTGCTTTGCCGTCCCTGGAGAAATCGGCGGTAAATAACGTCACCGGGCGTCCGTAACGTCGGCCATAGTTCGGTACTGCGCGTTCCGTCCGGACGTTTCCCTCTTCATCCAGCAGATAAAGCCGCCCTTCTCCGCCTCGCTCCGCCGGGCCGCAACCAACCGCCCAGTACCTTCCGGAAGGTGCATCCCAGAATACCGCCGCAACAATCGGTCCGGCAAGTTTCCTGCGGAAAAGTTCCGCGCCGGATTGGTCCAGTATCAAAAAAGTCCCATCCGCCAGACCAACGCCAAACTTTTTTTCCCCTTCTGCCAGCGCCGTCACTGCGGCAGAAAAGTCGATCCGGGCAACCGCCTGCTTCTCCGGCACCGCCAGAGGCGCCGATTCCGTAATCGGCAAAAATGTTCCCGCCGATCCGGCCCGCCGCAGGATATCCGCGGTCTCCGGCGGCAGATCTGTGGCCGAAAGGGCGATCGTCCCATCGGGCGCAACGGGATAACGACGCGTACCAATCAACAGCCGCCGTACGCCCAATCCGGTCACCCCCTGCGGTCCGATAAACAAGCGTTCCGCTTCCACATCCAGTCCATCCGTTTTCCATGAGCCGCGCAGCGCCAGACGCGGAAATTCCGGAACCATCGCCAGGAATACTCCTTCTTCCAGCCGAAGCAGCGGAACCGGAGCCGGATTCTCTCCGGGACGGGGTGTTAAAAACTGCACCAATTCAATGCGGTCCCCGCTCCGCCAGTCCCCTTCCTTGCGAAAACGCACCACTCGGGTCTCCGGTCCCGCGAGGCGATACGCATCCAGCACCCCATTGGGCAATGCGTGGCAGCATTCCAACCGGGAATCGCGCAACATCCCGGATCCATCTCCGGAGGAAATGAAAAAATAGCGGGAGGCACCGGCCGCCTCTCCTGCCCGCTGACTCAAGACGACGCCCTGCGCATGCGGTTTCCATTCACCAATACCGCGCCAGACCGTTTCCGCGACATAGTGACCGTCCCGGCGTACCTGCAATTCGTCTATCACCCAGAATCCATTGCCGCGCTCCCAGGCAATATTCCGCGTCCAGTCCACACCGTTGCATTCCTCCAGCATGGAGGACAGCAGCGCACTGTCCCGCTCCCGGTTCTGCACCGCCGCCCGGAGCCGCGCAAAACGTCCATTCATCGGAATCGGGGGCGAAACCTCGGACAACTCCGCGGCCTGTCCGTCGCGACAGACCACCAGCGAGTTGTGATCCTGCGGATAACGCCGTACATAATCTCCCTCGAACAACCAGAGGTTCCGCCCCTGCCAGTACATACCGATCCCGTTGGCGTCGAAATGTCCGTGCACCCCGCCGTGAATACCGGTTACCGACAGAAAATCCGCACCGTCCTCCCAGCCGCCCCGGAACACCGCCTTGTCAATCGCCGGCGGTGCGGTATCGTCCGGGATCCCGAACCATTGCTGTTTCGCCGCCGCTGCCGGTGTCACCAGCAACCCCAGCGTTTCCAGTCCCGGTGCGGGCAGGTCGCGGCGGAAATTCCATTTCGCAAGTTTCCTCCGCATGGCGCCCGTGGCGTTGCGTTCAATCAGTCCGAGCAGGAATTCCGCTTCGGTATCCCCGAGAATATCGGACGCGACCCGCAATTGCTCTTCGCATCCGACCGATTGCAAAGCCTGTGCATCACCGAACCCGGTAATGCAGCCCCGATGGCAGAACAGCGCCTTGCAATATTCGATGTATGCGCGAAACTCCGGATTATCAAAGAAACTCCGAGGATAGCGCCCGCTCGCCTGCGCATAGTCCATGAAAATCGCATAGGCCAGAAATTGATAGCCTGCCGCGTCCTCCGGTGAGAACGGCGCCACCGCCACCGCATCAAACAGAGTATCTGCCACCGCCGTAAAATAGCGCGGCGGCGCATAATCCGGATAATGTGATGCAAAATACCGTCCGACCGCCGCCATGCTCCGGGCCGAAAAGCAAATGGAGTTGGAAAGCGGCTCCACCTTGCCGGCATCATAATTCTCCATCGCCGTGCGGAAGGGCAGCAGCGTAATCTGTTCCGACACCTTGCGCATGAGCTCCGCCGCCATTCGCGCGTCCGCCTCCGTCCAACCGGAATCCTCTTCAATCAGGTCGATGATCTGCGGAAAACGGTAAAAGACAAAGTGCGGTGGATCATCCCCGTCGTCCTGATAGCAGCGGTCATAGCTCTCACCATATAACCGCAGCATCCGGATCAGAATTTCCGCCCGCTCCGCACTTCCTTCCAGACGATACGCTGCGGCCGCGGCCGCCAGGTCGGTGTCCAGTCCGTAATAATTTTTCAGACGACTGCGTCCGGAAATCCGTTCCTGCAGTGCCGCAAACGGTGCCTCCACTTCGGAGGCGGCGACCGGGTGACCGGAATGGTTTTCGCACTCCATGAAGTGCGGAACCGTTCCGGAAGCGGGAAATTTCTCAAAGAAACGTTCGATCCCGCGCAGAACGGCCTTCTCGTCCGGGCCTCCGAAATACAAAATGTCCCGCTTCCAATCCAGAGCATCCGGGATCGTGCGCAACTCGAAGCCATCCGGATTCTCCGCCAGCAACCCGTTGGCGTTCAATCGCATCAGCCAGCTGTTCCCATTGCTCTGCCCGAACAGAATCAGCGGCCGTCCGTCCTGCGGCACCGCATCCGCCGCCACCAGCGGCAGCGAACAGTGCCAGCGTTCCCGGAAAGCACGTTGCAGGACAACACCGCCACGCCCCCCCCGCCCATACTCTCCGGCAACGATAATTGCATTTTCCAGTGATATGGTTCGCTTCGGCCGATACACCGGAAAATCCAGGGGCAGCGGTGAAGTCGGAAGCCGTTCCAGTTTCCCGCCTGCATCCATCGCGCCGCGGCTGTCAAGAAAACATCCCAGTACCATACAGATTGCCAACAGTGTTTTCATTTCAAAACCGGTCCCAGTGATTGTCGATCAGAACATCGCTGCGAAACGGATCCACCCGGCACGGATCCAGCGCACTGTTCGGCAGCAGCAGCGTATGGGCCTCATAGGACGGTGTCCGGTGGTTCGACACATGTCCGTCCACCCACAACACGTTCACCGACGAACGATGCCGTGGCGACAGCGCTCCCATTGATCCGGTATGGCTGTAATATTCCGTGATATAAGACCCCTGCGACGGCTTGCTGCCGGTCATGGCGTCCGTCACCGAAATCGTCGCCGACGGTCGGCGAATCTGGTTGAGACGAGCCGGAGGCCCGGTCGGCGTCACCAGACCATTATTGGCTCCGGCCACCCGGCGACTGCCAAAAATGAAGCCGTAATTGGCACCGTAGTCGATATACTGCCCCCAGGAACTGGCGATATTTTCCGGAGTCAGCGCCAGTACCTGAGAACGCACCGCGCTGCGCTGTGCCGGACAGAAGAAAATCGCCATGCTCCGCCCGACTCCTGCAGCCAGGTAACCGCCCTTGGACAGCAACACTTGCCAGAAATGGAATCGCAGGTCCTTTAATTCGTAAGGCGGCATGTAATCATGATGGTCTCCGTTGTAGAACATAATGGCGGTTCCGACTTGACGTTCGTTGCCGAGACAATTGGCCGTGTAGGCGCGTTCCCGTGCCCCGTTGAGTGTTGGCAACAGCATGGAGGCCAGAATCGCGATGATCGCGATCACCACCAAGAGCTCGATCAGAGTGAACATGCGCTTTCTGGTCATACGGAACTCCTTTCGGTTGGCTGTATTGAGTGACTTCATCGAGCAGCGGCAATATTACCCCTGGGGGGATGCTCTCCTCCCTGAAAATTAAGGAATTAGATTGATTCTTTCGCAGAAACCGGGACCTTATCCCGGAGGATGGGCGATCCGGCCGGCCACGTAAATACGCTTCGGTTCGGATTCCGGATTCTGGATCCGGCTGATGCACTCGGCGATGGCGATCCGGCCGATGTTCCGCCAGTTGACCGCAATGCTGGGAAAGTGATGCATCTCAGGAACCTGCAGATTTTTGCCGTCGATACCAAGCACGGTAATGTCCGCCGCCAGCGGCCTGCCGTCGTGCTCGCGGGCATAGCCTTTGCTAGCCGCGTCCAGAAGGCTGTCCGAGGCGAAAAGATATCCATGATCACGCCGAAAGTCGAATTGGACTTTCAGATAACCGCCCTGATATTCGGCGCCGCCGGAAAAATATTCTCCGCCCTCCGCTTTCCAGAGCGATTCAAAAACCGACAGCCGGGTGTCGTAAACCGGACGCGGGGCTCCGATCCCATGGACTTTGCGGATTCCCGCCTCCCGGAAGTAGGCTGCGGCGGCACGGGCCGCGGCAAAAGGATCCAGATCGACAACCGAAATCGTCTCGTCATACATCGAATGCATCAGGATTCCCACAGTCGGCATGGGCAGCGGCATATGTTCCATGGTGGTGTCGTACTCGCTGAGCAGCAGGACGCCGTCCACACCACGCGCCAGGCGAGCCAGCACCATTTCGTCCACACTGAAAAAGGGCAGCATGGCCAGACGCAATCGAATGCCGTGGATTTCCGCGTATTCCTTAATGCCGCAGATACAGGCCCCGTACAACTCCGTATTGCGCATGACTCCGAACACCGCCAGTTCATATCCGCCGTCACGCCCGCTGCCGGCAACGCCGCCTCCCCGGTACCAGTTTTCCGCCACGAGCACGCCGCTGCGTGCTTTCTTGACCAACATACCGCGTTCCACCAGATAATTGACGCCGCTGAGCGCGGTGTTCTGAGAAATATGAAACCGGCGCGCCAGCTCCCGGGTGGAAGGAATCCGACTTCCTCCCGGATACTGTCCGGAGAGAATCTGCTCTTCCACATATTCCACCAGCGGGCGGGCTTTCAGCGATGCGTCCAGCATGGAAACTCCATTAGCCTGTTTGCACGTGTCTTTCTGTTTTCATTATAGTATGAATCAGAAGCGGCGACAATGGCATAAATGTTTTTTTTACCATTTTTTTTCTTTCAGATTGCGCAGTTTCATCCACATGAAAAAAAATCACAACCATTTAAAAGAAAAAATATTGTAATAAAAACAACAGCGCTTTTCTGCGCCTTGCGGCAATCAGCCTATCCGAACTGAACAATCAGATTCTTTCAGAAACAAAAAAACCGGACCGGCCCCTTCGTTCCCTCCAGGTCCGGTCCGGAGATGCCTGCTGCTCAGCGGATGAATTTCCAACGCATCAGGCGGGATTCATCCAGATAGTAGAAGCTGTCGTCCTCATCGACGTACTTGAAGTAATTGGTCTCATACAACGACGGATCGCTGAACAGCATTGTTACCCGGTTGGTTTCCGGATCGAATTCATAAAATGCGCCGAAACAGGTGAAGTAATTGCGCCCCTTCACCGGACGTTTTTCAGAAAAAACGAACCGGCCGCGCCCGCCGCCCCCCTTCAACGCCTCGCCGACCTCACTGGTTCTGGTCGCCGGATCGAAAATCACCGGCCGGTAATCCCTGCCGCGCACCCGGGCAATCACCAGAATCCGCCCGTCCGCGGTATTCATGGACCCTTGATAGCCGTAACAGGGGCCTTTCACGGGATTGTCCTGCCAGACCACCCGGCCCGTGGCGGGATCGAAGAGAAAGATCCGGGCTTCCTTTTCCTTCGGCCGGGATCCCGTTCCACCTTCGATCATCGAGGTCCCGAAAATCAGCGGCGAACCGGGTACGGTCACCACGTCCATGATACTCTGGTCGGGAATGGGATTCTTCCAGCAGGTGAACTCGCCGTTTTCGAGATCGACCCGGGTCAGTGCTCCCGGCAGTGCGTTTTTGGTGGCCATGCTGCCGACGTAAAACAGCGTCTGTTCATCATTCGCCGCCGTCAGCCGGAACGGACGTTCCTGATCATACGCCTTCAAGCTGCCGACCGGTTTCGGATTTTTCCCCTTTTCGATCGGTCGATCCGGATCGAACAGGTCGAAGAAGCCGCCAGTGTAACCACAGAAAAGCACCCCGTACGGCGTCGCCGCCAAATCGTACTGCTGCACCCCGGCCCGGCCGATCAGACCGTAATCGATCGCTTTCAGTGTCTTGAGATCCACGGAAAAGACATTCCCCTTGAAGATCCCGCTGCCGAACAGCCGCCCCTTGTACACCGACCCGATGCTGTAAAGTTCATGCCCCAGCACGGGAATGCCCTCAATCCGGATCAACTCCGTCTCTCCGTCCGGACGGCGCAGCACCAATCCGTCCGAGTTGATCTCTTCCGCCGTGGTCCCGTCCTCTCGGAACTGGCGGGAGGGGAAACACGCATTGCTGTTCCAGTATGAGGAAGGTTTTACATCCGGCGCCGGGCGCAACCCTTCCGGAGTGCAGAGGAAGCTCTGCCGCCCCAACCCCACGTACACATTCCCTCCCTTGCGAAATACCCGGGGAATCTGAATGCGCTGCCGGAGAAACTTCGCCCGTTCCGCCTCGGTGAGAATGCTTTTCTTCGCGCCGGTCTTCAAATCCAGCATCCAGAGATCCGGCCGGTTCATGCCTATGGGGATATACAGCACATCCCGGTCATCCATCGCCGGCGAAAGGGCATAACTCTGAGCCGGATCATCGCTGATTTTTTCCGTGGTGATGATCTTGTCCGTACGCGGATCAACGCCGATGACGATCTCCCGGTGCTTGGAAGAATCATGCACCCCCCAGAAAATTCGCCCCTGTGAATCCACCGTGTGCCCGAGCCAGTAGTAACGATCCTGAAAGTGATGAATTTCCGTCGTTTTGCCGGTGGAGAGCTGATGTTTCAAGAGATGCGGTCCGCGATTCCCGGCCAGGATATAGACATAATCGCCGTAAGGCGCGATGGTCGGCTTGTATTTGTGAGGCCCGAAAAACCGGGATACGTCGATCAGCCGCAATCCACTCTTTTCACCGTAACCGACAATGTAATGCTCCATCGTGCCGCTGCACACCGCCCAGGCGATTCGCTCGCCGTCCGACGCAACGGTCACAAATTCCACCTGCCCGACATTGGGCGTCAGCGGCAGTCCGAGGTTTTCCACCAGAATCCGGCGACCGTCCGGCGTTTTAAATTCCCGGGACGACTCCACCTTGAGCTGCCGTTCCGCGGCATGACTCATTCCGCCCGCCAGCAGCACCATCCCCGCGATCAGGGTACGCCACCAGGTCTGCAACATCATCTTCCACTCCTTTCTGCAAAAAAAACGGCAATCGGCTGCTGAAGCCGATTGCCGCATTCATTCCTGTCTTTTGCCGCACGTCGCCATCATCAGGCATCGACGATGGCAAACATCAGAGTGATTTCAAACACCACCTTGTCGCCGACGCGGATCACCCCCGTGCCTTTGCCGAATTTGCCTTTGCTCGGCGGCAGCGTGATATCGCACACCAGCTGGTCCCCCGGAAACACCGGCGCAAACGATTCGGCCCGGTCAATGGACATGAAATAGCCGAGCTTGCCCTGATTTTCCTCACGGGCCAGGACGCAGGCACACCCGGACTGAGCCACGATTTCGCATTGCAGCGACTCCGGCAGTACGGCGTAACCGTCCTCCATATGGGAGAAGATTTCCTCGTTTCCAGTCACGTTCTTGACCGCGATCACCCGGTCGCCTTCCACCTTGGCGATGTTGTCGATCAACAAAAAAGGATAGCGGTGCGGCACCAGCGACATGATCTGGTTCACGTCCAGCGGCGTCTCCGCATGCTTGTCAAATTCGTTAAAGAGATCCGGCATGGCGTCCGGACTCTGTTTCGGACGGACCGCCAGCGTGATTTTCGCCTCGCAGGTGGTACCGGAGTTGTTGCGGACCGAAGCCTGGGCAATGACTTCGCCGTCCTTCCGCTCCAGAATTTCCGACTCAATAAGAATGCGGTCGCCGGGATTGTTCGGCTTGCGGAATTTTACTCTTTCCACCACCCGCATGTAGACGTCGGCTGTCCCTTCCGGATCGAGTTCCGGCCGGGCCAGCAGTTCCGTCAGCTGCTTCATGGCCTCTACCTGAAGTACCCCCGGCACGATCGGATGATTCGGAAAATGTCCCTGAAAGAACAGCTCGTTCATGGACAAATTCTTGATCGCCGTCGCCCGATTTTCACTCTCCAGCACCGCCCGGTCCAGCATCAACATCGGATAACGCTGCGGGAGGATGGCCCTGATTTCTTTGACGCCAAGGATATTTCCGCTCATTTCCGGCAATTCTCCTGATTATTCTGTTGCTCCAGCATCATTTTCTGCATCATGCCGGCCAGTTCCACGTTGCGCGGATGACCGGGTTTGACGGCGACAATGCTGCCGCGCACCCGGCACCCGCAGAGAAAAACGTCTCCGACCAGGTCCATGATCTTGTGCCGGACGATCTCGTTCGGATAACGCAGCGCCTCCTTGCAGATGATCGCGCCTTCATGAATGATCGCCGCGGCATCCAGGCTGCCGCCTTTGACCAGCCCCATGGCCAGAAGCTGTTTCAAATCATTATACTGCACGAACGTCCGCGCTCCGGCCAGTTCCCGTCCGTAACTTTCCGTCGTCACCTCCAGCGCGAAAAACTGCGGATCGAACGGACACCCGACAAACGAAGTCACACACGAAATCTCCAGCTTGTCCGAAGGCGCGATCACGATTTTCGTCGCCCCGCCGTCAACAAACAGCACCCGGTCCGGCGTAAAAAAATGCGCCTCCCGATCCTGCTCCACCAGCCCGGCTTCACCGATCATTTCGAAATACGGCAGCGCACTGCCGTCGGCGATCGGCGGTTCCATGCCGTCCATTTCCACGATCGCGTTGTCCACGCCGTGCGCATGCAGGGCCGACATGATGTGTTCGACTGTGTAAACAATCGCACCGTTCGTCCGATTGGCAATGGTGGTGCCGCGCCGGACGTCCACCACGTTGGATGCCAGCGCCCGGACTGAAGGACGCCCCGGCAGGTCCACCCGGCAGAATGAGATGCCGCTGTCGGCTTCCGCCGGCAGAATCCGCAGCGTGGCGCGGGCCCCGGTATGCAGGGCAATTCCCGAAAGAAACGCCGAAGCTCTGAGTGTTTTCTGCTTTTCCATCTTTAAAAACAAGTTTCCGTCATTTGCTTTTTCAGAAATTCATTCCATAATATAACGTACTTCACGGAAAAGCAAAATTTTTTATGGAACATTCAAGAAAAGTTCTCGTCGTCACCGGCCCGACCGCCACCGGTAAAACCGCTCTGGCCGTCCGTCTCGCACGTCGGTTCGACGGCGAAATCGTCAGCATCGACTCCCGCCAGGTCTACCGCGGCATGGATCTGGGTACCGGCAAAGACCTGGCCGAATACGCCTCCGGCGGCCCTCCTGTCCCCTATCACCTGATTGACATCGTGAATCCCGCGGAGGAATACAACCTGGCGTTTTTCGTCCGGGACGCCTTCGCCGCGATCCGGAACATTGCCGGGCGCGGCAGACTGCCGGTCCTCTGCGGCGGCAGCACCCTGTATCTGGACGCGCTCCTGCGAGGGTACGAACTGCCCGGAAACGCGTTGCCGCGTTATGTACCGGGTGTGCCACGCCAACGGCAGCAGGGCGGCGCCCCCTCCTTCCAGCCGCCCTTCCAGCTGGAGGCGCTGACGCTCGGAGTTTACCTCCCGCGCGAAACCGTCCGCGACCGTATTGAAAAACGCCTGGACGCCCGTCTGGAAGCGGGCATGATCGAAGAGGTCCGGCACCTGCACAACCTTGCCGGCATTGATTACGACCGGCTGGAATTCTTCGGTTTGGAGTACCGGGAAATCGCCCGGTACCTGCAGGGGCAGCTCACCCGCGACGAAATGCGCACGGAACTGCTGACCCGCATCCGCCAGTTCGCCAAGCGCCAGGACGGTTTTTTCCGCAAAATGGAGCGGGAAGGCGTCGTCATTCACTGGCTTCCCGCGGCGGAAGCCGACGGTGCGGCGGAAGCGCTGCTGACGGAGTTTCTGGCCGGTCGCCCGCTGCCGCCTCCGCAGCGACGCATGAGCGACACCTTTTACGGCAGAAAAACCTCCTGAATCAGCAGAAAAGGCTGATATACCCCATGACGAAGATCAGCAGAATCACCGGCGCAATCACGAACCGGGCGTAAGCGTGCAGCCATTTCGGCAATTTGAGTCCTTTTCCGGTATTGGCTTCTTCCAGGAACGCGTCCCAGCCCCATCCCGCACGCCAGGTGCAGAAGAGCACCAGACAGAGCGCCCCCAGGGGCAGCAGATTGTTGCTGACCAGAAAATCCTCAAAATCCAGAATCGTCGACCCGCTCCCCAGCGGCTGAATGCCCGACAGCACATTGAATCCCAGCGCACAGGGCACCGACAGCAACGCCACGGCCCCTCCCGCCAGCAGCGCCGCGTCCCGGCGGCGGCGGTGAAAGCGCTCCATGACGAACGCCACCAGATTCTCCAGCACCGCGATCACCGTGGTCAACGCCGCCAGACTCATGAAAAGGAAAAACACCCCCCCCCACCAGCGCCCGAATTCCATCTGGTTGAAGATGTTCGGCAAGGTAATGAACACCAGTTTCGGCCCCGCCTCGCTGCTCACGCCGAACGAGGCACAGGCCGGAAAAATCAATACCCCGGCCATCAGCGCCACCATCGTATCCAGCGCCACGATCCCGCACCCTTCTCCCGCCAGCGACTGCTGCCGGTCGGTGTAACTGCCGAAAATCGCCATGGAACCGATCCCGAGACTCAACGTAAAAAACGCCTGCCCCATCGCCGCCATGATCACATTGCCCAGCCCCGCCTGCGTCATCCGTTCCCAGGACGGCATCAAATAGAAACTCAGTCCTTCCATCGCCTTCGGCAGCCGCAGAGCCTGAATGCAGAGCAGCAGCATCATCACGAACAGCGCCCCCATCATCCACTTGACCACCCGCTCCACTCCGCGCCGCAGACCGGCGGCACAGATCACCGTCGACACCAGCACCACCGCCACCATCCAGCCGAGCATCGCGCCCGGAGAGGCGGTGAACTCGGCAAAAAATCCCCCCACTTCTTCCGCCGACATCCCGCTCAGTGCCCCGGAAAACAGATGCCACGCATATGCCGGCATCCACCCCGTCACCGTGGAATAGAACATCAGCAGCACCAGATTGCCGCAGAAGAAAAACAATCCGAATTTCCGCCAGACACCGCCTCCGCGATGCGCCAGACGCTCGTAAGCGTCGGCCAGATTGCGGCGGCTGCCGCGCCCGACCGCCAGCTCCATGACCATCACCGGAAAGCCGAGAAAAACCAGAAAAAACAAATAAAGCGCAACAAACGCCCCGCCTCCGTACTGTCCGACAATAAAGGGAAAACGCCAGATGTTCCCCAAACCGATGGCGCACCCCGCCGTCAGCAACAGAAATCCCAGTCGGGATGACAGCGTCTCCCGTTCTCCGTGTTCCGTCATTTCAAAAACGCGCCTCCCGCCGCCGCTTCTCGTTTCTCATGTATTTGGCTTTCCTTGTTTTTGCAGAAATTCGCGCCAGGCCCGATGCACCGGCAGATCGCCGTACCGGTCCGGCGCATCCGGCAGCAGCTCTTCCGGACGATAATTCGATCGCGCCTCCAACACCCGGATCCATTGCCGTGCCGCATCCGCGGCAAACCGGACCCGCCAGGTGCGGCATCCGATTTCCATGATCCCGTCCGCCGTTTCATACAGGCGTTTCCGCTGCCGGTCCAATGGCGCGTGGTGCAGCTGTACTTCGCAGAAATTATGCAGATTCGGCCCGCCGATGGAAGCAATAAACGCGCTTTCCGCAAGAAACTGTTCCGAATATTCCACCCGCCAGTTTTCCGCCCCGGCCTCCGCCAGCCATCCCACCGCCGCGTCGGGGAAAGCGTCCGCCCGGGGAATGTACGGCTTGAGATCCACGACCGGCGTCCCGTCCAACAGATCGAAATTCCGGATATGCAGTCGCCGCCCGTCCACTTTTTCCAATTCCACGCAGCTCATTCCCAAACGGTTCGGGCGGTGCGGCGAACGGGTGGCGAATACCCCGATCCGTCGTCCCGGCGGCGCCACCGGCGGCGCCACCCGGACATTCCAGGTCTGATTCAGATGAAAGACGAAAAGCACCCAGATTCGGTTGAACCCCGCCAGATCCGCCGCCGCTTCCTCATACCGGCAGCCCTCCCGCAGCTCGATCACCCCCGCATTGGCCGCAAACACCCCCTGCCGCGGCGCCTCGAAGCGGTAACGACCGGCACAACGGACAAACCCGATCGGCGTAATGACGAATCCGTCCTCCGCCCTGTCCTGACCGTTCAAATCATCTCCTGATGCGTTCCGGCGATCCGCCGGCATTCGGCATTGATCCGCATCAATTCCATCGTCATCTCAATCGGGGCGAAAGGCGGCGCCCCCTGAGCAAAATAGGCGTAGGCGTAATCGTAGTAAAGCCCCGGCCGGTATTCACCCAGTGCAAATTCCCGCTCATGCCACGGCAGCGCGGCTTCGGAAGCATAACTTCTCCCTGCCGCCGCCATGGATTTCTGCAACGTCAGGTCCGGAATCTCCTCTTCTTTCAGATACCGGACTTCCCAACTCTGTTTGACGGTATCCAGCCGGGCCATGCCCCGGTCGCCGTACACGGTCCAGGCCGTTTCCGGAATTGCCGAAGCCATGTTGATGTCGATATCCCCGATCACGCCGGCATCGTTCACCAGCAGAATCCGAGCCACGTCGTCGGCATCTCCGGCACTGACGATCCGGCGCAATTCACACCCCGACACCCGGAACGCATTGCCGCCGAACACATACATGAACTGGTCAATGTAATGCGATCCGTAATTGTTCAGCATACCGCCGCCCAGTTCCAGCCGCGCCTGCCAGTCGTTCCGACGGCTGAAATTGCCGCACACCCGCCGTGTCATGAAGATCCGCCCCAGCAGACCGCTCCGGAGAATTTCCAGCAGTGTCTCCGTCTCCGGGCGCACCCGGTGCGGTTGAAACACCATCATCCGCCGGCCGTTCTGCCGCATCGCCGCCACCATGCGTTCGGCTTCCGCCAGACTTCCCGCCAGCGGTTTTTCGCAGAAGACATCCACGCCATGTTCCAGCGCGTAGACCGCCTGATCCGCGTGAAAGCACGTAGGAGAGGTCAAAACCAGCAAATCCGCTTCCCGTTCCTTCGCAATCATTTCTCCGCAATCGGCGTAGGTGCGGGGGACCTTGAATTTCTCCACTGCCTCCCGGCACCGGTCCGCCATCGGATCGGCCACGGCCAGCAACTCAAAATCAGAACGTTCCGCCAGCTGCGGCAGATGGTACCCCCAGGAAATCCGCCCCAGACCGGAAACTACCACTTTCAATCGCTTTTTTTCCATAAATCATACGTCTTTCATAATATTGCCGGCGATCATTGCCCCTGCTACCTGGACAATGTAGCACCGACTTTCTGCTTTTTCCATAAGCAACCATGCAAAAACTGATTCAGAGATCCTGATTCGCGACGGCAATCGGAAATTGCGCATCCGAAAAATCCACTTCCGGTCGCGGATCCAGGCGGAAACGCACCTCCCGCACCGCACTGAAATCATCCGGCAACGGGAAATCCAGCTTCATGACCGTTCCGGCCGGAGCCAGAAACGCCGGCGTCACCCCTTTCCCGAAGAGCTCCATACCACCGGACACCCTCCCGTCCGCGTCCGCAACCAGAAAATGAATCCGGTAGTCGCCGCGCACCGGTTCCTTCAGGCGGATCAGAAACCGCACCCGCTCCGGCATGACCGCAACCCGTACCGCGAACGCCTTCTGGTTCTGGGGCAGCGCCGCACCGAAATCATCAAATTGCGCCGCCGCCATCCACGTCAGATCATCCGGTTCGGATGTTTTGCCGCCTTTTTCCAGCAGCACCAGCAGCCGGTCGTCGGCCTGAGCGCGTCGAACCACCCGGTATCCGTGCGTGAGCAAGTGTCCCCGTACCTGATCAAACAGCCGCAGATCCTCAAATTCCGAAAAGAGATCCAGCAGCACCCGGTCGCACAGGTGATAAAAATGAAATGTATTCGGATACACCCGGTTGCGTAAAGCAAAATGTGCCGCCGGCGCGAACGAGGCATTCAATGCCGTTCCGGGAGGAATCCGCTCCTTGAACGCCTCCATTTCAGCAGTAAAATCCCGCTGCATGGACACCGCGTTGAAGGAATATTTTCCGTGGATCCCCTGGGCGAAAAAGTAGAAGGACAATCCCGCCGTCGTCACAGTCGCCGCCGTCAGCGCGGCCGCGGTACTCCGGCCGTTTCGCCCGGGCATTCCCTTCCCGAGCATCCGCTCCCAGCCCCCGGCCCCGGAACGGTGCCGAAGCGCGGCCAGCGCCGCAACGGCGTTAATGTAGACCAGCATCAGAAAGTCCGCATGGTGCTGGGCGCAAATATTCCGCATCCACGCGCCTTCCTGCACCGCGACAAACACAAACGGCAACACCCCCGCTCCGAGCCACAACGGTCGCGACCATGTCGCAAAAAACACCGGCAGCAGGATCAGCAGCAGAAATGCCGCGTTATTCCAACTGAACAGCGTTCCCCAGAATACCTCCGGCCGGGTGAACGGCGACAACATGACTTCCCACACCGAAGTACCCAGATTGGAAAAAACAAACAGCATCCGGTAATCCGCCTCCCCCTGAAAATACGGCATGACCACCTTCACCATCAGAAAAAACCACCCCGCAGACAGTAGTCCCAGAATCGCCCCGCGCCGCCGTTCCCCGCGCAAAAATTCCACCACCCCCACCCCGAACCAGACCACCGACACGGTTTCCTTGAGCAGCAGCGACATGCCCCAGACCAGCCAGGAACTCTTCTCCCACTTTTTGGTCCGGCAGATAAAATAAAAGATCAGCAGCGGCATGAAAAAATAATTTTCATGAAACCCGTATCGCTGCGCCAGCACCAGATTGGAAAGCGACGGCGCACACAACACCGCAAGTGCCAGCACCGCAGCCGTTCCCCGCGGCAGCCGCCGGAGCCGCGCCAGCCAGTAAATCAACGGTGCATTGATATACAACAACAGGGCATTGAACCAGAAAAACGGTTCGGGGGAATCGCAGAAAGCCGCAAACGGCATCAACAGTATGATCGTCAACGGCATGAAGTGATTGCCGAGAAAATTCAATCCCGTTTCGCTGGTGATGAACCATTCTCCATGCAGGGTGTTGCGCGCCACGTCCAGAAACAATCCCCAGTCGTGAAAATAGAGATGCAACACAGCCAGTGCCTGCCGCTGCCGCAGAAAACCGGTCCAGACCAGATACGCCCCGAATAACCAGCAGAATCCGATGATCAGACAAGCGACTTTCCGGCGCCGCAGCCACCGTTCCGGCCGCGGGACCAGCAGCATCGCCCGGAATACGCTCCACCCCGCCGCCAGCGTAAAAATCAATGCCGCCCACATACCCGGCAGCCCGTACACCGCCACTGCGGAAGCCGGCAGCGGCCAGCCGGCCCGCCAGGCCGCCCCCGCGGGGTCAGCAACTTCCGCCCGGCGCAATCCATGCAACCAGAACCAGCACAACACCGCCCCGGCCGACACCATGACCGCGGCCAGAAACCAACTCCACTGCGCAACCGGAAGCACCACCGCCTCATATCCGGCGACATCCAAACTGTACAGCACATGCACCGCGCCAAACAGGGTCCACCCGGTCAGCCCCCCGCCGATCAGGCCGGTCAGCCATTCCGAGAGAGAAAAAGGTCCGATGGCTTTTTTCATGACGTCTCCGCGTTTTTCTCTCCGTCCGGCGGCACGTCCGGAAGTTATTCCTGCGGTTCCACTGCAGCAACGGCGACCGCCTTGTTTTTTTCACGGCGACCGCGATGGTTCTTCCGACGCTTACGCGAAAACCGGCCGCCTCCACCGCCA
This sequence comes from uncultured Lentisphaeria bacterium, assembly GCA_949282965.1. GTDB lineage: Bacteria > Verrucomicrobiota > Lentisphaeria > Victivallales > Victivallaceae > CALXOD01. Next base: position 30,496 of record CASDQW010000031.1, read on the forward strand.
ATCGGCCAGCAGGCTTCCAGCTCCGGCTCATGCCAGCGAACGATATTCTGAATCACCGCCAGCTCCCGGGCGTGCGCATAGCTGCGGGCATCCACAATATCCCGATCATCCGGCGACATGGCCTTCAGAAGCGGCTGAAATTCCAGCACCCGTTCCGCCGACTGCTGCATGCATTTCATCATGTTCTGAGGTTGAAAAATGGTTTCAAGCACTTCCCGGATCCGATGCAGCGCATGTTTTTTCGGCCACAAGCCGCCGACGGTACCCGTCATTGCCTCCTCGACGAAAGGCAACGCCAGCGTCGCCATCGCCAGTGATACGCTGTTGCGGTACAGCCCCTCGTCCACGCGATAGTTCCGCTCCGTCAAAAGCTCCAGGGCGTATTCCATTGCCGGCGTTCCCCACCGCGCCTCCAGATGCGGCAGATAGTACTGCAGAAAACCGTAATCGTGAAACGCCCGCAAATGCTTGTCCCCGTAACTGGAACTCAACACCTTCTCCAGCTCCAGCGCCAACCGGGAGGACGACGCGTGCCGGATCAGCGGCAGAGAGGCGAACAGCGCGTTTTCCGTCTCCGCGTCCAGCGAAAAATCATACTGCCCCACCAGCTTCAACGCCCGCAGCAGACGTACCGGATCCTCCTCGAAGCGCAAACGCGCATCGCCGATCGCCCGTACCACGCCGCGTTCAATATCCTCCCGCCCCTGCCCGGTATAGTCGATCAGCTCCGAACACACCGGGTCGAAAAACAGGGCGTTGACGGTAAAGTCCCGCCGCCGGGCATCCTCCTCCGCCGTTCCATAATCGTTGTCGGATAAAATCATATGCTCCGGCAGCAGTTCCGTGCCCTGACTGCCCGTGCGGCCGCCCGCGCTGCCGGCGGCATTCGGCGCCCGGCGGAACGTGCTGATTTCGATAATCTCGTCCCGGAGCCGCAGATGCACCAGACGGAAACGTTTGCCGATGATCCGGGCATTGCGGCGCCCGAAAACCTCCCGCACCTGTTCCGGCGTGGCGGAGGTGGAAATATCGTAATCCTTCGGTCGGCGACCGAGCAACAGATCGCGAATGGCGCCGCCCACGATATATGTCTCGTAATGCGCCTGCTGCAGCGTGGCGACAACATCAATGATATGCGGCTCGACCGGCAGTTCGTGTTTCATTCAAAATTCCCGCTGAATAATCGTATCCGTGTAATCCAACTCCGGATCGCGATAGGGATAGTCGGCGTTGTAATGCAACCCCCGGCTTTCATGGCGGCTCAGAGACGAATCGATAATCAATTCGGCCACGGTCGCGATATTGCGCAGCTCCACCAGATCGGCGGTCACCAGAAAATCCCAGTAATATTTTTCGATCTCCTTGCGGATCAGCTTGATGCGGGCCTTGGCCCGTTCCAGACGTTTGTTGGTCCGGTAAATGCCGACATAGTCCCACATGAACCGCCGGATTTCGTCCCAGTTGTGGGCGATCACCACGAGTTCATCCGAGTCGGTGGCGTTGCCGGACGCCCAGGCAGGAGCAGCGGACGGCGCAAGCCGCAACTTGCGGAGTGTTTCGAATTTTTCATCAATATCAGCTGCCGCCGCCTTGCCGACCACCAGCGCTTCCAACAGGCTGTTGCTCGCCAGCCGGTTTGCCCCGTGCAGCCCGGTGCAGCCGGATTCCCCGACCGCGTAAAGCCCGGGGATGCCGGTCCAGCCACGCACATCGGTTTTGATGCCGCCGCACAGGAAATGCGCGGCGGGCACCACCGGAATCGGTTCCTTGGCCATATTGACGCCGGCCTCCAGACATTTTTCGAAAATATTCGGGAACCGGCGACGCAGGGCCGCTTCGTCCAGATGGGTAATGTCCAGATAGACGCACTCCTGACCGCTGCGCTTCATTTCGTTGTCGATGGCGCGGGCGACGACGTCGCGGGGAGCGAGGCTCTTGAGCGGATGGTACTTCTGCATGAATTCGTACAGTTTCCCGTCTTTTCCGCGGCATTTGAGCACCGCGCCCTCGCCGCGCAGCGCCTCGCTGATCAGGAAGGACCGTTCCTGCGGATGATACAGAATGGTCGGATGGAACTGGATGAATTCCATATTCGCGATTTTCGCCCCCGCCCGGTATCCCATGGCTACGCCGGAACCGCAGGCGACATCGGGGTTGCTCGTATACAAATAAACCTTGCCGACGCCGCCGCAGGCGATGGTGACACTCGCAGCCAGAAAAGTCTTGATCACTCCCGCCCGCTGATCCAGCACATAAGCTCCGAAACAGCGGTTTTCCCCGGGCATTTCCAGACGACGGCTGACGATGAGATCGATGGCGATGTGATATTCAAAAACCTCGATATTGGAGCGTTCGCGGCAGGCGGCGATCAGGGCCCGTTCGATTTCCGCCCCGGTAATGTCGCCGGCGTGCAGAATGCGGCGTTTGAGATGTCCGCCTTCCCGGCCGAGGTCATAACGGTCGCCGTCCTGCGTATATCCCAGTTCCACCCGTTTGGTGAAGCGCGTCCCCAGATCGATCAGTTCCCGGACCGCCGCCGGACCGGCCTCCACAATGGTGCGCACGGCTTTTTCGTCGCACAACCGCCCACCGGCGTTCAAGGTGTCCTGCACATGTTCGTCAAAGGAGTCCTCGATATCGGTTACGCAGGCAATCCCCCCCTGTGCATAGCGGGTATTGCAGTCATCCATGGCACGTTTGGTTACGACGGCCACCCGGCGACCACTGTCGGCCAGGTGAAGCGCGGAACTCAATCCGGCCAGACCGCTGCCGATGATCAGATGGTCGAATTCCAGTGTTTCGGTAGTTTTCATGGTGTATTGTCTTTGATTCTTTTTGGATATAGTGATAAATTACACTGTACTAGCTGGATTTTCAATACTTGAGAGAGACAGAACCGATGATTTTCAGCCGCTTTCCCTCCTGGTGGCCCGGTGCGGCTCCGGACGACAACACTATGCCGCCCGATGAATCCGGACGAATCGCCCCACACCGCCGGTGGCTGCGGCTGGCTGCGGCGACAGGCGGGGGGATCGTCTTCGCGCTGGCGCTGCCACCGGTGAACGCCGGCATTCTGGTGGTGGCGGCGTTGACGATTCTGACGTTGGCCGCCGGCGACCGGCGTGCCCCGGAAGCGGCGCTCTGTGGCTGGTGCTGGGGAGTCGGGTGGGCGTTGCCGGCCTTCTGGTGGCTCCGGGAAATTCATCCGGTCATCCCGTTTCTGATGGCGCCGGTGCTGGCGTTGTGGCCGGCGGTCTGGGCGCTGTTCCTGCCGCTGGTCCGGCGTGAATTTCTCATTCCTCCCGCAGTCCGGCTGAAGGGGGAAGCGGCGGAACAGGCCTGGCGCGTACCCGACTGGAGACTGCTGCTCGCCGCCGCCGGCATGGCCGGTTGGTGGATCGTGCTGGAGTATTCCCGTTCGACCATGCTGCCGTGGAACAACCTGTCCACCGCGGTGTGGCGTTACGAACGGCTGCTGCCGCTGGCCGCCTACGCCGGCCAGTACGGCATCGGATTTCTGCTGGCGCTGACGGGCGTGGCGCTGGCGTTCGGCATCCGCTTCCGCAACGAACGGGGAAGGATCCGCGCCGTTCCGGTGCTGGCGGCCGTAGCGCTGACCTGGCTTTTGGCGGAGCTGGCGGTGGCGGGACGCGCCGCGGCGAATACGGCGCAACCGGACCGGCTGGTCCGCATCGGGGTGGTCCAGGGAGACATTTCCCAACGACGCAACGCTGACGGCTCACAGGCGCAAGAGGCGCTGGATACCTACCTTGCCTTGTCCGCGCAACTGGCCGCACTGCCGGAGAAACCGGAACTCATTCTGTGGCCGGAAACCGCCGTTCCCTACCCGTTGAAGGCGGATCATCCGGTCAGCGCAGCCTACCGCCGGGGCATTGCCGGACTGTTGCCGCCGGGTGCACCGTATGCCATGCTGATCGGTACCATTGATTTTGCCCCGCAACCCGGTGGCGCGTCAAAATACGGCGTCACCAACAGCGCTCTGCTCCTGCAGCCCGGCCCGGTGGAAGCCGGCAGATTCGACAAAATCCACCGCGTCCCGTTCGGTGAATACATTCCCTTCCGCCGTTTCCTGCCGGAATGGCTGACGCGCGCCATCGACATGAACCGGGATCTGACGCCGGGAGGGGATTATTCGCCGCTGCCTGTGGTGCCGGGGGTGCGGGCCGGCGTGGCGATCTGTTTTGAAAGCGTCTTTCCCTACATCGCCCGGGAGGAAGCCCGGCGCGGCGCCAATCTGTTGATCGTCCTCTCCAACGACGCCTGGTATCCGACCAGCGCCGAACCCGAACAACACCTGGCCAACGCCGTTCTCCGTTCGGTCGAAACCGGTCTGCCCGCCATCCGCTGCGGCAACAACGGCGGGACACTGGTCATACGCCCGGACGGCCGGATCGCCGCCGTTCTGCCGACGCCGGGAACGGAACGGCCGGAAATCCGCCGCGGCCGGGCAACGGGCATTCTGGAAGTGCCGGTCACAGCCGAACCCGAACTGACGTTTTATACCCGGCACGGCGACTGGGCGGTGGTGCTGGCCGGCCTGGGCGCGGCGGCGCTCTTCGCGGCGGCCGCCGGCAACTGGCTGCGCCGCAAACGGATTCTGGCCGCAATGCACGCCGGAGATCCATCGCTTTCCGCAACCAACTCACGTCCTGGCGAAAGGAGCGACGACCATGCCTGAAAAACGCCCGCTGTGGGCCCCGTGGCGCACTGAATTCATCCGCGCTCCCCGGCGCGGGGAATGCTTCCTCTGTGCCAACGAAATGCCGCATTCACGGCCGGAAGAGTCGCTCATCGTCGCACGCGGCACCGTCGCCTTCGTCATACTGAACCGTTATCCGTACAACTCCGGACACCTGCTGATTGCGCCGTACCGGCATGTCGACCGGCTGGCCCGGCTGACGGCCGGGGAGCGCGCCGAGCTGATGGAACTTGCCGCCCGCGCGGAAACAGTTCTGGAGACCGTGATGGCGCCGGACGCATTCAATGTCGGTCTCAATCTCGGCGCCGCCGCTGGTGCCGGAGTGGCGGACCATCTGCATATGCACATCGTGCCACGCTGGCACGGAGATACCAATTTCATGCCGGTTCTGGCCGACACCCGCTGTGTGCCGGAGGCGCTGGATAAAACCGCGGAGCTGATCCGCAAAACTTGGAATGATCAATCCTATGGACATCGGAGTTGACTGTTTCCCCTGCATTCTTTCCCAGATTGTGCCGCTGGCGCGCAGCGCGAGCGGCGACGAAACTGAATGTCGTGCGCTGATCCGCCGCATGCTGCGCATCATCGCGGAGGCCGATCCCGGGTCGACGCCACCGGACATCGCCGCGGCGTTTCACCGCGAAGTCCGCGCCGTTTCCGGCAACAACGATGCGTTCCGCGACGAAAAAGACCGTTCAACCGCCCTCGGATTGCAGTTGTTGCCGGAGCTGCGCGCCCTGTGCTCCGAGGCACCGGACGCGTTTGAAAGCGCGCTGCGTCTCGCCATCGGCGGCAACATCATCGACTACGGTGCCGATCCGGATTTCGACCTTGAAACCGCCGAAAAGCGGATCCGGGAAGTGTTTTCCCTGCCGCTGGCGCCCGAACCGGTCCGGCGACTGCGGGAGGCTATGGACCAGGCCCGCAGTGTCTTTTATATTCTGGACAACTGCGGCGAAGCCGTGCTGGACCGGCTGCTGATCGAACGCTACGCGCACAAGATCACCCTCGGCGTCCGCGGTCAGCCCATCCTCAACGACGTAACCCGCCGCGAAGCCGCCATGTCCGGGCTGGATTTTGTGCCGATCCTCGATACGGGGGACATGACACCCGGGGTCTCCCGTCACGGCACCGGAGAAGCGTTTCTGGCCGCCATGCGCCGGGCCGACCTGGTCATCGCCAAAGGCCAGGGTAATTTTGAGACGCTCAGCGATTACGACCGTCCGATCGCCTTCCTGCTGCGGGTCAAATGCCGCGTCATCGCGCAGCTGCTGCAATCTCCGATGCACTCGTTGCAGGTACAATTACGCAACTTTCAGTTTGGAGAGTAACCTTGGATACGTTTGCACACGGTGCCATCAGTATGTTGGCCGCCTCCCGCTCCGGTCTGCCCGGCCTGAAACACGACGGTTGCCGGAGCGGCTGGAAGGACTGGACACTCTGGGCGGCGCTGGCGTTCGGCACGCTGCCGGACCTGACCAGTTTCGGAGTCTATTTTGTACAACGGATTGTTTCCGGGAATTTTACCCCCGGGAAACCCGATCTGACGGAAATCCCGCAATATGTGTTCACCGCCTATGATGTGTCACACAGTCTGGTGGTGGCCGCCGCCGCAGGCATTTTAATCGGCATTTTCGTCCGGTGCTGCCTGCTGCCGTATCTGGCCTGGCCGTTGCATATTCTCTGCGACATTCCGACGCATTCGGCGGATTTTTTCGCGACGCCGGTTTTCTGGCCGGTTTCGCAATGGCATTTCGACGGGTGGGCCTTTTCGGCATACCCCCTCTTGATTGTGGGCTACTGGGGAGCCGTCGTGCTGCTCTTCGCCTGGCGGATGCTGTACCCGAAAGTCCGCGAACGGGCCCGCCGTCCGCGGGAGGATGCACATGAGTAACATATACTTCGGGGCGCTGACCGCCGCCATGCTGTTGCTCACCGGCGGCTGTTCAAGCTTTTATCAATCGCTGGAATTCCGGGAGCTGGCGGCACCCGAAGTACGGTTCGTGCACTATTCGGACGGCCCGACGCTGAAGATTTCCGGGACCTGTACCCGCGCCGGTTATGTGGTGGAAAAGGTATTGCAGATCCGGGAAGGCCGCACCCTGCTGGTGAAGGTCATGATTTCCCCCTTCAGCCGGGATGGTGCGGGAACCGCTTTCGAAACGGAGATCGTACTGGACGAACTTGATTTTGTTTATTTCGGCGAACGGCGCGAACTGATCTGGCGCCGCTACCCGGACCGCGCCCCTGCGGAAACTTTACCGGGGAAACGGCCCGTGCCGGTCTTCGTGCCGGAAGAATAACCGGAAAACAACTGGAAAAATTCACCCTGAAGCATTATATTATAAAATATATTTTTGAGCAGGAAAACGCAACCGTCAGGAAAGAATCATCCCATGGCAATCGGAGAAAACCTTTTTCCCCATGACCGTTACGACACCCCGCCCGACGCGCCGCATTGCTGGCAGGACCGGCTCTGCTGCGGCGGAAGATGGTATTTTTACTGGAAAAATTTTCTTATTTTCAGCCGGTCCGGCCGCTGCGGCCGCCGCGGCGAACTCGACGGCGCCCACCAGATCTTCTATTCGAATCAGAACATCCGGCTCATTGAAAGCTGCGGCGGGCGCCTGCACCTGCGGGGACTGGACAATCTCCGGGCCCTGAACGGCCGACCGGTGGTGCTGATCGGCAACCACATGAGCCTGCTCGAAACGGCGATCTTCCACGCCATCGTCCGACCGCATCTGGATTTCACGTTCGTCATCAAATCGGCGCTGATGAAAATTCCGCATTTCGGCGACATCATGCGGGCAATCGATGCCATTCAGGTGGGGCGGGACAACCCGCGCGAAGACCTGAAAAACGTCCTCACCGAAGGCCGGAAACGGCTGGAGGCGGGGCGTTCGGTCATCATTTTCCCGCAAGCCACCCGTTCGGCGGAATTCCATCCCGAAAAATTCAATTCCATCGGCGTCAAACTGGCCCGTGCCGCCGGCGTTCCGATCGTCCCCTTCGCCCTGAAAACCGACTTTCTGGCCAACGGTCGGTGGCTCCGCGATCTGGGGCCCATTCACCGGGAAAACGATGTCTGGTTTGAATTCGCACCGGCCATGGACATCACCGGTTCCGGCAAGGAGGAGCTGCAGTGGGTCATTGAATTCATTCAGGACCGCTTGAATCAATGGAAAAAACCGGAAAACCGGAGTGCCGTTCTTGAAAAACCATGAAAAGACGGTTATGGTAGAGTGATTTTGTATGCGCGCCCGGCCCGATGCGAACGCCATGCACGGGACCGGCTCAAGTTTTTTCAGGAAACGAATGAAACCATCGAAGAAAATCATGCTGGCCGCTCTCGTTGCCGCGGTAGTGCTCGGCTTCGTCCGATCCGCTGAAGGAGCGTCCTCCCTGGAATCCAGTTTCAAAAAATCAGCCTCAATGCGCGACCTGAAAAACATCCGGGCCGACCACTGGAGCATCGCCGGCGGCAACATCATCGTCAAAGGCAACGTCCATATTCCCTTCGGGGATTTCGACATCTATGCGGACCGGGCGGTCATCAACACGGAATCCCGCGACCTTGACGTCAACGGCAACATTCAGATCTATCGTCGGGAACACCAGACCGCCAAAGTTACTCCGTCCGAACTGGCGGAACTCGAAAATACGGCGGGAACCGTCGTAAAAATCACCGGAATTACCACAGATATCTTCGGCGGCCAGAAAATCAACGTCGACGTCAGTTATGTCAACGGCACCATCAAGGCCCAATCCTTTTCCGGAAACCTGATCACCGGCTACTTCAGTTTCACGGATGCGGAACTGAGTTTCAGCACCATCGTCTGCCGGGCCGGCTCCGGAGTTCGCGGCGCCGACGGCATCATCACCATCAAGGACGCGGAACTCAGCAGCTGCAGCTATCTGCAAAGCCAGAACGCCCATTATTCCATCTCCTGCGGCGAGGCGACGCTGTATCCCCATAATACGGGGGAATTCGGACTGAACAACGCCATCACCGACCGGGGCGATTACAGCATTGTGGGCACCAACTGCACCATCAACCTTTACGGGGTACCGGTTTTCTGGCTGCCGGTCTTCTATAAGCCGAAAGACGAAAATCTGGGTCTGATCCAGACCCAATGGGGTAAAACCGGCGACTGGGGGTATTACATTTCGCTCTCGAAAAAGTTTTATCCGACCGATTACCCCGCCAGTTCCGTCCGGCTTCTGGCGGACTATTACCAGTACCGCGGTTACGGTTACGGTGCCGACGCCTATATTGACACGGAAAACTCCAAAACCCGCATCTTCGGCTACGGCATCTACGATTTGAGCCCATACGAATCCACGGATGCGTATGATTACGGCATCAAGATCCCGGAACAACGCTTCGACTTCCGGATCAGCAACCTGACCCACATTACGCCGACGCTGGACTTCCGCGGCAACTTCGAAATCATGAGCGATGAGTTTTTCAACCGCGATTTCTTCAACAACTATTACAACGCCGATCCCCAGCCGGTTACGTTCGCCGCAGTGGAAAAACAGTTCGATCACTTTACCGCGTCCGTGTACGTGCGGCCGCGGGTCAATGACTTCTTCAATGCCGTAGAGCAGCTGCCCACGGGAAGAATCGATATTCACCGGCAGGAACTTCTGGATACCAACCTGTATTACCAGGGAGAATTCAGTGCCGGTTATCTGCAGCGGAAATGGCGCGAATTCGACTATGACGAGCGGAATATCGACATGTTCGACTACCATACCGGTCGGTTCGACAATCTGAACTTCCTCTACTATCCGATCCGCCTGGGCTGGTTGAACATCATCCCGCGCGCCGGGGTGCGCTTCACCGCCTACTCCAACTCCTCCGAGCGGAAAATCGATGACAACATGCTCTACGGCATGCTGGCGGCGGACGACCCGGGGTATTCGGATTTGCGGGGATGGTTTGTCAACTATGACAACGATGGCGGCGCCCGGTTCCGGGTCGCAGGCGAATTCGGGCTGGAAATGACGACCAAAATCTACAAGACCTGGCAGGATGTCCGAAGTCCGTTCTTCCAGCTGGACGGGTTGCGTCACCTGATTGAGCCCTACGTCAATTATACTTATATTCCGGAGCCGTCGGTCAGCCGGGAACATTTGTATTACTTTGACGATATTGACCGGATTCAGGAGGAAAATTTTGTCCGGCTCGGCGTTGTCAACCACCTGCAGACCCGACGGGGCAACCAGCTGGTCAATTACATGTCTCTGGAAAACTACTGGGATTACCATTTTCAGAAACAGGAAGGATTCAGCCACATCGGGGATTTCTGCACCAAATTCACCATGACGCCATTCAAAGGGCTGACGCTCTCCACTTTCTTTTCCATCGCAGCGAACGGGGAAGACGACCTTTTCGACGATTCGGAAAATACCAGATACGGCCGGCACATCATCCGTAACGGCCGGGACGTCGGCAACCCCGGACTGGACCTGAAATGGCTTAACCGCTGGAGTGTGTCACTCCGATATGAACCGGTGCAGGATTTCATTTTCAACCTGACGTACAATTACCAGAATCGTTACCGGACCCAGTCCGTCTACTCAATGGGCAGCACCCTGACGGATATTGAAGCCGGCAGTGCGTTCAATAAATTCTATCTGACCCAGACCCAGCAATTGATGTTCGGCATGAGTGTTCCGCTGACTCCGGACCGCCGGACATTCGGCTCCTATCAAATCTTCTATGATTTTAACGCCGGATTCGTTACCCAGCATCGTTTTGCCCTCATCCGGAAATTCCACTGCTGGGAGGTCGCGGCGGAGCTGAATATCGACACCGAACTGGATGACGGAGAAAAATCCACAGAGACATCTTTTTACATCACCGCCTATCTGACCGGCTTGCTGACGCCGCTGCAACAGGTGCAGAGCACCATGCTCGCGGAAAGCCGAAAACGGCAGGAAAACGGAGGCTTGTTCTGACATGTATATCGTAACCGGAGGTGCTGGATTGATCGGCAGCGCCATCGTCTGGAAATTGAACCGCAGAGGCATCCGGGACATTCTGATAGTCGACCATCTCGGGACCTCGGACAAATGGAAGAACCTGCCCGCACTCCAATACTCGGATTATTTGGAGAAAGAAGATTTCCGCGCCCGGCTCCGTGCCGGTGAATTTGCGGAATGCCCCATTGACGGCATTTTCCATCTCGGAGCCTGCTCCGCCACCACGGAGCGAAATGCCAGTTATCTCATCGACAACAACTTCCACTATACGCAGGAAGTAGCCCTGTTCGCCGCGGCCCGGGGCATCCGCCTGGTTTACGCATCCAGTTGCGCCACTTACGGCGACGGCGCCCAGGGCTATCGGGATGACGAAGAGGAATTGGACCGGCTGCGTCCGCTCAACATGTACGGCTATTCCAAGCAGATGTTCGACCTCTGGGCGAAACAACGGGGACTGCTGCGACATATCACCGGCTGCAAATTCTCCAATGTTTACGGTCCGAATGAACTGCACAAGGACGACATGCGCAGCGTGGTGCTGCGTTGTTTTGAACAGATCACCGCGGACGGCCGCATGCGGCTCTTCCGTTCCTATCGTCCGGAATACCAGGACGGCGAACAGATGCGGGATTTTCTGTACGTCAAGGATGCCGCGGACATGGTTCTGTTTCTGGCCGACCGGCCGGACGCGACCGGATTGTACAATATCGGCAGCGGCCGCGCCGAAACCTGGAACGCACTGGCCGCCGCCGCGTTCGCGGCGCTGGGCCGCCCGGTCAACATCGAATACATCGACATGCCGGAATCGCTGCGTGACCGCTATCAGTATTATACCAAAGCCGAAATGGGCAAACTGCGCGCACTCGGCTACGACCGGGAACCGACGTCGCTGCGCGACGCGGTGGCGGATTACATCCGCAACTACTTGATCCCCGGACGTTTTCTGGGAGATGGCGATTGATATGAACTCAGCCGCCACGCGCATTCTGCAGGCGGCGGCCGCCGGCATCGCCGCGGTCGAGGAACGCGGCATCGGACTGGACGATTATCTGGATTTCCATTTAAAAGCGCCGGATTTGCGCCGTACCGTTTCCCATATTCTTTTTCATTATTTCCGCCGCCGGGCGTCCCTTCGCCGCGATCTTGCCCGGTTGGTACGGAAAGCCCCCCGACCCGCCGTTCGGCATATTCTGACAACAGCGCTCACTCAGATTCGTTATTGCGACGGCATCGCCCCGGAATCGGCGGTCAATATTGCAGTGGAACTGGTCCGGCAGCGGTATGATCGCCGGGAAGCAGGCTTCATCAACGCCGTCCTGCGCCGGGCCATGACCGAAGACCGGCCGGAGGAACCGGAAACACCGGAAAATATCCTGCCGTCGGAAACGTTGAAACATTGGCGAAAGCGTTATTCTCCGGAGGAACTGCAGCAATTGACCGCGGCATTTCTGACGCCTGCGCCAACGGTTTTCCGCTGCCGGCGCGGTGGGGAGCTTACCGCACAGGAGATGGATGAATGGATGGCGGAAGAAATACCGGCACTGACCAGCAAAAACCTCTGGAAATTCTATTCGATCCCCTCTCCCGCTCCATTGCTGGCATCAAAGGACTGGGATAACGGACGATTCTACTTTCAGGACCCGGCCACAGCCGCCACCATGGCGTTGCCGCAATATGATTGCGTCGTCCGGGCGCTGGACGTCTGCTGCGCACCGGGGGGCAAATCCCTGATGATTGCGGAAATGCTTCCGGAAAACGGCCAGCTGGTCGCCGCCGACCGCTCGGAACGCCGTCAACGGCTGACCCGGGAAAACTTCCAGCGGCACGGCTGGAGCCGCTTTCCCGTCATCACCGCGGAACCGTGGAACATTCCGGAAGATGGGGGACAGTTCGACCTTGTGCTGGCGGATGTCCCCTGCTCCAACACCGGCGTTTTCCGCCGCCGCCCGGATGCCCTGTGGCGCTTCCGCCCCGGGCAGCTTGGAGAACTGGCCGGTCTGCAACAGGCTATTCTCACCGCCGCCGCCCGGCGTGTTCGTCCCGGCGGGCAGCTGCTCTACAGCACCTGCAGCATGGAGCCGGAGGAAAATGAACACCTCGTTGCGGCATTTCTGGAGTCCGCCCCCGAATTCAGCATTGCGGCGGAAAGCCGCCTGCTGCCGAACGTCGCACATGACGGGGCTTACGGCTGTCTGCTCCTGCGGCAGCGCAGTTCGAAGAGCATCTGAAGATATTGCCACATGACCCGCATCGAGAGTTTGCTCTCCCCGTGAATGCGGCGCCCGAACGTGATCCCGTACTCCGTGATCCGCCCTGCCCGCTCACTCGTCAGCAGAAACAGCAGTTCCAGCATGATCTTGAACCCGCGGGGACTGAGTTTGTCGCGCACCGCCTCAAAGGCCGTCCGCCGGATGGCGAAAAAACCGGACATCGGATCGCGCACCGTCACCCCCAGCATCACCCAGGCCATCCCGGCGGCGGTGCGGCTGATCAGCACCCGGACCGGATTCCAGCGTTCCGAAAAACCGCCCCCTTCCACATAACGAGACCCCACCACCATATCGTATTCTTCCGCCGTCTGCAACAGGCCGGTCAGATCTTTGACGTCGTGCTGCAGGTCTCCGTCCATGCAGCAGAGGATTTCCCCCCGCGCGGCATTGAATCCCTTTACAATGCTCGGACTGAGGCCGCGCGGCCCATCGTTGGTCATTCCCCGGATATGCGGTTTTCCGACCGCATAGGCCTGTACCGCTTCCAGCGTACCATCCGGCGAATGCTCGTCGACGATGATGATTTCGTAATCCTTCAGCCCGCAATTCTCCAGCCGGGACAACAGCGGCTCCATGTTGTCGCGTTCGTTCAAGGTGGGAATCACAATGGAATAGCGGTAATCACTCATAAAACCTCTCCTGCTGCGCCAAATGGCGGCGTCAGAATGCCACGTTCCGTGATGTATCCGGTAATCAATTCACGCGGCGTCACGTCAAACGCCGGATTGTAGAACGACACCCCATCCGGCGCGGTCCGACGCCCGAAACCGTTTCCAATCTCCGTTCCGTCACGTTCCTCGATCGGAATCCCTTTCCCATCCGGCAGCGACAGATCAAACGTGGAATACGGCGCCGCCACATAAAACGGAATCTGGTGATACGCCGCCAGTACCGCTACGGAATAAGTCCCGATTTTATTCGCCGTATCGCCGTTGGCGGCGATCCGATCCGCACCGACGATCACCAGATCGATGCGTTTTTCCTTCATCACCAGGCCCGCCATGTTATCGCAGATCACGCAGACGTCCACTCCCGCCTGCTGCAACTCCCAAGCCGTCAGACGCGCGCCCTGCAGCAGCGGACGGGTTTCGTCCGCATAAACCCGAATGCGCCGCCCCGCCTCGCGGGCAAGATAAATCGGTGCCAGCGCGGTGCCGTAATCCGCCGTCGCCAGCGCTCCCGCGTTACAGTGCGTCAACACCGTCATGCCGTCCCGCAGCAGCGGCAATCCGTTTTCGCCAATCGCCCGGCACAGCCGGATGTCCTCGGCCAATACCGTCAGAGCCGCAAGAAGCAATGCCCGTTTTGCTTCAACATCGTTCCGGGCTCCGCTTGCGTTCATTTCCCGGATCACCCGGTTCACCGCCCAGGAGAGATTCACCGCCGTCGGACGCGCCGCCGCCAGCAGCGCACCGTCGGCCTCCAGCCGCTTGCGGAAGTCCGCAAGACTGAGCGGCGGATACTTGCCCGCCACCGCGGCCAGCCCCAGCGCCGCCGCACAGCCGATCGCCGGCGCGCCCCGGACGGCCAGGCGCCGGATCGCATCGATCAACGGCTCCAGCTCATCGATCTCCAGGAACACCACTTCGCCCGGCAACCGGGTCTGATCCAGCACCCGGACCCGCCCCGGCTGCGTCAACGTCTCCGGAGACGCCCCGTCAACGATCCGTCCGTCCCGGCGAATCCACCGCACCGACTGCTGCACGATCGCCATCCTTTCGTTCCTGGGGCTGATAATCCACCCCCGGCAGCGCCTCCGCCCCACCGGCCACATACACCCGCCCGGAATCCTTTTCCAAAACCAGACTGGGAATGGTTTTTGTGGTTTTCAGGTATTTATCCTGCTCGGCACGACCGTCCAGATTGACGATAGCGTAGCGGAACAGTTTCGGAGAAATCGGAATCAGCAAATGCAGCCGGCTGAGCATATCCACCTCCACCTTGTAGCGTTCCATGCCGACTTCGCGCCCCACGCGCAGCACCGCATAAACATACTGCTTGTCTTCGATCACCAAATAATAGTGCTTGACAGCATTTTCGCCCATCACCCGCAACGAAAAAGTACGTTCCTTGATTTCCTTCTTGCCGTCTCCGGCACTGGCTCCGGCCTCCCCTACCCGCAACATATCCGGAATGCCCACCGTGCGTCGCCAGACTTCCACCCCGGGATTGACTTCAAACCGGCACTCGTTGGAACGAAACACGTCCTTGAGCATCTTATGTTTGAGATAAGCATGAACCCGGTAAGTTCCCAGCTTTTCGATCGGATAATACTGGGAAATCGGCACCATCAGCTCCAACGACGCGCCGGGCATCAGAATATTCATGGAAATCGGAATATCTTTCGCCGGAACCTTCGTAATGACCTCTGTCCCCCGGGTCACTTCAAACAGCAGTTCTCCCTTGAGTTCATCCGCCACGCCGAAAACCAGCGGCTGTCCGCTGTAATTGCGCAATTTCAATTTGGCGAAAACCGGTTCATACTGCATGTAAACCGAACGATTCAACTGCAGTTCCATCGACACTTGTGCTCCTGCCGGAAGCGCGGCCGCCAGCAGAATCAGCACTGCAATCGCTCCAAGCGTCCTTCTCATTGTCTCCGTCCTCCTGTCGATAATTGTTGCACTGCCGCTGCCGCAATCAATTCGGCATCCAGTGCATGGCACACCGGCGTCGCACCGCGCGGACAATGCCGCCGCATACAGCCGGAACACTCCAGATCCCGCCGGAAAATCCGGTGATTCACTCCATATGGTCCCGTCAATTCCGGCCGGGTCGGGCCGAAAAATCCAAATACCGGCACCCCCAATGCCGCCGCCGCATGTATCGGGCCGCTATCATTGCTGATCACCAGTTCACACATGCCCAGCAGCTCCATCATCTCTCCGATTCCGGTCCGGCCCGCCAGAGAAAAAGCCCCGGGCAGTCCGAATTCCCTCAGAATCCGCTCCGCATCCTCCCGATCCGAGGCACTGCCGATCAATAAAAAAGCAACCTCCGGATACTGCTGCCGGACCGCCCGCATCACTGCCGCGAACAATTCCGGCGGAAAGCGTTTGCTCTCCCAGCGCGCCCCCGGAATCACGCCGACCAGGCGCCGCCCAGCCGCCTCCGCCGGCAATTGCACCGGAAACCGACCACGCGGCAGAACCAGTTCCGGAACCGGTTCGTTCATGCCGCATAACTGATTGACCAATGCCACATTGCGCTCAACGGCATGCCGCTCCATATCGACGCGGCAGCGCCGACCGTACAGCCAGCGCGCATCCCTCTCCCGGGGATGAGAAAACCCGACCGGACGCGGACCTCGTGCCAGAAAACCGAAAATCGCGCTGCGCAGCAGTCCCTGAAAATCAAGTACCAGGTCATACCGGTTCCGACGCAATTCCCGCGTCAGCCGGAAAAATTCCCGGGGAAAAGTCGCCGCCTTTCCCAGTTTTCGCCGTTGGAAGGGGATTGCCCGCGCCACCGGAAACGGGCTGAAGGCCAGCACCTCATGAAAAGCCGGATGCACCAGCCAGTCCAGTTCCGCCTCCGGGAAACGGCGGCGCAGCAACTCCACTGCCGGGAACGTATGCAGAATATCTCCCAGGCTGCTGGGCTTGACCACCAGAATGCGTTTCACCGGAGCCGGCATCATCCCATCAACTTCCGGATGCCAGACGCAAAGCCAGCCGTTCCGGCAACCCGGCATCCAGAACCTTCTGCTGTGCGGTCGCCACATCGTAGGGAATCCGGTAACGGGTCACGATCCGTTCAACATTGTCGAAAACGGCGAAACTCGCCCGGGGATCCCGGTTGCGCGGCTGGCCGATGCTGCCGATATTGAAAAGATATTTGTAGCCGGTCAAAATTTCCACCGGAAGCGCTTCCGCCCGGGAAAAATCCTCCGCCTCCGGCATCCCATCCTCCCCGACCAGAATATTCCATTGCAAAATTTCATCGACACTGCGCTCCCGCATCGAAGCCACCGGCTTTTTGCAGAAGGCAACCGGCACATGTGAATGCCCGCAGAAACACAACTGGGTGAACTGATAGGAAAAGTTGTCCATCGCATGATGCACGTCAAAAATATACCCCCACTGTTCCGGAGAGTCCAATGTCGCATGCACCAGAGTCATATTGCAGCTCGGAACGCTGGTACGGTATGGAGCGCGCACCAGCCAGGCACGTTCCGCCGGCGTCAGCTGTTCCCGGGTCCAGAGAATCGCCTGACGCGCATTCTGATTGAACCCCTCGATCGTAGTATCATCGGAAGCGGTGTATTCGTCGTGGTTTCCGCGCACCATCGCCACCCAGTCCAGATCCCGGACCGCTTTCAGGCAACGCACCGGATCCGCGTTATAACCGACGATATCCCCCAGGGAAATATAGTGATCGACATTCAGCTCCCGACACTTTTCCAGCACGACGGAAAGGGCTTCCCAATTCGAATGAATATCACTTAAAATCGCATATTTCGCCATGTTCTCTTCCGTATGTTCCATCCGCACCGGCATTTTTCCGCCGGACGGCCGTTGCCAGCCGCAGCCCCTGCGAAAAAAACACCTCTGCCATTTTTATAAAACCAGTTCCTCATTCTCCGGAAATGCACAGACGGAACGGCCCCTCCGGTGCCTTGCCGGGCACCGGCGACCGCTCCGCAGTCGTCATTGCCTCCGGAATAACGCCGTTTCCCCATCTTGCGGGAAACAGCGGTACGACGACTCTATAAGCCGGATTTTGTTCCTGCTGCATTGCATCAGGCGGCAATCATCTGTCTAGGCGACCAGAACCCGGGATTCATAGCGCCGCGAGCAACGGCATCATCCCCTATTTGGTCTTGCTGCGGGAGGGGTTTACCATGCGGCACGGCTCTCGCCGACACCCGGTGGGCTCTTACCCCACCCTTTCACCCTTACCTGCCGGAAATCCCGGCGGGCGGTCTGCTCTCTGTTGCACTGGCCTTCCCGCGGCATATGGTCCGCGGTATCCTTCCTTATCGAAAGGACTCCCTGCTCTGTGCAGTCCGGACTTTCCTCTCCGGCGCGAAAACACCGGAGCGACTGCCCGAGCCGCCGTACCGAAATAATATAAGCGGATAATGCGATTATGCAAGGTTCATGACGGCTTTTTTACAGAAAAAGCACCATCAGTGTACCGGTAACGTACTGCAGCGAAAAAGCACCAGCGGATCCGTCTGCGCCGCCTGTTCCCACTCCGCCCGTTGCGAAGCGGGAAGATCGGCAGCCATTCGTTCCGCCGCCCGGCGCACACCGGCATCCGCACGTTCCGGCTGCCGCTGTTCAGGATGAATGGAACCGGCCAGCAGCAACGCCAGCAATGCCAGCGCGCCGCCCAACAAAACCCGTTGTCCCCGATTCATGTTTCTCATCATTACCGATCCTCCCTTTCCGGTGTCAAATCGGCCGTCATTTCCTGTACGCCCTTCTGAAGCAGATGGGATTGTATGGTCGACATTTCCGCTTGATAACGTTCGGCATTCCAGATTTCCACACCGACTTCCACGCCGATCACGCAGACTTCCGTGCCCGGAACCAGCGCCGCATATTCACGAAACGCCGGGGGAATGGTGACGCGCCCCTGGCGGGAAATAGGTTCCGCCACCGTCAACGCTCCAAAACGCCGCATGCTGCGCCGAGCCACAAAACTGGCGGCAACCCGCTCCACCTCGGCCAGCTCCCGCCGCCGCATCTCGGCATAAACAGCTTCCGGATACAACGCCACGGCGCCTTCCGGCAGACAATGCAGCACAATTTTCCCATCGCAGGCGGTGGCAAAATCGTCCAGCCAATGCTGACCGAGTTTGATCCTCCCGTTGCCGTCCATCAGGCAGCGATCCTGTCCGCAGAAAGCCAACATAAAAAAAGGGAGCCTTTCCCTGTTTTTATTCCATCTTTTTCCAAAATAATCCATTTTTTTCCATTTACAACCATTTTTAACAAACTTTTTGTTATTTTTCCGGGGTTTTAGGTTTTCCATTGAAATCCGGTGGCGAAACGCGCCGGACACAGGTATATTGAAAAAAAGACTCGGTGAATGGATTGATCAAAACGGATGTATGGAAAAAATGCGCACATTTTTCTGTCTGTTATTATTATGGCTGACCTTGCTGGGCATGCCCGCTGCGCTCCGCGCCGCCTCACCGGAAGCGACCTCCCCCCGCCCGGAGGCGGAAGCCGTGGAAAACTGAGACCTGATCCTCGCCCGCTGGAATTCGCAGCTGACCCGGACATTGCAGCTGCTGGAAAAATACCAGATCGAATTCGGCCGCAGCACGGACCATTATGAACAGTTTCAGGCGGAAACCCGTTCCCGGATGGAGGAATTGCGGTTTCTGCTGAATTTCTGCATGTCGCAGGACGTCTTTGAAATGACACTGCGCTGTCAGCAGATCCACGATCTTTACACCGCCTACCGGGCACGCCATCAGCGCATTATCAAATTCCGCGACGGCATGATCCGGCTGGCCGACCATCTCAAGGAATTGAAGACGGAACTGACGCGAATTGAGCAGCGCCGGGAACACTTCGCCAATCCGGAACTGCTGACGGATTGCGCGCAGAAATACGCGGAACTGGAAAAAAACGTCAACTGGATTTCCTCTTCGCTTCAGGGGCACGCCGACCCGACCCTGTACCACCAGCTGCAGGCGCTGTATGAAGAAAGCGATAAAATCCGCGGCAATACCATTGATCAGGTGTTTTTTTCCCGCCAGACTTCCTATTTCGACCTGCTTCCTCTGGCACGGGTCATCTTGCAATACTGGTACTGGACGCTGCTGGATACAACCCAGGCGGTTCTGCGTTACGCTTATTTTCCGGTCATCAGAAACTTTCTGCTCGTTTTCCTGCCGCTGTTGCTCGCGGCGCTGATTACCGGACCGCGTTACCTCTATCCGTGGATGCTGCGCCAGGTGCGGTTCCCGGATAAATACTCCAAATCCAAGATGTTTGTTTTCGCCTGGATGCTGCTGTGCCTGGCTCTGGCGTTCGGAGCGGGACGCTTTCTGCAGCCGGAAAATCTCCAATCCTTCATGTATCAGATCAGCCAGTTTCTCTGTGCCGGCGCGCTGCTGATGCTGTCCCTGGGCTTCCGAATGGAGCGGTCGCAGATGCGGCGGTGTATCCTGCTCTATACGCCTCTGATGCTGCAGAGTGCCGCAGCGTTGCTGCTGTACGGACTGCTGACGCCTTATCAACCGCTGATGCTGCTGACCGTACCGATCAATATGCTGGTCATCATTGCGACGCTGTTGCTGCTGCGGCGCGGCGGGTATCCGAAATTCGATGTGGTGCTGGTCATCATCGCTTTGTGTATTACGGTGCTGGAGACCGCGCTGGCCATGCACGGCTTATTGTACATCGGCTTTACCATGATGCTTATCGGCTATGTGCTGCTGGCTCAATTCCAGGCGGCGGTTGCCGCTTCGGAAATCATTTACCGCACGGTGAAAAGCCGCCCGGAACGCAGCATTCTCAATCTGACGCTGCTGCGCCTGGGGATTCCCCTGATCTGGCTGGGCGTACTGCGGGCGATGGTGGGCAACGTGGCGGTCACGTATCACCTGGAAAGCTTTCTGGAATACTGGACCCAAAACGATATCCGGGTGCGCGACCTTTTCAGCTTCACGCTGGGGGATCTGTACACGGTGGTGATTGCGCTGTTCGTGCTGGCGTTTCTGATTTCGCTGAGCAAGCTGCTGATCCGCAAGTTTTACCCGGAATCGGCGGAATTCGGCACGGTACCATCCTTCATTACGCTGGGGACCTACATTGCCTGGGCCTGCTACGTGCTCTTCGTGCTGCTGATACTGAACGTGCAGTACGCCAGTATTCTGGTCATCCTCGGCGGTTTGAGTATGGGGATGGGGTTTGCTCTCAAGGAGGTATTGGAAAACTTCATCAGCGGCATCATCCTGCTGGTCGGCCAGCAGGTGCGCCCGGGCGATGAAATCGAATTTGACGGCACCTATGCCAAAGTGCACAAGGTCAGTTTCCGCGCCACCGTCATCGAAACGTTTGACGGTTCGGTGATCACGCTGCCCAACACCCAGGTTCTCTCCAAGGACTTCCGCAACTGGACCCGGCGCGACCGGCGCATGCGGCGCGACCTGGTCGTCGGCGTCGATTACGCCTCCGACCCCGGACTGGTCCGGAAACTGCTGCTTCAGGCGGCGGCGGAAACCACCTCCATCTACCGTTATCCGGCACCGGAGGTGTTCTGTTCGGATTTTGGGGACAGCGCGGTCGACTTCACGCTGCGGGTCTGGCTGGAAGCGGGGGAAAGCGTCCGGATCTGCTCCAATCTGCGGGAACGCATTTTCACTTTGTTCCGGGAAAACGGCATCATCATTCCGTTTCCTCAGCTGGATGTTCATCTTGATCCCCCGCCGGCGCCGCGGCAGGATTGAAACGGCAGAAAAAACGCCGCCGGCTTCATCAACGAATGCCGACGGCGTTCCATTCCCGATCGGGTTGTTTCAGAGCGCGGCGTCCCAATATTTGTGAACGACTTCCTGTCCGTTGGCCCGGATGGCCGTCTCCACTTCCG
The DNA here is from genome assembly GCA_949282965.1 of uncultured Lentisphaeria bacterium. Lineage (GTDB taxonomy): Bacteria > Verrucomicrobiota > Lentisphaeria > Victivallales > Victivallaceae > CALXOD01. Next base: position 52,033 of record CASDQW010000031.1, read on the forward strand.
CCACACTGCGGGAATCATTCAGCGTAAACTGGCCGACGTCCTTGTCCGCCAGCGCGGCATAACCGCCCGGCGTCACCCGGGATCCCGCACTCATGTTATCGGCGCAGCAAACCACCATCCGGTCGCGGAACGCCGGTGCTTCCCGGGTGGAAATGGTAATGCCGGATTCGGGGAAGACGATCCGGAACGCCAGCATCATCTGTTCCAGATCCAGATCATCAACCGGATGCGCGGGCTGGAAGCCGTCGCTGACCGGCGTAATGCGCGGAAAGGCGAACTGCAATTTGCTCTGCCAGCACTCTTTCTGCAGATAGAGCGCGTGGGCGCCGAGACTGGCCGCCTCCATGCGCCACTCGTCCAAACCGAGCAGAAAGGCCATGCCGAGTGTGCGCATGCCCGCCCGGCCGGCCCGGAGCTGGCTCCAGACCCGGAAATCGTAATCGCGCTTGGGTCCGCTGGGATGCAGTTCCTTGTACAGCTCCTGGTTGTAGGTTTCCTGAAACAGGGTCACCCCCTTGTATCCCGCTTCGAACAGCCGGCGGTAACCGGCCTCCTCCTGCGGTGCGATTTCCAGCGACAGATAGGAGAAACGATGCCGCAGCAATTCCCCGACCGCGCAGAGATAATCAAGCCCCGCCCGCTTCGGATCCTCGCCGGCGACGATCAGCAGGGAATCCAGTCCCAGCGCCAGCACCGCGTCGGCTTCGCGACCGATTTCCTCCAGCGTCAGAATCTTGCGTTCAAAGTGATGACGGGTGTTGAAATCGCAATATTTGCATCCGTTGATGCAGCTGTTGGAAATATACAGCGGCGCGTAAGTGGTGACGGTTTTGCCGAAATAGCGGCGGCGCGCCCGCTGGGCGCATTCCCGCATTTCCGGCAGGATTTCCGCCGCCGCCGGAGACAACAGCGTCAGCAAATCAAAGTAATCGCAGCGCGGCTTCCGCAGCGCGGCCGCCGCCTGTTCCGCCGTGGCGGCGGCGTACCAATCACGAATCTGGGATTCGGTCAATTTCAATTTGGGAAACATGATCTCACCATGAGTGCCGGTTTATTTGAAAATATCGAACGTATGCATCGGACTGGTGGCACTCGCACCGCTGCGGGCAGCGGGCGGTCCGGCCTCCACCCCGAGTTCCGCCGCCCGGACGGCGAGCCGGAAGGCTTCGGCCATGCGGACGGGATCGTCGGCGGCGGCGACGGCGGTATTGATCAGGACGGCATCCGCCCCCATTTCGATGGCTTCGGCGGCATGGGACGGCAAGCCGATGCCCGCATCCACGACCACCGGCACGTGGGATTGTTCGATGATGATCTCCAGCATGGCGCGGGTGCGGATCCCCTGATTGGAGCCGATCGGCGCTCCGAGCGGCATGACCACGTGGGCACCGCATTCCTCCAGCCGGCGGGCCAGCACCGGATCGGCGTTAATGTAGGGCAGCACCACCATATCCATGGCGAGGATCGCCTCCGCGGCCTTGAGGGTTTCGACCGGGTCGGGCAGCAGATAATGGGCGTCGGGATGGACTTCCAGCTTGATCCAGCGGTAACCGGCGGCTTTGCCGAGACGGGCGATCCGGACGGCTTCCTCGGCGTTGCGGGCGCCCGAGGTATTGAGCATGACCTCCACCTTGCTCCGGTCGATGGCACTGAGAATGTCATCCTCGGGGTCGGCGAGGTCCACCCGGGTCAGCGCGGAGGTGACCAGTTCGGTACCGGACGCGGCCAGCGCGGCGGCAAACTGTTGTTTGGAGGCAAATTTCCCGGTTCCGAGAAACAGACGACTGTGGAATTTTCTTCCGGCAATAACAAGTTCTTTCATAATATGGCAAATCTCCTGAAATGATCCATCCATGTTTCACCTGGCGGGTTCGCCGTTACGGCGCCACCCCCAGCAGCACGGCCATGACGGTGTTGGCCTGCATGGCCGCCGCCAGCCCCACCCGGGGCGAAGTCGGATGCCGCGCACCGGACTCGCCCTCCACGGCGGCTTCTCCGTCACCGACCAGATAGAGACGCCGCCCCGCCTGTTGCAGGCGGATGGCTCCGGAACGTCCCCATCCGGCAATGCCGCTGGCGGCGACAACCGTTTTCCCGGCACGCAGCAAGAGGTCGATCAGCAGCCGCTTGGCGTCCGCGTCGTCGAACGCCTCCACCACCGGGTCGCAATGCGCGAAAATCCGTTCTGCGTTGCCGGCGTCCACCCGGCAGCAGTGCAGCTCCAGCTCCAGATCCGGCGCAATGCGCAGCAGATTCTCCCGCAGCGCCTCCACCTTCGGCCGGCCGATCTGGTCCGTGAAAAAGAACTGGCGGTTGAGATTCCCGGCGGAAACCGCGTCAAAATCCGCAATCACCAGGCGACGAACCCCGGAACGAACCAGGTGCATTGCACAATTGGATCCGAGTCCCCCCGCTCCGGCAATGCCGACCCGCACCGTACTCAGTCGAGCCCGTTCCGACGCCGTCAGGCTGGAATCAATGCTCATCATCAGCCTCCGGCAACGATCCGGAAGACATTGAGCCGGTCATCGGAATGCAGCATCGGCGACGCTTCACCGGCGTTCCACTCCACAATCTCGCCGTTCCACTCCACAATCACCTGCGCGTGGTCCAGCCCCTGCGCCTGTAGAAAATCGGAGAGTGTGGTGTGCACGCCGATTTCCACCGGCTTTCCGTTGAACAGGATCTGCGGCATGTTCTTTTCCTCGGGATTCTTCATTCCATTAATGTAGCCCCGCAATCGCGGATTTGCAATCCCTCTCCCCGAAGAAATCCCGCCGTCGGGCCGCGCCGTCAGCCGCGGGCGGGATAGCGGAGCGCGACAAACTCCTCGCACATGGCCCGCACGGCCTCCGGACGATGGCCCGCCCCCACAGGATCGCCATAATACCCGGCGATGAAGCCGCCGTGCGGCGTGGCAAGTCGGGCAAAGAGTTCCCGGGCGTACGCGCGAATTTCCCCCGTGCCGCGCTGCATGACGGTTTGAATGTCGACGGGACACCAGAAGGTGATTCGGCCGCGGAAGCGTTCGCTCAGCAGTGCCAGCCCCATATTCTGCTGCTGATCCATTTGAATCACGTCGAGTCCGCAATCGATCAGATCATCCAGAATGTCCACGATGTACCCGCAGCTGTGCAGAAAGGTCTGCATGCCGGCGGCGTGGGCGGCCTCGTACACCCGGCGATAAGCCGGTTTCCAGAATTCCCGCCATTTTTCCGGATCGATCATCAAACGGTCCTGCAATCCCCAGTCGTCGCAGAACATGTAACCGTCCACCCCCAGACCGGCATAGTGTGCAATGGATTTCAAATTCATGTCGACCAGCAGATCGATCAACCGGCGCAGGTTCTCCGGCTCCAGGTAAATGTCGGTCCAGGTGTTTTCCAGACCGCGGATGAAATGAATCCGTTCGTACAATGCGACCCCGTATCCGATGACGTACTGATCGGAATGCCGCAACTCCTCCTTTCGCGCCTCCAGCGCCGTCCAGCGGTGCGGCGCATCCGGGTCGGGAATGACCAGCCGTTCCCAGTCGGACCACTCCTTGAGTGGAAACTCCTTGACCTCGCCCATGCGGGAAATGCCGATATTTTCCCACACCGCGCCCCATTCGTCGCACTCCCGGGTAAAACCGCTCGGGCGGCGGTCCACCGAAGGATCGGCATTGCAGCCGAGAATGTCGCAGCCGTATTCCGGCGGCGTACTGCGCGCAACCCGCTCGGGATCTTCAAACCGGATGGTCCGCCGCACGATTTCTCTGGAATTCATCGCAAGTTCTCCTGACTCTGGTTAAAACCGCTTCACTTTCCGGTCTTTTTCAACATGTACCGCATTCGGCACCGGGCAGTCCGGTTATTTCCACGCCTCGGAAAAATCACGGTCCCGGAAGGCGTCCGCAATGCCGCCGATCTGCGACAGCCGCAGCACTTCGTCGCGATCCATTCCCAATTGCCCGGCGATTTTCGCATCGCTCCAGTTCCGGCGCTTCAATTCCAGCACAATCCGGCTCATCTCGTCCACCCGGTGTTTGCCGCGTGCCCGGTTGTGCCGGATCGTCGACGCCATCCGGTCGGCGCGCCGGGCGCGGTCGCGGTTCACCACCACGCAGGGCAGATGGGTAAACCCCCGCCGCCGTCCGATCAGAAACCGGTGAAAGCCGTCCACCACTTCAAATTTTCCATCCTGCCGCGCCCAGACCACGATCGGCTGCGTGAAACCATCCTCCTCTATCGACAGCTCCAGCAGTTTCAACTCCGGCGGAGCCACCACATTCGGATTATAATCGTTGGCCTCCAGCAGTTCCGCGGGCAGCCAGTAAATCCGGGAAACCGGATGCCGTCCCGCCCATTCCGGCGGCGATTCGTATTGCGTCAAATCAGCTTCCATTGCTCTCTCCTGCGCGCCATGAGTTCACAATATTTCCGGTAATGCGCCGTCCGCGTCGGCGCGAAGCACAAGGTCCGACACCAGTAATCGTTTTTCAGCAGACAGCGGCAGATCCGCCGCCAGCTCGGCACATCCCGGTTCTGCTGGTCTCCCGGCTGTTCGTCCGGCACCTTCTCCAACTCGCCGGTGGTCAGCCACCAGTGCAGATACACCGCGATCTTGTTCCGATAATGCGTGGCAGTCGCCTCCGGCATGGAGTCCAGCAACATTCGTGCAAACTCTTCCCAGGTGCGATGTTCCGGTTTGGAGATCCGGCGGTTGCCCAGCACCACGCCGTGTTCCCGGGCGTACCGGGAGCCGAAATTCGCGCCGTTGACCCGGGCCACCAGCCGGCCCCAGGTCTCCGGCTCGATCACCTGATAAAGATTCAGGGCACGGCGCTGTTCGTTGCCGAACGGCTCGCAGATGCGCATCATCCGCAACGGCACGCCCGCCTGAAACATCCGGTCGTACAAGTGATTGTATTCCATACCGTAACGCCCGCAGTAGGTCCAGATGTCCTCGGTTCGCCAGTCATAAAGCGGATATGCATTGCACAGCACCCGGCTGCAGCGCGTCGTCCAGCGCCGGTAACAATAGGTCCGTTTGAAATTGCTTCCCGCCACGCTCGCCCAGCGGTTGAGCGACTCTTCCGCCCGGATGCCGACGAAACAGGCCGTGGGCACATTCCCGGCATACCACTGTCCAAAGGCGGGAACGAATTCCTCAAACGTCATGTTTTCCCGGTAAAACGGGAAGAAATGACCGTCGCCGATCGCCTTTTCTGGCTTTTCCCGGATCCACTCCTTGCCCGGCTCCCAGGCGATCCATTCCGGTTCGAACACGCTGACGGAATTAACCGTTTTCAAAGGAATGCAGCACCAGAAAAGCTCGATCACATCGGCGTATTTCTCCACCATCTGCTCGACATGCCGGATGGTGTATTGATACTGGCACTCCCAGTCGATGAACAGCAGCCCGAACCGGCGGCCGCGCCGACGCGCCTCCGCAGCGCAGAGATGAAATAACACCGAGCTGTCCTTCCCGCCGGAAAACGCGAGATACAGCCGGGAAAAATTAGTAAAAATCCATTCAATCCGGGCCTGTGCCGCAGTCAGCACATCGTATCCAAGCCGGACTTTCCGCCGGCGCTGCCCTTTCTCCGGTTCCGCCCGCATCTCCCTGATCTCCTGTTGCCGAATCCGACGGACAACCCACGATCCGGCGGACTTGCCTCATTCGCGGTATTCGTTCTCCGCCATCTCCTCCCGGCTCAGAAACGGACTCATATCCTCCAGCGAAGGAGACACAATCCGCCCGTCCGGCAGCCGTCGGGAAGACAGTTTCGGCGAAAACACATATCCCGGCGTCAGGCGCACTTCACAGAACGCCCGTCCCTCCCGCGCCAGCACCTCCCGGATCACCGCCGGCGCCTCTTCCGGATCGGCAATCCGGTAATACGGCCAGTCCATCGCCTTCGCCACCGCCTCCCAGCCGGGAAACGACACCCCCGACGCCGCGTCGCAGCCGGTATGACGCCCCGCGAAAAAGGAATCGTGCGTCTGACGGATGGACGCGTATTCCGCGTTGTTGAACAAGAACAGCTTGACCGGCAGTTGGTTCGAAGTCACCGTCCACAGCTCCTGCAAATTCATCATCAAACTGCCGTCCCCCTCCAGACAGACCAGCGGCCGGCGGTCCTCCTCCGCCGCCAGCACCGCCCCCAGCGCCGCCGGCAACCCGAATCCCATCGATGCACAGCCGGAGTTGATGAAAAACCGCTGCCCCTCCCGGACCGTCCCAGCCTGAAACAGCGAAATCATCGGCGTGGCGTTGGCACAGCTGATCACCGTCCCCGGCGTCAGCATCTCCGTCAATTGCCGGATGAACACATACGGCTGAATACCGCCTTTCGCCTCCCGGTATTCCGGAAGCACCGGATCGTACCGCCTCCGGCGCTCCTGGTTCCAGCGCAGCCAGCGCGTCCGGTCCGGCAGCGCCGCCTTCGCCATCCGCGCCGCCAGACGCGGCAGAAATTCCGCAAGGTCCCCATGCACCGCCAATCCCGGCCGGACCGTCGGTTTCTTCAATTCGGCCGCGTCGATGTCAACAACGATCACCGTCCCTGCCCGTCGGGCGAAGCTTTCCCAATTGTAGCCGACCTGCCGCACATTGTTGCGGGTGCCGAGGCACAGCAGCACGTCGGCGTTCTGAACGGCGATGTTCCCCGCCCGCGTGCCGAACGACCCCGCCCTTCCGATCATCCACGGACTCGCCGTCGGCAGCAGGTCGAAGCCGCCGATGGTCCCCACCACCGGCGCTTCCAGACGCCGCACCAGCTCCCGGAATGCCGTTTCCACCCCCGCCAGCCGAATCCCGTGTCCGGCCAGAATCACCGGACGCGCGGCGGTTTCCAGCGCGGCGGCCACCGCCTCCAGCGTCGATTCCGGCACCGGCGGCACGCCGGGCGACGGCACGAAGGAGCGCAATGACTCCGGATCGATTTCGGCCGACTGCACATTCAGCGGAATATCCAGCCAGACCGGGCCGCGCCGCCCGGACAGAGCGGTGTGAATCGCCTTTTCCAATTCATACCGGATGGCGGCGGGATCGGTGATCATGGCCGCGTACTTCGTCACCGGACGCACCATGTCGACAATATTGATTTCCTGATCGCCGAGCTGCCGCAGTCCGATTTCAGGACAGCTCGCCACCGTCGTTTCAAATTTGACCTGCCCCGACAGATAAAGCGTCGGGATCGAATCCAGCCACTGCCCGATCACTCCGGTCAGCGTATTGGTGCCCCCGGGACCGGTGGTCACGCACACCACCGAAAGACGGTTGGTCACCCGGGATTCCCCTTCCGCGGCAATGGCCGCCGCCTGTTCATGGTGAGGACACAGATAACGGATCCGCTGTTCTTTCCCGAGACCGTCATTGAGAAACATGGCACCGCCGCCGGATACCATGTAGACATGCCGCACGCCGTAATCCGCCAGGAAGCGGAATACATAATCCCCCACGCGCATTTTTTCACCCATCTCCCGTCGCTCTCCCGTCCAGCCGAAGGCCGTGTTTTCAGAAAAAATCACATGGGAAAGAGTATAGCAGTCCCCCCCCCGTTTGTCAAGCTCGTCCGGAGCCGTGGTGCCGTTCCGCACAGCTTCCATCGGAACGGCGTACTCACCGTTTCAACCGGGTCACGGCATAAAGCGCCGGCCCCATCAGCACCAGCACCAGTACGAAATAAAGCCGGTACCCGCTGAAGGCATCCGCTCCTGCCCCCACCCAGCTTCCCGCCAGCCGGACCAGCCCCCCCGCCAGCAGCATGCCGGCGACGCCCGCGCCCGCGCCGGTCACCACCGCCAGGAACAGCGAGGCCGCCACCCGGTTCTCCTGCGGCACCGTCTGCAGGAAATAATGCGTCATGGAATTACCGATGCTCACCCCCGCGCCGCCGGCCAGAAAAAACGGCAGCGCCCAATACCACGCCGACACGCCCGCGGGACAGCAGACCCACAGCACCGCGGCACTCAACAACGTGCAGTACGCGGCAATCACCACCCGGCGCGGTCCGACGCGCGCGGCGATTTTCCCGGCGCATTGCGACATGATGATCGCCGAACCGAACTGCACCAGCGAAAACATCAGCGCACGGGTATCGCTGACGCCGCACCCCCGTTTCAAGGTCAACATGGACATCGGCGTAATCATGATGATGGCAAGATTGATGACAAACGACGCCAGCACCTGACAGCGAAAACGGGGATTGCGGAAAACCACGTGCAGTTCGCTCAGGATCGGGCGCCGCGCCGAACGGCGGATGTTCTCCGTCTCGTCGATCCTCCGGATGAAACGGGAGGACGTCACCCCGAGCGCCGAACCGAGAATGATGATGCCGGTCAGCATCCATAAGCTCTGGGACAACCGCACCAGAAAACTGATCATCACCAGCGACAGCAGCGCCGAAAAATAAAATGCCCCGGTGGAAAATCCGATGAATTTCGCCCGGTTTTCCCCGGTGGAAATTTCCCCGAGCAGCGGCTGGCTCATCACCACCCCTGCCGCGCGAAACCCATAAAACAGAAACGCGCCCAGCAGCAGCACCCCCATCGCCGTCCGGTGGAACCCGAAATATACCAGCAGCGACGTGGACGCCACCAGCAGCGCCGCCATGTTCCGCAGCACCCAGAAAGTGGCCTGACTCTGTGCCGCCCCGACGCGCGCGGTCACCATCTTCCCCAGCGGCAGCAGCAGAAATCCGAAATACATCATCGCCCCCAGCACCGCCACCAGCGAGTCCGGGCAGTTGATCCGGACTGCAAACAGAATAATCACTGTTTCTCCCAAACACATATAGGAAAAACCGTTGATGAAATTGAACTTGTTGTAATTGTTGCGGGAGGCTGCCTGCCGCTCCGGCGATAAGGTTCCGGCTACAATCATTTCAGAAAACCAATCCAAAAAACAAAAATAAGTTCCGCAGTTCTCCACCGTCCGGCCGAAAATACCGGGGCCTTCTGCAGATATTCCTATACTATATCACCGGCCATGGTGCTGCGCAACTGTATCCGACAACATCCATTATATAAGCGATTTTTAGAAAAAACTCTTTTTTTTTCAGAATGTGCATTGACATTTGATCGGATTTATATTATAATTAGTTCAAAAGAATCGAACACTTTGGAGCACATAAACAAAATATGTCCGGCAACCTGTATCAGCCCATGGTGGAGTATCTTGAAGCCATGATCGCCAGCGGGAAAAGCGCGCCCGGCGCAAAAATTCCGAC
>CASDQW010000032.1 GCA_949282965.1 uncultured Lentisphaeria bacterium
GTCGCAGTGCCGGGCCATGCGGCATGCCGGGGTGTTTACGATGCCGGAAGAATGCCACCTGACGGATGAATTCCTGGAAATCCGGCGCGGGGAAACCGTGACTCATATGGTATTGCGCGAGAATGTAACCGGGTTTTATTACCGGGAGGATATGGTTCTTTTATTCTGTGACACCTTTTTCGCAGGTGCGCTGCGCCGGGAGGAATTTCCGGAGCAGAAGGATTTTGACGAATTCGTTGCGCATCTGCGGAGAAGCGGTTTTGCGGATCTGACGCCGTTTCCCTTCCGGCGTGCGCTGGCACCGTGGCTGCTGGGCATGGTGGTACTGGCGGGCTGGGTGTGGCAGCTGATGCCGGCAGAAAATTGACATCGCGGGAAGGCCGGTGGCAACCAGGATATGGTTCGCACCGGGGGGAGCAGGGATGCGGTGATTCATTCGATGGGGGTCTGACGATCATCGGAGGAGGACAGGTATGGAATGGCGTTTCAGTTATCAGGTCCGGGAGGATGAACTCCGGAAGGCTTGCCGGCTGTATTATTCCCTGCTGATGCGGGTGCGGCGTTTTTATGCGCTGGACGGCGGGTTGGTGGTGGTAATCGCCCTCTGGCATTCCTGCGGGGGAGGCTGGTGGTTTTACGGTCTGGGCGGACTGGTGCTTTTGCTCTGCTCGCCGTGGGTGGAGGGAATCTATTTTGCTTTCTGGTGGAGAATCGCCCGGCTGGCGCTGCGCTGGAACGGGACGTTTTCCATGCCGGGAGAATATCTGCTGACGGAAGAGACCATGGAGATCCGCCGCGGCGGGGATTGCCGCAAAGCCGTCTGGAAAGAGCAGGTCAGCGGCTTTTGTCGCCGGGGTGAGGTGCTGCTCCTGTTGCGGGGACAGCGCCTTTTCGGCGTTTTACGGCGTGACATGTTTCCGTCAGAGGAGGCGTTTGAGGCGTTTGTGGAGCTCTTCCGCCGGGAAGGTTTTAAGGATCTGGCGCCGTTTCCGTTCCGGCATGCTCTGGTGCCGTGGGGGATCGGCGTGGCATTGCTGTTGTTCTGGTGCCGGCTCATCTGCGGCGGAATTTAAGGAAAAACCGAAGTTGCTGGCGGAGAGCGGTCAAAGTTTTTTCAGCCGGCTGTCCGTCGGTGCGGCGGTCAGCGTGATCAGCAACACTTCAGGGCGGCAGCCGATCCGCCAGGGAAATGACAGCTGACTGAGTCCGGAGGAGATGACCATCCGGTCTCCCGTGCCGGACCGGACGAAGACGCCGTAGTCAAAGCGCCGCCCGTAGCGGGACGCGGCCGCCGCGGCGCCGAAGAACGGCAGCCGGATCTGGCCGCCGTGCGTGTGCCCGCAGAGCGCCAGCGGAATCGGCGCGCGTGGTTTTCGGGGAGAATCCAGCGCGATGACGGTATCCGGGCTGTGCGCCAGCAGAATTCGCTGCCGTGGCGCATCCGGCCAGCGCAGAGGGGGCAGATGCCCTGAACTGACATCAGAGGCCCCGTAAAACGTCAGTACGCCATCGTCGAACCATTCGTTTTCCAGCCAGATGAAGTCGTATTCCCGATAAAGGTCGCGCCAATACCCGACCGGCAGCCAGCGTTTGCCGCATTCCCAGTTGCCCGGGATCGCCAGCCGGACGGGAACGGGCGTATCACGCAGCGCGCTCAGCAATTCCCGCTGCCGATCCAGGTCGCAGGCGTAGGCGGTAAGATCGCCGCCGGAAATCAGGTAATCCGGAGCGAATTGCGTAATCAGTCGGACAAGTTCCGCAGCCTTGAGGCGATCCCGGGGACTGCCGTGGTAGTGGGCATCGGAGAAAAAGGCGATTTTCCGATTTTGCGCCGCCGGAATTGCCGCCGGGAAGTGCAGCGAAACGGCCGCCACCGGGCCATTCCCGCGGCGGTCCATTTCACGGTAGGAGCGAACCCGCCGCCACCGTTCCGCGCGGTTGATGAAGCGACAGAGCAGCTGGACGGGTTCAACGGGCATGCAAGTTATTCCATTTCCGCCAGGATTTCCGGCGGCAGCGGCAGGACGGCGACGATGGTGCGTTCGCTGCCGTTCGGCATGTTGATTTTTTCACCCTTGGCATGGCCGAGAATCGCCTGCCCGAGGCGGGTCCGGTAGGAGAGGTAATTCTTTTCCGGATTGCCGTCCCAGGCGCCGAGCAGATAATAGGTGCTGATTTCGCCCTCGTCGTCGGCGAGATCGACCCGGCAGCCGATGACCGCGGTGTCATCCACCTGAACTTTGGCGAATGAGACCGGCTGAACACGCTGGAGTTCCCGTTCCAGTTCGCCGCGACGGCGGGAAAGGAAGTTGCGCCGTTCCTTGGCGGCGTCAAACTCGGCATTTTCGCGGAAGTCGCCATGAGCGCGGGCGACCTTCAAGGCCTCGCGGTTTTCCGGGGTGTAGATATTGATGATGTCGTCCAGTTCCTTGAGCAGCCGCTCATGGGAGCGAACCGACGTGTAATGCGGTTCGTTTGCCACCGGGACTTCGACTTTTTTGTCGGCGGCGGTCAACCCGGCGTTGAGGATGCGCTGTCCGGCACCGTTTTCAATGTAGTCACGCAGTGCTTCCGAATGGCGGGCGAGCTTCACCAGCAGGCTCTGACGTTCGCCGGGGCTCAGGAACAGGGCGCCCTGCAGCGTGGCGGCAATGGCCATGGCGTCGTCCGCGGCGGAACAGATCAGCTGGCGCTGGAAATCGTCCTTGTCCAGCAAATGGGTGCGCAATTCACGCTGGGCGTTGCCCCATGCTTTCGGCAATTTTTCCTGAGAGAGGGCACGCACGACATTTTCGACATTAATCAGGTTGAGCAGTTCCTTGCCGTCTTTTTTGCGGTTCTTCCAGATCCACATCAGGAGGTCGGAGCCGCAGCTCCGGAGACTGCCGAGGGTATCGGAAAGGGTGTCCTTGCTGACGGCAGCGCAGACCGCGTTCAGCGCCTTGAGCGGCAGCCGCAGTGCGCATTCGGCCAGATAGCCTTCTTCGAAAACCGCGGTGGTGGCCGCCGCCAGCGCTTCCAGGTCCTTGGCGGGTACTTCCCCCCACACCGCCAGTTTTTCCAGAGAGGTGTGTCCGGGGTCGGCCGGCCAGAACGGCGCTTTTTCCCGCAGCGGCGAGAGCATGGGCGCGAGATCTTCGCGTCTGGTGCGTTTCTGCAGTTTGGTGATGACTTTTGCCAGGGCCAGCGCTTCCCGCGCGGCGGTTTCCGGTTTGAGCGCGGCGAAGAAACGGGTCAGGGCCTGAACCTCCTCTTCGGTGAAAGTGGACGCGCCGGCGGCGGCTTCCTTATCCAGCAGAAGATCGATTTCCGTCAGGCTGCGTCCGTCGCAGGCACGGCGTCCGCCGGTGGCGGTACGCGGGGCGGGCGTTTCCGCACTCCACCAGGCGTTGAAGGCTTCCGGCGTCATATTTTTGCCGGCACTGGCCAGGGCCATGGCCTTGAGCTGTCCGTCGGAGACGTTGGTCAGCGCCCGGCGTTTGACCACGGCGCGGAAATCCGCCGAAGTCATGGCGGCGGCCCGGGCCGGGTCGGTGATTTTGTTGATTTCCAGCCCGGGGGAAAGAAAGATGCCTTCTTTCAGAACCAGCTCCATCGGCACTCCGGCGGCGCTCCCCCGGCTGCCGTAGGGACTGACCGGAAGCGTCCCGTTGATGCCATCCGGCGCACCGGCGACTCCCCAGGTGCCGTTGCGGAAAATGATGGTGCCGTTTTTCAATGCGGCCAGTTTGCGGAAGCGCCAGACGATTTCATGCAGAGGTGTGGTATCGTCGCGCACGCCGAGCGCCCGCAGGAACGGAGTACGGTTAAGATAGGGGGGCAACAGAGTCTTGACTGCCGCCGCAAGCATGTTTCGGAAGGCTGCTCCGGCGGGAGCGGCGGTTCCGGCCAGTTCCAGGCAGAAGGTGGCCTGATTCGGGAAAAGGTTGTCTTCGTCCCAGCTTTCCCACAGCAGCTGAAGCGCTTCCACATTTTCCGCGGTGAGACCGCCGGGCAGGGCACGCAGTTCAGCAAGCAGTTTATCGAGGTTTTTGCCGGACGGTCTTTCCGCCGCAGCCATGACGAGATCTTCCAGACGGGCCTGATCCATAAACGTTCCTCCGGGAAATGGGCCGGCGCGGCGTCAGGAACGAGCCGGGCCGGGGGGATTTTTTCTGTTTTTGAATGAACAACCGGTTCTTACTCCGGATGATTGTATAATATACCCGCACAATGCGCTTTTATCAAGAAAAACCGGATTGCACTCCGTGATTTTTTTCGGAAAGGGTGTAATGTATGAAATCAGTAAAAAGCAAAGGGCAGCGGGTACCGTTTTCTGGTGATGTTTATGGACAAAAGCAAGCGAATTTATCTTTCCGGACCGATCATGGACGAGCATGAAGGCGCGGCGCGTGAATGGCGCGAGACCGCCAAGCTGCTGCTCGGAGACCGGTTCCGGCTTCTGGATCCGATGCGGCGCAAATTCGTCGACCGGCAGGTGGACAGCGCCAATGAGATTGTGGAATTCGACCTTCAGGACGTGCGTGACGCCGACCTGATCCTGGTGAACTACAACCGTCCGAGCATCGGCACAAGTATGGAAGTGTTTTACGCAGCACACAATCTGGGGAAATTCGTGGTGGCCTTCTCGCCGCTGGAATTTCGGGACTGCAGTCCCTGGATGGCGCGGTTCTGTACGAAAATCCTGCCGAACCTGGAAACGGCGGCGGAATACATCCGCACCCATTTTTACGATTGAGGCGGGGGCATGTGGCTGTTTTTGTATAATCTGTTGCTGCCGGTGGGATTTGTCTGTTTCCTGCCCGGATTGATTTTCAAATACCGGAACCGGCCGGGGTGGAAGAAGACCTTTGCCGAACGGTTCGGGCGGTTTACGCCGGAGCGGGTACGGGAACTGGCCGCGTTTCACGGCTGTACCTGGATTCACGCGGTGAGCGTAGGCGAGACGGTCGTGGCGCTGGCACTGCTGAAAGCGTGGCGGACGGCCGATCCGGAACGGAAATTCGTCATTTCCACGACGACCACCACCGGACAGGAACTGGCGCGGCAGCAGGTGCCGCCCGGAGTGGCGGTGATTTTCTGCCCGATTGACTTCAGAAGCTGGGTGCGGCGGACGCTGGACGTGGTGCGGCCGGGACTGCTGGTGATCTTTGAGACGGAAATCTGGCCGAACCTGATCGCCGAAGCCCGGCGCCGGAACATTCCGGCGGCGGTGGTCAACGCCCGGATGTCGGATCATTCGGCGCGGGGATACCGGCGGGCGCGGTGTTTTTTCGGGCCGCTGCTGAAAATGTTCTCGCTGATTGCCGCCCAGTCGGAGGCGGATGCTGAACGGTTCCGCTCGGTCTCTCCGGAGGCGCGGGTGACGGTAACGGGCAATCTTAAATTCGACCAGCCGGTGCCTTCGGACCTGACGCCGGTGGATTATCGGGAAGTCTTCGGTGCCGACGCCGGGACTGTGCTGCTGGGGGCGAGCACCCATCCGGGAGAGGAAGCGCTGCTGGTCCGGGTTTTCGATGAATTGCGGCGGGAATTTCCGACATTGCGCCTGGTGCTGGTACCGCGCCACGCCGAGCGCGGCGGCGAGATCGCGACCCTGCTGGAAACCGCCCAATTGCGTTACCGGCGCCGGAGCGACGGATCGGGCACCCCGGGTACGGTGGATGTGCTGCTGGCGGATACCACCGGCGAAATGCTCCGGCTGATGAAGGGGGCCGACATCGTGTTCATGGGGAAAAGTCTGTCCGGACACGACGAAGGACATAACCTGATCGAGCCGGCGCTTCTGGACAAGCCGATTGTAACCGGAGCGGTACTGCGGAATTTCCGTTTCATTCTGCGGGTGCTGGAAGAGGCCGACGCGGTTTGCACCGTTGCTTCGGATGATGCCCTTGCCGCCGCACTCCGGCCGCTCGTCGCGGATGCGCGTCTGCGGCAGGAACTGGGCAGCCGGGCGGGGACGGCGATCCGCCGCCATGCCGGGGCGACGGCGCGGACGATTGAGGAATTGACGAATATCTTATGATTTGCGGGGGGTAATCCCGCGGGAAGGATTGAGACCAAGGTGAAGTGCGTAACCCAGATGGCCCGGGCGCGGCAGGGCGAACTCACGCCGGAGATCCGGCATGTGGCGGAAATCGAAATGCTGCCGCCGGAAACGATTCGCGACGGCGTGGCCGCCGGAACGATCGTGATTCCCGCCAATATTCATCACGCCGGTCTGCAGGCGGTCGGCATCGGCCGCGCCCTGCGGACAAAGATCAACGCCAATATCGGCAACTCTTCGCTGGCGAGCTGCCCCCGGCAGGAGATCGCCAAGTTGCAGGCGGCGCTGCGCTACGGTGCGGATACGGTGATGGACCTCAGTACCGGAAACGGGATCATCGGCATCCGGAAGGCGATCATTCAGGCGAGTCCGGCGCCGGTGGGGACCGTGCCGGTGTACGAGGCGCTGGCGCGGGTGGCGAATGCGGACGATTTGAGTGAGGAATTGATTTTGCAGGTAATCCGGGAGCAGGCGGAACAGGGGGTGGATTACATCACCATTCACGCGGGGCTGCTGCGGGAACAGATTCCGGCAGCCCGGCGGCGGCTGTTGCGGATTGTCAGCCGCGGTGGTTCGATTCTGGCGCGCTGGATGCAGAAATTCGAAAAGGAAAATCCTTTTTACACCGCTTTCGACCGGATTCTGGAAATCTGTGCCGAACATGATGTGACACTGTCACTCGGCGACGGTATGCGGCCGGGCTGTCTGGCGGACGCGAGCGACGAGGCGCAGTTCGCGGAACTCCGGGTGCTGGGCGAACTGGTGCGGCGCAGCCGCGCGGCGGGGGTGCAGGCGATGGTGGAGGGGCCGGGCCATATCCCCTTCCACGAAATCGAAATGAATATGAAAAAGGAACAGGAATTGTGCGACGATGCGCCGTTTTACATCCTCGGTCCGGTGACCGTCGACTGTGCGCCGGGGTATGATCATATCACCAGCGCGATCGGGGCGACGATGGGCGCGTTTCATGGTGCCGCGATGTTGTGTTACGTGACACCGAAGGAACATCTGGGGCTGCCGAATGCCGAGGATGTCCGCAACGGAGTGATTGCCTATAAAATCGCGGCACATGCCGCGGACGTGGCGCTGGGACGCCCCGGCGCGCGGGAACGGGATGACGCGATCAGCCGGGCACGGGCGGAATTTGACTGGGAGAAACAGTTTGAGCTGGCTCTGGATCCGGAACGGGCACGGGAGCTGCGCGCGGAGGCATTGGCGGAGCGCAGCGAGCAGACGGGCCGGGATCATGGTGGGGAAAAATTCTGCACGATGTGCGGTCCGGATTTCTGTTCCATGCGGATCAGCCGGGAACTTTAGCAAGAGGCGGGGCGTCCCGGAAGATGCCGGAGCAACGACGCCGGTCTGGAGGTTGGAATGGATGTGACAGCGGAAAATCAGGACCCGTCACCATCACGCATGCGGTTGTGCGGGATTCTCTTCTGGGAATTCGCCAAGATCACCACGATGGTGATCGGGGGGGGATATGTGATTTTGTCGGTGGCGGAGAATGAATTCGTCCGGCGGCGGCAATGGATTACACAGCAGGACTTTCTGGATATGATGGCGCTGTCGCAGACGGTGCCCGGCATCATCGCCTGCAACGGAGCCATTTACATCGGTTCCCGGGTTGCCGGATTTCCGGGATCGCTGGCGGCGCTGTTCGGCACTGTGCTGCCGCCGGTGGTGGCCATTGTGCTGCTGGCATCCGGGATGACGATGCTGCCGACGGATTCGCCGATGATCAATGGGGCGTTTCTGGGGGTCAACAGCTGCATTGTCGGCATGATCGTCGCCACCGCCTGGCGACTCGGCAAAAAATCCATGACCGGGTGGTTCGAAATCATCATGGCCGTCGCATTGGTGATCGGCATGGTGGTGTTTCAGGTCAATCCTGGCTGGTTGATGGTGATGTCCATCCCCTGTGGGGTGGGGTACGTCTGGTGGCGGCGGCGGCGGTTGCGCCGGGCGGGAGGGACGTGCTGATGTCGTTGTGGAGTTTATACTTCCTTTTCATCAAATACGGTCTGCTCTGTTTCGGCGGGGGATATGCACTGGTGCCGCTGCTGACCGCCGACCTGGTGGATGCCCGGCATCTGATGACGGCGTCGGAATTCGCCCGTCTGGTGGCGGTGGCGCAGGTGACGCCGGGGCCGGTGGGGATCAATACGGCCACCTATGTCGGCTTCACGCAGCACGGGGTGATTGGAGCGCTGGTCGGGACCGCGGGGTTGATTACGCCGGCCCTGGCGCTGGTGCTGCTGGCCATGCATTTCATCGCCCGCTGGAAGCAGTCGCTGCTGGTGGAAGGCGGTCTGGCAGGGTTGCGGCCGGCGGCTTACGGGCTGCTGCTGGTGGCGGTGCTGGTGTTTGCGGAGATTTCGGTGTTTACTGCGGAGTTGCCGGTGGAATATGTGCGCGGCCTGCTGCGGGGAGTACCGGTGGAATGGAATTTCTATGTGCGGCCGCTGCCGCTGGCGATCGCAGTGGCGGTGGCGGTGATTCAGATTCGGACGAAGTTTCCGTTTATCTGGTTGATTGTGATCTCCGCCGTGATCGGCGCCTTGTACGGGTTGCTTTGACGGCGGCTGATGAGTGACATATAACAGGCAATAACAGGGAAGACCAGAACCATGACTCAGCGGCGTTATCTGTTTTTCGGAGCGCATCCAGACGATCCCGATTTATTGTTCGGCGGGACGGCGATTCAGCTGGCCCGGGCCGGACACGCGGTGCAATTTGTTTCCGTGACCAACGGCAATGCCGGGCATCAGTCGATGAACCCGGCGGAACTGGCCGCCCGCCGTTACGGCGAAACCCAGGCGTCGGCCGCCATTTCCGGAATTGAAGAATACCGGGTGCTCAACCACAACGACGGAGAATTGGAACCCACGCTGGCAATCCGGCAGGAACTGGTCCGGTTGATTCGTGAATTTCGTCCGGATGTGGTGATCACCCACCGGACCTGCGATTATCATGCCGATCACCGGGCGACGGGGCAGCTGGTGCAGGACGCCTCGTTTCTGGTGGGGGTGCCGTTGTGCTGTCCGGACACGCCGGTGGGAGACACGGCACCGGTGTTCGCCTACAGCTATGATCGTTTTCTGCGGCCCCGGCCGTTCCGGGTGGACGCGGCGGTGGCGATTGATGCGGTGCTGGAGACCAAGCTGGCGATGTGCGACTGCCACCGTTCACAGTTTTACGAATGGCTACCCTGGAGCAATGGTGATCGCGGTTTTGACGTTTCCCGGATGGACGCCGCCGCCCGGCGCGAACACCTGCTGCGCGGCTGGATGGAGCGCAATGTCCGTCAGGCGAAGCTCGGGCGTGAGGTATTGCGCGCGGTTTACGGCGCGGCTGGGGACGCGGTCCAGTATGCGGAAACGTTCGAACTTTCGGAGTACGGCCGGCCGGTGTCCATCGAAGAGTTCCGGCGGCTTCTGCTGCCCTGAGCAGTGACGGGGGGCGGTCATGACGGAAGCAACGACACAGGCGCACGGCGGTACCGAAGAGGTGTCGTCCGCTCCGGGAGCGGGGAGAAAACTGGTCATCACCTGCGGCGGAACCGGGGGGCATTTTTATCCGGGGTTGTCGGTGGCCCGGCGGCACCGGGAGAACGGCGGTGAGGTGCTGCTGCTGCTTTCCGGCGTAAATGCCGCGGCACAGCGGGCGACGGCGGAATCATTCGGCATTCCGGCGATTGCGTTGCCGGCGATGCCCAGTCCCGGGCGGTTGCATCCGGTGCGATGGTGGCGTTTCGGGAGCGGGTTGATACGCGGGATGCTTCAGGCGGGACGGGAGTTGCGGCAATTTTCCCCGGACGCGGCGCTGGGCATGGGGTCTTTCGCTTCCGTTCCAGTGCTGGCGGCGGCATACCGGCGGAAGATTCCGATTTTTCTGCATGACGGCAATGCCCGGATCGGGCGGGCCAACCGCTGGCTGAGTCGGGCGGCTCGTTTTCTCGGGACGGCGTTTCCCGCGGTCAACGCGGATCGGGCGCATTGTCCCGTTGCCTGTACCGGGATGCCGCTGCGTCCGGAACTGCTCCGGGCGGGAAGGCATGACAAGGGCGCCGCGATTGAGCAACTGAATGCGCGTTTCGGCAGTCACTTCAGTGGGGATCTGCCGACGTTGCTGATCTTCGGCGGCAGCCAGGGCGCGGCGACGTTGAATCGGAACTTTCCCGCCGCGCTCCGGCAGCTGGGGGATGCCGACGTGCAGGTCATTCACCTCGCCGGGCCGACGAAACTGGAGGAGGTGCAAAAGGCCTACACCGGTGTTCCGTTCCAGGTGCTGGCGCTGGGATCCTGCGAGGAGATGGCATTGCTGTATTCCGCGGCGGACCTGGTGATCGCCCGTTCCGGAGGGAGCACGGCGGCGGAGATTGCCTTGTTCGGCAAGCCGGCGGTGCTGATTCCCTATCCCTATGCCGCGGAAGGGCACCAGTGGGACAACGCCCGCTGCCTGGTCGCGGCAGGGGCGGCCGAGGCCGTCAATAATGCCGACTGCACCGTCAGTCGCGCCGTGGCGCTGATCGGCTCGTTTCTCGACAATCCCGAAGAATGGCGGGAGAAGGGGCACCGGGCATTGACACTGGCCCGGCCTCACGCCACCGATGCGCTGCTGGAACGGATTTTTCAGCGGTAAACCGTATTGCGGCCCTCGGTCAGCACCGGTGTCAGGCGGCGGAAGAAACGTTCCCCCACCGGTTCGGGGGGATCGGCGGCGTGGAGGATTACCGGCACGCCTTCCGGCAGCTGCCGAATCCGGCCGCGCGGCCCGTCGAAGCGCCAGATATCGCCGTGCCATCCCGCCAGAGAGCCGTAGAACATCAGGGCCCAGGGGTCGGCGGAGAAACTCAGATAGACCGCTTCCGGCATGACCGGAGTGCGGCGGATCAATTCCGTCATCAGCCGGCGCGGTTGGAAATCCTCACGCATGTAATAAGGCAGGAAATAGTCGTCCCCCATGGCACCTCCGAAACGGCGGGAGAATGCGGTTTTCACCCCGCTGTTGTGTTCCACCGCGCCCCAGACGCAGGTCGCCGCAGTGAGTGCGAACAAAAAGGTATTGGCCGACCAGCGCCGCCGATGGCGGGCCTGCCAGGCGACCAGCCGCTTGACCGCTCCCGCTCCCAGCAGCAGCCAGAGCGGCCACAGGACGAAGAAAACGCGTGGGAAGGGAGCCACCGGCAGCAGCAGACAGGCCGGGATCGGCAGCAGCAGAATCGCCGCGCGGGCCGAAAAGGTCCAGTTGTATCCCGGTCTTCCCAGCAGCAGCGACGCACCCAGAATCACCGGTACCAGCAGCATGGCGAAGGCAACGATCAGCGCGGCGTAGGTCGCGCCCAGCGCGGCCATGCCGTCAGTCCAGCCTTCCCCCAGGCGGGAAACCTGCAGCAGCTGCCCGACGATCGGCAGATAAAACAGCGCGAACGCCGCCACCGGCGTGCCCGCCATGATCCAGAACCGTTTCCGACGGCAGCAGTCCGGTCCGCAGAGCGGCAGGGCGTACAGCACCGCCCCCCCCAGCGCCAGCAAATTGGTCGGGATGGTGCCGATCGCCGCGAGTGAACACAGAAACCACCCTCCCCAGCTCCACCGGTCGCCGCGGCGGGCGAAGCTCAGCGCGCAATCAGTCGCCGCCAGCACCAGCAGCGCCGAAAGCATGTAGCCGCGCAGCGCAGTCCCGTAATTCTGAAACGGCAGCGACACCGCCAATGCCGTCATCAGCGGCAGCAGAATCCGCGACCCGAACCGCACCCGGAATCTCCCGTACAGCAGCGCCAGCGTTCCCAGCGCCGTCAGGCACGGCAGCAGCCGCAGAAAAAAGGTGAAGTCCAGCGATTCCGGCGTCAGCGCCACGTACGCATGCAGCAGCAAGGTATGCACGATCTGATTGTTGGGAATGACGTACTGACGGTAAATCTCCGCTGCGGACGGCAGCATGGCGAAGTTCATCAGCGTCAGCGCCTCGTCGAACCAGAGGTCCCGTTCCAGCGCCGGCAGCAGGCAATACAGGGCGATCAGCAGCACCACGCCGAGCGGCCAGTGCCGTTTGAGCAGTTTGAAAATCATATCAAGACTCCGAATGAGACGGCATGCCGCCGCCACCGCCGGTTCCGGATGCGGTGCGACCGGCTGAACCTGTGTCAGTATATTGCGTTTTCCTGCGGAAAGCAAGCGGAAAAGATTTGCAAAAGCGGGAAAAATCGAGTATTTTAGACCGCGATGCTAACAGGCGGATAGAGAACCGGGAAAGGGGGTGCCTCCCATGACGTTGTATGAGGAATTGAAGACGGCGCTGACTGCGGCAGGACAGGAACAGCTGCTGCGTTTCTGGCCGGAGCTGGATGAAAACGGGCGTGGGCGGCTGGCCGGTCAGATCCGGGCATTGGATTTTCGGACGCTGCCGGAACTGATCGCCGGTTATGTGCTGCGGCGCCCGGAAACTGTGGTGCCGCCGGATCTGCAGCCTGCACCGTATTTCCCCGCGGTACCGCGCAACGCAGAGGAAAAGGAACTTTACCGGGTGGCCGAGGCGCGGGGGCGCGAACTGATCGCTTCCGGACGGATGGCGGCGCTGACGGTGGCGGGAGGACAGGGAACCCGGCTGGGTTTCGACGGACCGAAAGGGACGTTTCCGATCGCGCCGGTTTCCGGAAAATCCCTGTTCCAGTACTTTGCGGAAACCCTGCGGCGCGCGGGCGAAAAGTATGGATGCGCGATTACCTGGTACATTATGACCAGCGAACTCAACCGTGAGGCAACGGAGTCGTTTTTCCGGGAACACGGATTTTTCGGATTGGATTCAGGACGGATCATGTTTTTCACCCAGGGAACCATGCCGGCAATCGGGTACGACGGCAAGCTGCTGCTGGCGGCGAAGGATTCCCTGGCGCTGTCCCCGGACGGGCACGGCGGAACACTGCTGGCTTTGAAGAAATCCGGAGCACTGGAGCGGATGGCGTGCGAGGGAACGGATGTGATTTCCTATTTCCAGGTGGACAATCCGCTGGCGCCGATGCTTCATCCCCTGTTCCTCGGACTGCATGAATTGCAGAATTCCGAAATGAGCGCGATTATGCTGCCCAAGACCGGGCCGTTCGAAAAACTCGGCAATTTCTGCGTCTCCGGCGGGAAACTGGAAATCATCGAATACAGCGACCTGCCCGATGATCTGGCCCAGAGCCGCAATCCGGACGGTTCATTGCGTTTCATCGCCGGGAGTCCGGCGATTCACCTGATCAGCCGGAATTTTGTGGAACGGCTGACCGCCGGCGGTTCGCTCCGGCTGCCCTGGCACCGGGCGGACAAGAAGGTGCCTTATGTGGACGACGCCGGGAACCCGGTGACGCCGGAGGCGCCCAACGCGGTGAAACTGGAATCGTTCATTTTCGATGCTCTGCCGCTGGCGGAACGGACGCTGGTGCTGGAAGGAGACCGGGCGGCGATGTTCGCGCCGACCAAGAATCGGACCGGCGTGGATTCGGTGGAAAGTTGCCGGGCGATGATGATGGAACGGGATGCTCGCTGGCTGGAAAAAGCCGGAGTCCAGGTGTCCCGGGACAGCGCCGGGATGCTGCAGTCCCGGGTGGAGTTTTCGCCGCTGGCCGCGATTGATGCCGCAGACGCCGCCGATTATGCGCATCGGACCGGATTGCGGGAAATCGGGCCCGGAGAGGAACGCTATCTGGAATAAGCATCCGGAAGGGACGACGAAGAAAATGCTGAGGATTCTCGATATACCGTTGAATGAAATTTCGCTGGATCCGGCGGGCGCGTCGGAGCGGTTGAACGCCGCCGCGGTGCGCGGTGCCGGGCTGCATGTGGTCGGACTGGCCGCGCTGGGCGGGCGGCTGCAGGTGTTTCTGGAATCGCCTTTCGTGCCCGGGGTGTACCGGTTTGCGCCGGTGGAGGCGGAATCCGGGGCGGAATTGATCGGCGAAGTGCGGTCCCGGTACGACGCGGGATTTTCCACGCTGGGGGTTTTTGATCTGGGGCCGGAGCGCTGGGGACTGTTTCGGCGGACGGGGGCTGATGAAGAATGAGGGAAGGGTTACTGCCCGAGGACCTGACCGGTGTTGCTGAGACCGGCAGTGGGGCGGATTCGATTGTGTTTGCCCGGCGTCTGGTGGTGGTGGTGGCGCTGTTGACGGTTTTCGGGCTGACCATGCTGTACTCCACTTCCTACAATGTGGCGGGGGTGAAATATTTCCAGAATCAGTTGATGTGGGTGGTGCTCGGGTCGGCGGGGGCGTTTGCCGCGTTTGTGATCGGATATCGGCGGCTGGCCTCGTGGAGCGGCTTGTGGGTGGCGGCGGCGGTGCTGCTGCTGGTGATTGCCGCGACCTGCTTTCCCGCAATCAACGGAGCACACCGCTGGATCCGAATCCGGCTCCCGGGGATGGTGCTCAGCATTCAGCCGTCGGAATTCGCCAAGCTGGCGCTGGCGCTGTTCGTGGCGCGGTACTGTTCGGAGAATCTGCGCACCTTCAGCGAGTTCCGCTGGAAATCCGGGCTGCTGCCGGTGGCGGGCGTGTCGGCGCTGGTGCTGGGATGCATCCTGGCGGGGCGGGATTTCGGGACGACGGTGCTGACGGCAACCATGGTGTTCATGATCATGATGGCGGGGGGGCTGTATCTGCGCTATCTGCTGGTACCGGCGGTGCTGGTGGTGGCGGCGGGGGCATTTATCTATTTTCTGGACCCGATGCGGATGGCGCGGGTCACGTCGTTCCTCGAACCGGAACTGTACGCGAAGACCAAAGGCTATCAGCTCTACAATTCACTGCTGGCGCTGGGGTCGGGGAACTGGTTCGGGATCGGTTTCATGGAGAGCCGCTTGAAGGCGAAATACCTGCCGGAGGCCCATACGGACTTCATTCTGGCGATCGTCGGTGAGGAGCTGGGGTTGGTGGCGATGCTGCTGTTGATCGTCGTCTACGGTTTTTTCGCCTGGTACGGAATGAAGATCAGTTTGAACGCCAATTCCCGTCTGGGGATGCTGCTGGGATTCGGTCTGACGATGGTGATTACGTTGCAGGCGGTGATCAACCTGGCAGTCATCACCGGTTCGGCCCCGACCAAGGGGATGCCCGCGCCGTTCATCAGTTACGGCGGCAGCAATATGATGGTCTGCCTGATCGCGGTGGGACTGCTGCTGTCCGTCGCGGCGGACACGGCGAATCCGGGTTATAATGAAGTGTATCTGGACGCCATCCGGCGTCGTCTGTCCGCATTGCCGTTTTTCTCCCGTCGGCGCAACGACGGTTGATGATCGGCTGAGCCCCCCTGCCTCCCTGGTGGCCGGAAAGTGTCCGACTCGATTTACTGTTCCGGTTGCCGGGCGATAAAAGCAAAAAAGACAATGCCGCGGGAATTTTTCCGCGGCATTGTCAAACACGGATGCTCTTTTTCCGGATGGATCCGGAAAGGTGTCAGAGGTCCGGTGTTATTCCCATTCGATGGTCCCCGGGGGTTTGTGGGTGATGTCGTAGACGACCCGGTTGACGCCTTCGACTTCGCGGATGATGCGGTCGGACATCTTGAACAGCAACTCCCACGGCAGCCGGACGACTTCGGCGGTCACGGCGTCGACGCTGTTGATCGAGCGGATCGCGATGACGTAATCGTAGGTACGCTGGTGGTTTTTCATCCCGACGGTCTTGACCGGGACGAAAATGGCGAAGGTCTGCCAGGTCTTGTCATACCAGCCGGAGGCACGCAGCTCTTCGGTGACGATCGCGTCCGCTTCACGCAGAATCTGCAGCGTTTTGCGATCGATCGGGCCGAGATGACGGACGCCGAGCGACGGACCGGGGAAGGGATGACGGTTCAGGAGTTCCGCCGGCAGCCCGAGCAGCCGTCCTACGACACGTACTTCATCCTTGAACAACCGTTCGACCGGTTCCACCAGCTTGAATTTCAAATCCGGGGGCAGGCCGCCGACGTTGTGATGGCTTTTGATGACGCCGGCGGGGTTGCCGTCGAGCGGGATGCTTTCGAGAATGTCCGGGTAGATCGTTCCCTGGCCGAGGAACGGCGCGTCGATTTCCGCCGCGGCTTCGGCGAAAACGTCGATGAACTCCTTGCCGATGATTTTGCGCTTCCGTTCCGGATCGGCCACACCGGCGAGCTTGTCGAGGAAGCGGTCGGAGGCGTCAATGTATTTGAGATTCATCTTAAAATTGCGGCCGAAGATTTCCTGCACGCTTTCCGCCTCGTTTTTGCGCAGCAGCCCGTGGTTGACGAATACACAGGTCAGGCGGTCGCCGATCGCTTTGTGAATCAACGCCGCCACCACGCTGGAGTCCACCCCGCCGGAGAGTCCGAGCACCACCCGGCCGTCGCCGACCTGACGACGAATGTCGGCGACGGCTTCGTCGATGAACTTTTCCATAGTCCAGCTTCCGGTGCAGCCGCAATCATGGAAGCAGAATTCCGCCAGCGCCGCGACGTCGCCGTCCGGCATGTCCGCTCGGCGGGCTCCCGGAGCCATTTCAGCGGCGGCGTCACCGACCGCGAGCATCGGCAGCCCCAGGGCGGCAAATTCCGGCATTTTCTCAGCGGCGGCGGGCAGGACCCGGTCCGCACAGACGATCAGGCCGACCGGTTTTTCCGCAGTCAGGCGCGCGACGGGGACGGAGTAGGGCATGACCATGGTGTAGATGTGGCGGTCGCGGACGGCACGGGCGATTTTCTGAATGTTCTCGCAGCCGCAGTTCAGCAAAATAACGGTTTCGGGAGTTTGTTTCATGAATGGCTTCCTATTGGTTGAGTGTTTTTGAATGTCTCATTTGTTCGCTGATTTGCAGGACTCGCCGGAATTGTTCCGGAGTCACGTCTTCCGGGATGCCGCCGGAATCCATGAGCAGATAACGGCCGTAGCGGCGATACCGTGCGACGGCGCGGGCGATCACCGCGTCCTGCTCCGCATCGGGCAGTTTCCAGAAGTCGGTGGGCATGCCGCCGCAGAAAATAAACCGGTCGGCATAGCGCGGCAGCAGTTCGTCCAGGTCGAAATTTTCATTGGGATCAAAGGGGTTGATGTAATCGAAGCCGCATTCGGCCAGATCATCCAGCAGCGGTGTGATGGCACCGTGGCTGTGCAGGTGCACGTCGACCCCATGCGCATGCGCCAGTTCGCACAAGGCCCGGTGGTGCGGCTTGAAGAATTTCCGGTAAAGGTCCGGCGCCATCAGCAGATTGCAGGCGCTGCCGAGGTCGTCGCAGAGCGCCAGACCGTCCGCTCCTGCTGCGATCAGGTGGCGGGCCGCGGTCAGATTCCAGGGGACCAGCCGCTTCAGAACGGCTTCAATGAGTTCCGGTTCAATCAGCAGGGAGGCCAGGGTGTCCTGATAATCCATGAAGAAATAATGAATGCCGGAGAAGAATCCGTTCAGGGAACAGAGCGTATATTCGCCGCGCTCTTTCAGATAGGCGATTTCCTCGGCGATGCCCAGATAACGGGCCGGGTCATCCGGGTCCGGGAGGAAAACTTTTTCCGCCGTGCCGAGGTCATGAACCGGATAGTCGAAAATATGATAGAAATGTGGATTGCGGCGAATTTCCGCTTTGACTCCGGTTTCATATTGAACGATGGTGAAATCTTTTCCGCTGTCGATTTTGCGGCAGCGGAATTCGCCCGGGCCGCCGTGTCCCCAGGAAAGAGCGGCGCCGCGCCCGGGGGCGATCATACATCTGCCGGTGGCGCGGTTGAAGGCGATCATTTTGTCCAGGACGTCCCGGCTTTGGGCGGAAAAGTCGAATGTTTCTCCCGGCTCGAAGAGCCACATCTGTTCATAGTGGCATTCCGGCGGGCTCAGACGCCGGGCGCAATCCCCGGTGAAAAACGACATCCACTGTTGCGGCATGGGCACGTCCCGGCTGCCGGCGGCGAATGTTTGAATCCACTCACGATTGGTCATTCTGATCCCTTTCAAGATGCTGTAAGGTAATATAGCTGTCCAACCGGTCCAGACCAAGAGTGAAAGCGCAAAAAAAAGGACAAAGCCGCTAAAAAAACGTTACAGGAGACCCCGGAAGACAGCAAGAGGCCGGCTGTTTCAGTTCAGTATGACAGAAAAAAAGCTTTTTTTCCCGAGAAATGGGTTTGCTTTTTTCAAAGGGAGGGAGTATTGTAAGGATTGTTGAAACGCTCCGGCATAGCTCAGCGGTAGAGTAGGTGGCTGTTAACCACTTGGTCGCTGGTTCGAATCCAGCTGCCGGAGCCATTTTATTTTCTGGCGTAAACTCTTTTCATTCAGCTCGTTACACGTACCTGACCGGATTCCTCCACTTTCCGATCTTTTCACATCATTTTCCGTTATTTTTCGACTGTAGGAGGAGAGATTTGTCCCACATTCGTCACCCACCTTTTCCATAAGGTAGTTCGCGCAATCCCATCTTTCAAGTTTTTCAAGAAC